>JBBJMS010000029.1:0-26008 GCA_037720315.1 Variovorax sp. | reverse complement strand
CGCGGCGCTGTTCGTGATCCAGTTCATCTACGGATGGAATCAGTACCTCTGGCCCTTGCTCGTGACCACCGACGAGAGCATGTATCCGGTGGTGATCGGCATCAAGCGAATGATCAGCGGCGGCGACGCGGCGACCGACTGGAACATCGTGATGGCGACCGCCGTGCTGGCGATGATTCCGCCCGCGCTGGTCGTCATCCTCATGCAGCGCTGGTTCGTCAAGGGCCTCGTGGACACCGAAAAATAATTGCGGCATCACCGCACCGAAGCAAGCAGAACCATCCATGGCGGCCATTTCCCTTCGCAACGTCATCAAGCGCTACGGCCACGGCCCGAAAGCCAACCAAGTCATTCACGGCGTCAGCGCGGAGGTCGCCGATCGCGAATTCGTCGTCATCGTGGGCCCATCGGGCTGCGGCAAGTCGACGCTGCTGCGCATGGTTGCCGGACTCGAGGAAATCAGCGCCGGCGAAATCTCGATCGGCGGGCGGGTGGTCAACGACCTCGAACCCGCGGAGCGCGACATCGCGATGGTGTTCCAGAACTACGCGCTCTATCCGCACATGACGGTGTTCGACAACATGGCCTACGGGCTGAAGATCGCCAAGGTACCGGTGCCCGAGATCAAGACCCGGGTCGACAAGGCGGCCAAGATCCTGGAGCTCGGCCACTTGCTCGAACGCAAGCCGCGCGAGCTCTCCGGCGGACAACGCCAGCGCGTGGCGATGGGCCGTGCGATCGTGAGGCAACCTCAGGTCTTCCTGTTCGACGAACCGTTGTCGAATCTCGATGCCAAGCTGCGCGCGCAGACCCGCATCGAAATCCAGAAGCTGCACCGCGAACTGGGCATCACCTCGCTCTTCGTCACGCACGACCAGGTGGAGGCGATGACGCTCGCGCAGCGAATCATCGTGATGAACGCCGGCGCAATGGACCAGTTCGCGACGCCCGAAGAGGTGTATTCGCGGCCCGCGACGACCTTCGTGGCGAGCTTCATCGGTTCGCCGCCGATGAACCTGCTCATGCATGCACCCGGCGTGCGGCCGGGCACCATCCTCGGCATTCGTCCCGAGCACCTGGTGCTCGATGCGCAAGGCTGGTCGGTGCAGGTGGAACATGTCGAACTGCTGGGCGCCGAGCGACTGATCTACGGTCGCATCGGCGACGAGCAATTGATCATGCGAGTGGACGAAGGCCAGGTGCCGCCGGCCGCTGGCGACACCGTCATGATCGCGGCGCGCCCGAACAAGCTGCACTGGTTCGACGCCGGCTCGGGCAAGCGCCAGGGATGAGCTTGCCGCCCTGGCCCTACCCTCGCTGGATTGCCCATCGCGGTGCCGGGAGGCTCGCGCCTGAAAACACGCTGGCCGCCTTCCGGCTCGGTGCCGCGCATGGCTATCGCATGTTCGAATGCGATGCCAAGCTCAGCGCCGATGGCGTGCCCTTCCTGCTGCACGACACCACGCTCGAGCGCACGAGCAACGGCCGCGGCGCGGCCGGCGATCTTTCGTGGTCGGTGCTCAGCCAGCTCGATGCCGGCGCTTGGCATTCGAGGCGCTACGCCGGCGAGCCGCTGCCGAGCCTGGAGAGCCTGATCCGCTTCTGCCTTGCCAACGGTCATGCGCTCAACATCGAGATCAAGCCCACGCCGGGCGTGGAGCGCCAGACCGGCGAGGTCGTGGCCCGACTCGCCGCGCGGCTCTGGACCGGTGCGGCCACCCCGCCGCCGCTGCTCACCTCTTTTGCACCGGATGCGCTGCAAGGCGCGCGAGCCGCGCAGCCCGAACTGCCACGCGGCCTGCTGCTCGACACCTTGTGGCACGGCTGGCTCGACGTCGCGAGCGAACTCGCATGCACGGCGATCGTCTGCAACCATGCGCTGTGGGATGCGCCCACCGTGACGCAGGTGCACGCCGCCGGCCTTCGCGCCCTGAGCTACACCGTCAACGACGAATGGGCAGCCAGGCGGCTGATCGACCTCGGCACCGACGGCATCATCACCGACCGGGTCGACAGGTTCAGTCCCGCAGCTTGAACCAACGTGAGCCAGCGCCGAAGAAGGCGCCTGCACAGCCTTTTATGATGCGCCCATGAGTAGTCGCATGCTCCGCATCGTGGTCCTGTTGCTGGCAGCCGTGCTTTGCGGCAGTGCCATGGGACAGGACGCCGCGCCCCTGCCTCAGCCCACGGTGACGCAGCTGCGGGCCGAGCTCGACCGCATTCCGGAATCGGTCGACAACAGCACCGAGGTGCGGGCGCTGATCGCGCGGCTCGACGCCATCGGTGTGCAGGCGGAGACCTTCATCGCCTCGCGCATCGGTCCGCTGGCCGACCTCAACGCGCGACTGGGCGAGCTTGGCGATTCGCCGGCCGGCGGCGCGACCGAAGACCTGGACATCGCCCGTCAGCGCGCCGCGCTCTTGAAGGAGCGCAACACGCTCGATGCCGACGTGCGCCTGGCGCGCCTGGTCACCGTCGACACGCGGCAGCGCGCCGGCGAGCTGCTCGCCAAGCGCCGCGCGTTGTTCGAGGCGCAACTCACCGAACGCGCGCCTTCCCCCCTCGGGCGCGAGTTCTGGCGCGACATCCGCAATGCGTGGTCCGCCGACGTGGCGCGGCTCGATGCACTGCGCACCGAACTCGCGGCCGGTGCCGCCGTCGCCCGGCAGCCCGCCCATGCCACCGCGGTGATGACGAGCGTTGTCGTCGCGCTGCTGATCGCGTTGCTGGGCAACTGGGCCGCCGAACGCGCGCTGGCACGGCTGGCGGTGCGCGTGCTACCGGCCGGGCGGCTGCGCCGATCACTATTGGTGATCGCCATCGTGACCACCAACGTGCTGCTGGTCGGCCTGGCGGCGCAGGGCGTTTACGCCACGCTCGACGTCCACGGCGTATGGGGCGCACAGACGCGCAAGCTGGGGCAGGCGGTGGTGCAGTCGATCATCTTCATCGCGTTCGTGGTCGGCCTCGGCCGCGCGCTCCTGTCGAACACCCGGCCGTCATGGCGGCTGCCGCCGATCGCCGATGGCGTGGCCGCGCGCCTGGCACCCTTTCCGTGGCTGACTGCGCTGATCGCCGTGCTGGTCTGGGCGCCTGCGCAGATCAATGCGGTGGTGGAGGCCAGCTTCGCGGCCATCGTCGCGACCCATGCGGCAACCGCGCTGGCGCTGACAGGCCTGATCGGCGCGATGCTGGTCCGGCTGCGCGAGCCCCGTGCCGATGCGCATGCGCCTGCCGATGCGGCCGCGTTCGAGCGGCCGCTCTGGGTCGGCATCTTGCTGGGCCTGGTCGGGTTGTTGGTGATCGCCATCTGGGTCCTTGTGGCCACCGGCTATGTGGCGATGGCGAGCTTCCTGGCCAGCCAGCTCACCTGGACCGGCATCGTCGCAGCCGCGTTCTATCTGCTGTTCAAGTTTGCCGACGACCTGTGCATGGCCCTACTGTCCTCGCGCAGCAATGTCGGCCAGCGGCTGCACGCGAGCTTCGGCTTCGCGCCGAGAACGCTCGACCAAGCGGCGGTGGTGCTGTCGGGCCTCGCGCGCGTCGCGCTGTTCTTCTACATGCTGATCGCATTGGCTACGCCTCTGGGTACGAGCCCGGGCGAGGTGTTCCAGCGCAGTGGCCAGTTCGGCACCGGCGTGAAGGTCGGCGAGTTCGAACTCGTCCCAGGTGCGATCTTCACCGCGGTTGCGGTGCTGGCCATCGGCTTCGTCGGGCTGCGAGTGCTGAAGAAGTGGCTCGAAGTGCAGTACCTCCCGCAGACTGCGCTCGAGCCGGGCATGCAGAGCTCGCTCACCACGCTGCTCGGCTATGTGGGCGGCATCTTCGTGGTCGCGTTCGCGTTGTCGGCGCTGGGCATCGGCATCGAGCGCATCGCGTGGGTGGCCAGTGCGCTGTCGGTCGGCATCGGTTTCGGGCTGCAGGCGATCGTGCAGAACTTCATCTCGGGGCTGATCCTGCTGGCGGAGCAGCCGGTCAAAGTTGGCGACTGGGTGGTGCTCGGGAACGCGGAAGGCGACGTGCGGCGCATCAACGTGCGCGCCACCGAAATCCAGCTCGGCGACCGCTCCACGCTGATCGTGCCGAACTCGGAGTTCATCACCAAGACCGTGCGCAACATGACGCTCTCCAACGCCGAGGGCCGGGTACTGATCCGCATGCCGATGCCGCTTGCCACCGACGCGGTGCGGGTGCGCGAACTGATGCTCGCGGCCTGCGGCGGGCACGAGAGCGTGCTACCGATCCCGGCGCCGTCGCTCACGCTCGAAGGCATCGAGAACGGCATGCTCATCTTCCAGGCGATTGCCTATGTGTCGAGCCCGCGGGTCGCCGGCGGGGTGCGCAGCGACCTGCTGTTCACCATGCTCGACCTGCTCAAGAAGGATGGCATCGCGCTCGCGGCGCCTGTCGCGGTGCTGCCTCAGGCACCGGCAGCGCCGCCGCCCTTGCCAGCCTGAAGCAGGCGACGAGTTCAGCTGCGCCAGCCGCGCAGCAGCCACCACTGCACCGTGCCGCAGACGCCCACCAGCGCCGCATACGTCGCCATGCGCCCGTCGCGGCCGAAGAACCACAGGCCGCAGAGCAGCACGAGGACGCCCGCGCCGGTATTGATGGCGCATTGCATCCACAACGCAGTCGCGACACTTTGTTTGCGCATCGCCACGCGAAACAGCAGCCCGAGCAGCAGCGCGACGAAGAACGCAGGCGCGACGAAGTTGAGGACGTGGATCAGGAAGTCGAGTGCTGACATGGATGACGATGACGGGGTCATGCGGACGTGCAGGAGCCGAAGGCAGCGGCGGATTTTATAATCCCCCGTTATGTCAGTCTGGGCCCTTGGCTTGAACCACACGACCGCGCCGCTCGATCTGCGCGGTCGTTTCGCGTTCGCGCTCGACCAGATCGCACCCACGCTGCTGAGCCTGCAGCGCTCCTTCGGCTCCCACCGCCACCCGGACGTCGAAGCCGCCATCATCTCCACCTGCAACCGGACTGAGATCTACTGCGCCGCCGAGCACCTCGCGCTCGAACACACGGTCGATTGGCTGGCCGAGAGCGGCGGCGTGGCGCCGGCCCTGCTGCGCTCGCATGCCTACACGCTGCACGACGACGACGCCGCCCGCCATGCCTTCCGGGTGGCGAGCGGGCTCGACTCGATGGTGCTCGGTGAAGCGCAGATCCTCGGCCAGATGAAAGACGCGGTGCGCGCCGCCGAAACGGCCGGTGCACTCGGCAGCACGCTGAACCAGCTGTTCCAGCGCTCCTTTGCGGTGGCCAAGGAAGTGCGCACCGCGACCGAGATCGGCGCGCATTCGATCAGCATGGCGGCGGCGGCGGTGCGACTGGCTTCCCAGCTGTTCGAGGACTTGAAGCAGACGCGCGTGCTGTTTGTCGGCGCGGGCGAGATGATCGATCTCGCGGCGACGCATTTCGCCGCCCGCGAGCCGAAGTCCATCGTGATTGCCAACCGCACGCTCGAGCGCGGTGAAAAGCTGGCCTCGCGCTTCGGCGGCGAGGCAATGCGCCTGGCCGACCTGCCCCCGCGCCTGGCCGAGTTCGACATCGTGGTGAGCTGCACCGCCAGCTCGCTGCCGTTGATCGGCCTCGGAGCCGTCGAGCGCGCGCTGAAGCTGCGCAAGCACCGGCCCATGTTCATGGTCGATCTGGCCGTGCCACGCGACATCGAGCCGGAAGTGAAGGCGCTTGAGGACGTCTACCTCTACACGGTGGACGACCTGGCGCAGGTGGTGCAGCAGAGCCACACCAGCCGGCAGGCGGCGGTGGCCGAGGCCGAAGTCATCATCGACGCGGGCGTGCGCAGCTTCATGCACTGGCTCGGCCAGCGCGGCACCGTGCCGCTGATCCAGCAGCTGAACGCGCAGACCGACGAGTGGCGCGCCGCCGAATTGGCCCGCGCGCGCAAGCTGCTGGCCAGGGGCGAGCCGGTCGAGGCCGTGCTCGAGGCGCTGTCGCGCGGCTTGACGCAGAAGATGCTGCACGGCGCCCTGACCGAGCTGCATGCCGGCGACGCCGCCGCCCGCGAACACACGGCGCAGACGATTTCACGCCTGTTCCTGCGCAAAGAGCGTTAGCGACGTCGCACGGTCCGGCCTTCGCATTCGAAGGTTACGGACTTCCGTGTGCCCGACTCCCGCTTCAAAGACTGATCCAGTGAAAACTTTTCTACGCCACCAACTCGAGCGCTATGCGCAACGCCTGGGCGAACTCGACTTCCTGCTGTCGCGCGAGGACATCATGTCCGACATGGCGCAGTACCGGAACATCTCGCGCGAGCATGCCGAGGTGACGCAGATCGCGGGCCGCTATGCGCGCTACCAGCAGCGCGAGTCCGACCTGGAGAGCGCGCGGGGCATGCTCGACGACGCCGATCTCGCCGGGATGGCGCAGGAAGAAATCGCCAGCGCCGAATCGGAACTGCGCCAGCTCGAGGACGAGCTGCAGCGGCTGCTGCTCCCCAAGGACCCGGACGATGCGCGCAACGCCTTTCTCGAAATCCGGGCCGGTGCCGGCGGCGACGAATCGGCGTTGTTCGCAGCAGACCTGCTGCGCATGTACACCCGCTACGCCGAGCGGGCCGGCTGGCGCTGCGAACTGGTGAGCGAAAGCCCGAGCGAGCTCGGCGGCTACAAGGAGGCGGTGGTGCGCATCGTCGGCGACGACGTGTTCGGGCAACTTCGCTTCGAATCGGGCGGCCATCGCGTGCAGCGCGTGCCCGCGACCGAAACCCAGGGCCGCATCCACACCAGCGCATGCACCGTCGCCGTGCTCGCCGAGCCCGAGGAAACCGTGGCAGTGCAGATCAATCCGGCAGACCTGCGAATCGACACCTACCGCGCCAGCGGCGCCGGGGGCCAGCACATCAACAAGACCGATTCGGCGGTGCGCATCACACACATCCCGACCGGCATCGTGGCCGAATGCCAGGACGACCGCAGCCAGCACCGCAACAAGGCGAAGGCGATGCAGGTGCTGTCGGCCCGCATTCACGAAAAAGACCGCAGCGAACGCGCGGCCAAGGACGCGGCGACACGCAAGGGACTGATCGGCACCGGCGATCGCTCCGACCGCATTCGCACCTACAACTTTCCGCAAGGCCGCCTGACCGACCACCGCATCAGCCTGACGCTCTACAAGCTGCAGGCCATCGTCGAGGGCGACCTGGGCGACGTGCTGGCGGCGCTGCAGTCGGCACGCGAGGCCGAGCAATTGGCCGAGCTGGAATCGAGCCTGCCCGCGTGATGCCGACCGAGCCCGGTTCGGTGCGGGTCGCGGCGCAGCTGCTCACCGCGGCTGCAGCGCAGGGCGTCGACCGGCTCGATGCGCAGCTGCTTGTGCTCCACGCGCTCGGCCGCTCGCTGCATGACCGCGCCTGGCTGCTGGCGCACGACACCGACCCGCTGCCCCCGGCGGCCTGCTCGACCTTCGCCGGGCTGTGCGCCCGCCGCGCGGCCGGCGAACCGCTGGCCTATCTCGTCGGCGAGCGTGAGTTCCACGGCCTGGCGCTGCGGGTCGATGCCCGCGTGCTGGTGCCTCGGCCCGACACCGAGACGCTGGTCGAATGGTCGCTGCAGCAGCTGGCCGGCAAGGCCGCGCCGTCGGTGCTCGATCTCGGCACCGGCAGCGGCGCCATCGCGCTCGCCATTCAGTCGGCTCGGCCGGACGCCCGGGTGACGGCGGTCGACGCCAGCGCCGAAGCCTGGGCGGTTGCCCGGGCCAATGCACCGCAGCTCGGTCTTACCGTCTGGTTTGTCGACGCCGAGGCGCTCGCCGGCGCCGGCGCCGGCGCCGGCTACGACCTGATTGCGTCGAACCCGCCGTACATCGCGGCCGGCGACCCGCATCTGTCGGCGCTTCGGCACGAACCGGAGGCTGCGCTGGTGTCGGGACACGATGGTCTGGACGACATCCGCCGCATCATCCAGGCCGCTCCGACGCACTTGTCAGACGGCGGCTGGCTGCTGCTCGAGCACGGCCACGACCAGGCTGGTGCCGTGCAGATGTTGCTCGCTGGCCGGGGCTTCGCCGATGTTCAAAGCCGCGACGACCTCGCCGGCATTGCGCGATGCTCCGGCGGGATGTGGCGCACGGTGAAATAATCCGGCAAGTCAATTTTCAGGAGCATCCCATGTCCGACGACCAGCAACGCATCGACGAACTCGTCAAGTCCAACGAGCTCGTGCTTTTCATGAAGGGCAATGCCAGCTTTCCCATGTGCGGCTTCTCGGGCCGCGCGATCCAGATCCTCAAGGCCGTCGGCGTGGATACGCGCACGCTCAAGACCGTCAACGTGCTCGAGGACGACGGCGTTCGCCAGGGCATCAAGGAATACAGCAACTGGCCGACGATTCCGCAGCTCTACGTCAAAGGCGAGTTCATCGGCGGCTCGGACATCCTGATGGAGATGTACGAGTCGGGCGAACTCCAGCAGATGCTCAACGCCAGCCCCAACTGAGATTCTTTTCGATCGTTCCATGAGCCACGACCACGCCGGCGGCGAGGCAGCCTGGAAGCACGACGGCGTGCGCGTGATTCCCGTCGATCGGCTCGATGCCAACACCGCCCAGACGCCCGGCATGAACCGGGCCTCAGCCATCGACTTCGCCCGCGTCGGCGCGCAGAAGCTCTGGGCCGGCACGGTGACGATCCATGCCGACGCCAAGACCGGCGCCCATCACCATGGGCACCTGGAATCGGTGATTTATGTCGTGCGCGGGCGGGCGCGCATGCGCTGGGGCGAGCACCTTGAGTTCACCGCCGAGGCCGGACCGGGCGACTTCATCTATGTCCCGCCTTTCGTGCCGCACCAGGAAATCAATGCCAGCCCGACCGAGACGCTCGAATGCGTGCTGTGCCGCAGCGACGGCCAGGCGGTGGCTGTCAACCTCGACATCGAAGCGGTCGAGAAACCCGAGTCGGTGCTGTGGATCGATCCGACGCATCCGCACGGCGGTGTTTAGTGCTCCCGCCGCGTACTCCTTGGATCTGACCGGCGTCGTTCGGTAGCAACACGCCAGCCGGCTCATGGCACCATGGCGGTCCTTTGCGACCGCCCATGAACCTGACTCAAAGCCTGCTCGTCATCGCCCTGCTGATCGCCACCAGCGCATTCTTTTCGCTTGCCGAGATCACGCTGGCCGCCTCGCGCAGGCTGCGGCTGCGGCAGATGGCCGACGATGGCGATGCACGCGCCGAGCGGGTGATGCGAATCCAGGAGCACCCGGGCCACTACTTCACGGTCGTGCAGATCGGGCTCAACGCGGTCGCGATACTCGGCGGCGTGGTCGGCGAAGGATCTCTCAGCCCCTACTTCGCGCGCGCTTGTTCGGGCTCTGGCTCGGCACCGAAGCCGCGCAGACCGCTGCGTTTCTGGCCTCGTTCGTCACCGTCATCGCCGTGTTCCTGGTCTTTGCCGACCTGTTCCCCAAGCGCCTGGGCATGAGCGACCCGGAACGGCTCGCCGTGCGCATGGTCGGGCCGATGCAGGTGCTCATCACCACCTTCAAGCCGCTGGTCTGGCTCTTCACCCGCAGCACCGACTTGCTGTTCAAGCTGTTGGGCATGCCGATGCAGCGCGACGACAAAATCACCTCGGCCGACATCCTCGCCATGACCGAGGCCGGTGCGCGTGCCGGTGTGCTCGCGGTGCGCGAGCAGCAGGTCATCGCGAACGTGTTCGAACTCGATACACGGCTGGTGAGCAGCGTGATGACCTCGCGCGAGCGGATTGCCTGGTTCTTGAAGGACGAAACCGAGGCCGTACTGCGCGCCCGCATCGTGGCCGAGCCGTTTTCCGCCTATCCGGTCTGCGAGCGCGACATCGACCATGTGCTGGGTTATGTCGATGCCAAGGACATGTTCCAGCGCGTGCTGAGCGGCCAACCGCTTTCGTTCGACGAAGGCCTGCCGCTGCACAAGGCGCTGGTGGTGCCGGACCGGTTGTCGCTGACCGAAGTGCTCGAGCAGTTCCAGCAGGCGCACGAGGACTTCGCGATCATCGTGAACGAGTACAGCCTGGTGGTAGGCGTCATCACGCTGAACGACGTGATGAGCACGGTGATGGGCGATCTCGTGGGGCTGCAGGACGAGGAGCAGCAGATCGTCAAGCGCGACGAGAACTCGTGGCTCATCGACGGCGTGACGCCAATCCAGGACGTGCAGCGGGCGCTCGACATCGACACCCTGCCGCATGCCGATGAGTACGAGACGCTCGCCGGCTTTTTGATGGTGATGCTGCGCCGCGTGCCCAAGCGCACCGACAGCGTCAGCTGGGGCGGCTACACCTTCGAGGTGATGGACGTCGACAGCCACCGGATCGACCAAGTGATGGCGACCCGGGGCAACGCGCCGCCTGGCGGCTGAAACTCAATCGGCCGGCCGGTCGTTGAACGTCCACAGCCGCTGGTTGGCGAACACCGCATTCGGATACGGCGCCTTGCCTCGGCTGCCGTTGTAGCGGCCGAGCGTCATGAACAAGTCGCCCGCTTCGCGGTCGAGGTAATGGCGCAGGATCACGCAGCCGAAGCGCAGGTTGGTCTGCATATGGAACAGCTTGGCGGGGTCGGCGTCGCCGATCACGCCGGTCCAGAACGGCATCACCTGCATGTAGCCGCGCGCGCCGGCGCTGGACACCGCGAACTTGCGGAAGTTGCTCTCGACCTGCATCAATCCAAGGACCAGGCTCACGTCGAGGCCTGCGCGGCGCGCTTCATACCAGACTGTCTGCAGCAACTCCTTGCGGCTTGGCCAGTCGGGAATCTTCTTGCGCAGGCGTTCGCTCATCTCGCCGAGCCAGCGAAGATGCGCCAGCCGCGCCTCGGTACTGCCGAATTCAGGGACCGGCGGCGCCGTGTTGTGGACGGCTGAACTGAGTGCGGTCCGCACCGAATCGATCAGAGGCTCTTCGATCTGCGCACCCGCGATGGCAGTCTGCGGCAGCACCCATGACAGCGTTCCGGCAGCAGCGCTGCCAAAACATGCGCGCCGGGACAGGCTCATGCGGCGAGCTTGTCGAGCATGAACTGCACGACGCCGGCAGCGGGCACCTTGGAGGAAGCGGTTTCGCGCCGGTGCTGGTATTCGAGCTGGCCTTCCTTCAAGCCGCGGTCGGAGATCACTACGCGGTGCGGCACGCCGATGAGCTCCCAGTCGGCGAACATCGCGCCGGGGCGTTCGCCGCGATCGTCGAGGAGCACATCGACGCCGGCCGCGATCAACTGCACATAGAGCGCCTCAGCCGCGGCCCTGACATCGGCGCTGCGGTCCATGCCGATCGGGCAAACCACCACCGTGAACGGGGCAATCGCATCGGGCCAGATGATGCCGCGCTCGTCATGGTTCTGTTCGATCGCCGCGGCCGGAAGGCGCGTGATGCCGATGCCGTAACAGCCCATTTCGAGCAGTTGCGGCTTGCCGGCTTCGTCCAAAAAGGTCGCGCTCATCGGCTTGCTGTACTTGGTGCCGAGCACGAAGACGTGGCCGATCTCGATACCGCGTTCGATGGCGAGTACGCCCTTGCCGTCGGGCGACGCATCGCCGGCGATGACATTACGGATGTCGGCGACGAGTTCGGGTTCGGGCAAGTCGCGGCCCCAGTTGACGCTGGTCATGTGGAAGTCGGCTTGGTTGGCGCCGCAGATCCAGTCGGCCATCATGGCGACGTCGCGGTCGGCAACGATCTTGACGGGCTGCCTCAGCTCCAACGGGCCAAGATAGCCCGGCTTGCAGCCGAAGTGCTTGTCGATCTCGGCGGTGGTGGCGAAACGGAATCCCTTGTCCAGGCCTGGCACCTTGGCGACCTTGATCTCGTTCATGTCGTGGTCGCCTCGCACCAGCAGCAGCCACACCTGCACGCCTTTCACGGTTCCCGTCTTTTCGACGACGTCGGTGGCGAGCACGAGAGACTTCACTGTGGTTGCGAGCGGCACGCCCAGAAAAAGGGCAACGTCCTCGCAAGTGCTCTTGCCCGGTGTCGGCGTTTTCGCGAGCTGCTCGGTGGCCGCACCGCGCGGACCGGCGGGCGCCATCGCCTCGGCCTTTTCCATGTTGGCCGCGTAGCCGCTGCCGGGGCAATAGACGATCGCGTCCTCGCCGGTCGCAGCGATGACCTGAAACTCCTGGCTCACATCGCCGCCGATCGCGCCGCTGTCGGCCGCGACGGCGCGGTAGCGCAGACCGAAGCGGTCGAAGATCCGACGATAGGCATCGGCCATGACCTGGTAGCTCGCCTTGGCGCTTTCAAGATCGCGGTCGAAGCTGTAGGCGTCCTTCATGATGAACTCGCGTCCGCGCATCAGCCCAAAGCGCGGACGGCGCTCGTCGCGAAACTTGGTCTGCACCTGATAAAAGTTTCTCGGCAGTTGCTTGTAGCTTCGGATTTCCTGGCGCGCGATGTCGGTCACGACCTCTTCGCTGGTCGGCTGCACGATGTAGTCGCGCTGGTGCCGGTCCTTGATACGCAACAACTCGGGTCCGTACGCCTGGAAGCGGCCGCTCTCTTCCCACAATTCCGCCGGCTGCACCACCGGCATGGCGAGCTCGACCGCTCCGGCGCGGTCCATCTCTTCGCGCACGATCGCCTCGACCTTGCGAATCACGCGCAGCCCCATCGGCATGTAGGTGTAGATGCCCGTGCCGAGCTTCTTGATCATGCCGGCGCGCAACATGAGCCTGTGGCTCGCGACCTCGGCGTCGGCAGGCGCTTCCTTGAGGGTGGAGATAAAGAATCGGGAAGCTTTCATCGTTCTCGCAGAGCGGTCCGGGGACAGTCGGGGGGCAGGCCGTGAGCGGGCCCGGAACCAGTCGCTTGCCGAGCGCAACCCGGCATGCATAATCGACTCAGTTCAAAAAATTGGGGTTTGATTATGCTCGACCGGGACGGCTTCAGGCCCAACGTCGGCATCATCTTGCTCAACCAGAGAAACCAGGTTTTCTGGGGCAAACGCATACGCACCCACTCCTGGCAGTTTCCGCAAGGCGGCATCGATCGCGGCGAGAGTCCCGAGCAGGCAATGTTCAGGGAACTGCATGAAGAGGTGGGGCTCCAGCCGGAGCATGTGCGCATCGTTGCCCGTACCCGTGACTGGTTGCGCTACGAGGTGCCGGATCGGTTCATCCGCCGTGACGCACGGGGCCACTACAAGGGGCAGAAGCAGATCTGGTATTTGCTGCAGTTGACCGGCCACGACTGGGACCTGAACCTGCGAGCCACCGATCATCCCGAATTCGACGCCTGGCGTTGGCATGACTACTGGGTGCCACTGGACGTGGTGGTCGAGTTCAAGCGCGGCGTTTATGAAATGGCGCTGACCGAACTCGCCCGCTACCTGCCCCGGCAGGATTTCCGCAACCGTTTCCTGCGCAGCAACGTGCGCGCTCGCGAATTCGAGCGCCATCCGAGCGCCGCTGGTCATGAACCCCACTTCGAGCTGCCGCCAGGGGCGAGCTTCGATCCGAACCCCGATGCCATTCCATCTACACCCGATCCGGCCCCGACGATCAATCCTCTCCATGCGCCACGCTAGGGCGGCGGGGGCAATCGCTTTCGCAAGCGTGCTCTGCGCCTGCGGCTCGGGGCCGAGGGACACCGACAATCCGGATTGGGCGCAATCCGGCATGCCCCCACCCCCGAAAATCACGGCACAGGCCGATGACTGGAAGGAAGCCGACATACCGCCGCCGCCTGCCTTCAATGCGAGCCGATTGATCTACATTCAGATGCCGCACTACATGACGCTCAGGTTCGGCGTCGATCCGGACACGATCAAGGTGACCGGCGATGGTGTCGTGCGCTACGTCGTGGTGGCGGGCAACAAGGCCGGAGACACCTCCAATGCCTTTTACGAAGGCATCCGCTGTGCGTCGGAAGAGGTAAGCCAGTACGCGCGCTACAGCGCGGGGACCTGGCAGCCCGTCGTCAAGCCCGAGTGGAGACGAATCGACGACCGCAACTCACGCTATGCAAAGGAGCTTGCCGTCCAGGGCCTGTGCCGGGGCCATGCACCGCGCGTATCGGTGGACGACATGGTCCGCCAGTTCAAGAATCCGATCCGCGAAGTGCAATAGCGCTTCAGCGCTTCGCGGGCATCAGCACCATGTTGTCCCGGTGCACCATCTCGGGCTCAGCGGCATAGCCCAGCAGCCGCTCGAACTCGGTGGAAGGCCTGCGACAAAGCATCCTCGCTTCGGCGCTCGAGTAGTTGGCGAGCCCGCGGGCAAGCTCGCTGCCGTGCTCGTCGCGCACTGCGATCACATCGCCCCGCGAGAACTCGCCCTCGACGGCGGTCATCCCGATCGGCAGCAGGCTCTTGCCCTCGCCCCGCACTTTGGCCGCGGCGCCGGCGTCGACCGTCACCGCGCCGCGCATTTGAAGGTGGTCTGCCATCCACCGCTTGCGCGCCTGATGCTTGGCCGTTTGCGCGAGCAGCAGCGTGCCGATGCGCTCGCCGCGTGAAAGGCGCAGCAGTGCGTCGGGCTCGCGGCCCCAAGCGATCACGGTGGAAGCGCCGGAGCCTGCGGCACGCTTCGCTGCGAGGATCTTGGTGATCATCCCGCCACGGCCGATGCTGCTGCCGGCGCCGCCGGCCATCGCTTCTAGCGCCGGATCGCCGGCGTCCGCTTCGTGCACGAAACGCGCATCGGGCTGCCTGCGAGGGTCGGCGGTGTAGAGGCCCTTTTGGTCGGTGAGGATCACCAGTGCATCGGCTTCGATCAGATTGGCGACCAGCGCACCCAGCGTGTCGTTGTCGCCGAACTTGATCTCGTCGTTGACCACCGTGTCGTTCTCGTTGATGACCGGCACGATGCCGAGCGCGAGCAGAGTGACCAGCGTCGAGCGCGCGTTCAGATAGCGCTCGCGGTCCGCAAGGTCGGCATGGGTCAGCAACACCTGCGCGCTGCCCATGCCGTTCTCGCGCAGCTTGGTCTCGTACATCTGCGCCAAGCCCATTTGCCCGACGGCCGCAGCCGCCTGCAGCTCATGGATTGCATGCGGACGGGTACGCCAGCCGAGGCGCTTCATGCCTTCGGCGATCGCGCCGCTCGACACCATCACGACCTCGCGACCCTCGTAAACCAGGGCTGCGAGCTGGCGGCACCATTCCCCGATGGCCTCTTCGTCCAGGCCGCGTCCTTCGTTGGTGACGAGGCTCGACCCCACCTTGACCACGATGCGCCGTGCATCACGCAGCGCGATGGAACCGCCAATTGGGCTGGCAGTCATCGCATCAAGCAAAGCGCGGATCGACGTCGGTCGGCGGCTGCTCCGCGACCTGCTGCGCTTTCACATGCTGGTAGATCGCCTGCACCAGCGGTTCGCAGCCTTCGCGAGTCAACGCCGAGATCTCGAATACCGGGCCCTTGAAGCGCAGGCGCTTGACGAAATCCTTGACGCGTGCGGCGCGCTCGTCCAGCGGCACCATGTCGAGCTTGTTCAAGACCAGCCAGCGCGGCTTGTCGTAGAGAGCCGCATCGTATTTCTTGAGCTCGCCGACGATCGCCTTGGCCTGCGCCACAGGGTCCGCATCGTCAAAAGGCGCGAGGTCAATCACATGCAAAAGAAGCCGTGTGCGCTGAAGGTGCCGCAGAAAGAGATGCCCGAGACCGGCGCCTTCCGAAGCACCTTCGATCAAGCCCGGAAGATCGGCCACCACGAAACTTTGCTCCGGACCGACGCGCACCACGCCCAGGTTTGGATGCAACGTGGTGAACGGATAATCGGCAATGCGCGGTCTGGCGTTGGAAATCGCACTGATCAGCGTGGACTTGCCGGCATTCGGCATTCCGAGCAGACCGACGTCGGCCAGCACTTTCAGTTCGAGCTTGAGGTTCTTTTTGTCACCCGGCCATCCCGGGGTTTTCTGGCGCGGCGCGCGATTGATGGCGCTCTTGAAGCGCATATTGCCGAAGCCGCCGTCGCCGCCCTTGGCAATCGTGATCACCTCGCCAGGCGTCAGCATCTCGTAAAGCACCTCGCCGGTTTCGACGTCGGTGATGATGGTGCCGACCGGCATCTTGAGCGTGATGTCGTCACCCGCCGCGCCGAACATGTCCGACCCCATGCCGTGCTGCCCGCGCTTCGCGTCGTGGCGGCGCGAAAAGCGAAAGTCCACCAGCGTATTGAGGCTCGGGTCTGCCACCGCGAACACATGGCCGCCCCGCCCGCCGTCGCCGCCGTTGGGCCCGCCGAATTCCTTGTACTTCTCATGCCGGAACGACACGCAGCCGTTTCCGCCATCGCCTGCCGCGATGTCGATGAAGGCTTCGTCGACGAACTTCATGAGATGTCCAGTTTACAAATGAAGAAGCCCCGGCAAGCGGGGCTCCGAGCGATCGAAGTGACTGGCTTACGCCGGCGTCACATTCACCGTGTGTTTGTTCAGCGCGCCCCTGACACCGAACGACACATGGCCCTCGACGAGGGCAAACAAAGTGTGATCCTTGCCGAGGCCGACATTGACACCGGGGTGGAACCGCGTGCCGCGCTGGCGCACGATGATCGAGCCCGCGCTAATCAGTTCACCGCCAAACGCCTTTACGCCGAGCATCTTGGGCTTGGAATCGCGCCCGTTTCGCGTTGAGCCGCCGCCTTTTTTCTGTGCCATGCTGTGCGCTCCTTAGCCGGCGATCGCACCGATTTGCAGTTCGGTGAACTGCTGGCGATGGCCTTGACGTTTCTGATAATGCTTGCGACGGCGCATCTTGAAGATGCGAACCTTGTCGTGCTTGCCGTGCGACAGCACAGTGGCCGTAACGGATGCGCCGGACACCAGGGGCGTTCCGACCTTGATTGCGCTTCCGTCGCCTACGGCGAGCACTTGGTCGATCACGATTTCCTGGCCTACGTCCGCAGCAATCTGTTCTACTTTAATTTTTTCGCCGGACGCAACGCGATACTGCTTGCCCCCGGTTTTTATGACCGCGTACATGTTGACCTCTTGGAATAAGATGGTTCCACGGCGAATTCCGCAGAGCCCTCGATTCTAGCATGCGTTTCATAAGCAGGCAAAGGCGGAAGCGGCAGGGCGTCCGGCGCTGCGCCGGCTCTCTCTATAATCTGCGCCATCCGGCCCCGCGCCATCGGTGTTCCTCACGCCAGCGCGCAAGCGCCCTCGCCTTGTCAGCTTCCCCTGTCGACATTTCTCCCACTGCTGCGGTCCTCGGATTGATCGCGCAGGATATGGCCGGAGTCGATCGCGTGATCGCGCAACGCCTGGACACCGGGGTGCCGCTGGTGCGCCAAGTATCCAAATACATTATTTCCGCCGGCGGCAAGCGCCTGCGGCCGGCACTCTTGCTGCTGATGGCCGGTGCGCTGGGTTATCACGGAGATCAGCGCTTCAACCTGGCTGCCGTCGTCGAATTCATTCACACGGCAACCTTGCTGCACGACGACGTTGTCGACGAATCGACTCTTCGCCGCGGCCGGCCCACAGCCAACGAATCGTTCGGCAACCCGGCCAGCGTACTGGTGGGCGACTTTCTCTATTCCCGCGCATTTCAGATGATGCTGGACGCCAACAACGTCCGGGTCATGGAAATCCTTGCCGACGCGACCAACGTCATTGCCGAAGGCGAAGTCCTGCAACTTATGAACATGCACGACGCGTCGCTCGACGAGGAGGCCTATCTCCGGGTGATCCGCTCGAAAACCGCCAAGCTGTTCGAAGCCAGCACGAGGCTCGCTGCGGTGCTTGCCGGCGCAGCCCCCGACGTGGAGGAGGCATGCGCCGCCTACGGCCAGGCGCTAGGTACCGCGTATCAGGTCATCGACGACGTGCTCGACTATGCCGGCGATGCCAGCGAAACCGGAAAAAATGTCGGCGACGACTTGCGCGAAGGAAAAACGACGCTTCCGCTGATCCTCGCCATGCAGCGAGGTACGCCCGACCAGCGTTCCATCATCAAGGCGGCAATCGAAGCGGGGGATACGACGCAATTGCCGCAGATCGTCGCCATCGTGCGAGAGACGGGCGCACTCGACGCCACGCGGGCCGCCGCGGCAGCAGAAGCACAGCGCGCAATCGACACGCTGCAAGGCTTCGCGCTGAATTCGCACTCGGAGGGTTTGCTACAATTAGCGGCTCAGTTGCTCGAGCGACGCGCCTGAATGTCTGACCCGCGCAGACTTCCTTGCGATCCATTTTCTAGCAGCATCGGGGTGTAGCTTAGCCTGGTAGAGCGCTACGTTCGGGACGTAGAGGCCGGAGGTTCGAATCCTCTCACCCCGACCAGCCTTTTCGGCCTTAAATGCAAAATGCTTCGCGGTCTGTTGCTGCGCGGCGATTTACAGCCCATGGGCGATCAGCGATGATCGTGAAGCAATTTTTCACGTCTTTTACATTCGCTGAATGGCCGCTGCTGAACCTCTCATCAAAGATAGCTCGCCGATAGCCCTGCCAGGCCTCGCGCGCGCTTTGGTTTCAGCTGGAAAGCTGCCGTCCAAAGCCGCGGAGGACTTGTATCAAAAGTCGCTCAATGGCCGCAACAGCTTTATTGCGGAACTGACCGGCACCGGCGCGGTATCTGCAGCCGACCTTGCGCACACTCTATCGAGCGCATTCGGCGCCCCACTGCTCGACCTCGACGCGATCGATCCGCAGCGCCTGCCGAAGGACATGCTCGACCAGAAACTGTGTCAGGCCTACCGGGTCGTGGTTCTCAGCAAGCGGAACAATCGTCTCATCGTCGCAACAGCGGATCCGTCGGATCAACAGGCGGCGGAAAAGATCAAGTTCGCGTCCCAAATGGGCGTGGACTGGGTGATCGCCGAGTACGACAAGCTCTCGCGCATGGTTGAAGCGGCGGCGGTTAGCGCCTCCGAAACCATCGACGGCATGATCGGCGCCGAATTCGAGTTCGACGAGATGTCGACCGATGCCGCCGACGCCAACGATCCTGCGGTCGCCGAAGTAGAAGACGCGCCGGTGGTGCGCTTCCTGCACAAGATGCTTATCGACGCCTTCAGCATGCGCGCGTCGGACATCCACTTCGAACCTTACGAGCACAACTACCGCGTGCGCTTCCGCGTCGATGGCGAACTGCGCGAGATCGCAAGCCCGCCAACCGTCATCAAGGACAAGTTGGCCTCGCGCATCAAGGTGATCTCGCGGCTGGACATCTCGGAAAAACGCGTCCCGCAAGACGGCCGCATGAAGCTCAAGATCGGCCCCGACCGGGTGATCGATTTTCGGGTAAGCACCCTCCCGACCCTGTTCGGCGAAAAGATTGTGATCCGTATTCTCGACCCAAGTAGCGCACGGCTTGGGATCGACGCGCTCGGATACGACGCGGACGAAAAAGAACGGCTGATGTATGCGATTGGCCGACCCTACGGCATGGTGTTGGTCACAGGGCCTACGGGTTCGGGCAAGACGGTATCGCTCTACACCTGCCTGAACCTGCTCAACAAGCCCGGCGTCAACATCGCAACCGCAGAAGACCCGTCCGAAATCAACCTGCCCGGCGTGAATCAGGTCAACGTGAACGAAAGAGCGGGCCTGACTTTCGCGACCGCGCTGCGGGCTTTCCTGCGGCAGGACCCGGACATCATCATGGTCGGTGAAATTCGCGATCTCGAAACCGCCGACATCTCGATCAAGGCAGCGCAAACCGGCCACTTGGTTCTGTCGACGCTGCACACCAACGATGCGCCGACCACGCTGACGCGAATGCGCAACATGGGCATCGCCCCTTTCAACATTGCGTCGAGCGTCATCCTGATCACGGCGCAGCGATTGGCGCGCCGACTGTGCACGGTATGCCGCGTGCCGGCGGACGTGCCCAAACAAGCACTCCTCGACGCCGGCTTCAAGGAGCAGGATATCGACGGCTCCTGGAAGCCGTACCGCCCGGTGGGCTGTTCGGCCTGCAACAGCGGCTACAAGGGGCGGGTAGGCATCTACCAGGTGATGCCGATCACCGAAGAGATTCAGAAGATCATCCTGCGCGACGGCAGCGCGCTCGACATTGCGCGGCAGTCCGAGGCCGAAGGCGTGCGCTCGCTGCGCCAGTCGGGGCTCAGGAAAGTTGGGCAGGGGCTGACATCGCTTGAAGAAGTGCTCGCGGTCACCAACGAATAGCATTTGAGAATCGGAGATCGAATGGCAACGGCAGCAGCATCAACCCGGACGCTCAAGGAATATGTCTTCGAGTGGGAAGGCAAGGACCGCAACGGCAAGGTGGTGCGCGGTGAAGTCCGCGCCGCCGGCGAAAACCAGGTGCAGGCATCGCTGCGGCGCCAGGGCGTGCTCGCGTCGAAGATCAAGAAGCGGCGCATGCGCTCCGGCAAGTCGATCAAGCCGAAGGACATCGCGATCTTCACCCGCCAGCTGGCAACGATGATGAAGGCCGGCGTGCCTTTGCTTCAAGCTTTCGACATCGTCGGGCGCGGCAATGCCAATCCGAGCGTCGCCAAGCTGCTGAACGACATCCGCAGCGATGTCGAAACCGGCACCTCGCTCTCGGCGGCTTTCCGCAAATTCCCCAAGTACTTCGACAACCTGTACTGCAACCTGGTGGAAGCCGGCGAGGCCGCAGGTATTCTGGAAGAGTTGCTCGACCGCCTCGCCACCTACATGGAAAAAACGGAGGCGATCAAGTCGAAGATCAAATCGGCCTTGATGTACCCGACTTCAGTGGTCGTCGTTGCCTTCGTGGTGGTGGCGATCATCATGATCTTCGTGATTCCTGCGTTCAAGCAGGTGTTCAGTTCTTTCGGTGCCGATCTGCCCGCACCGACGCTGATCGTCATGGCCATCAGCGAATTTTTCGTCGCCTATTGGTGGTTAATCTTCGGTGTGATCGGCGGCGGCATCTACTTCTTTCTGCAGGCCTGGAAACGCAATGAACGCGTGCAGCGCGTCATGGACCGCTTGCTGCTGCGCGTGCCGATCTTCGGCACGCTGATCGACAAGTCCTGCGTGGCGCGATGGACGCGAACCCTCGCCACCATGTTCGCGGCGGGTGTACCGCTGGTGGAGGCGCTCGACTCCGTCGGCGGCGCGTCGGGCAACTCGGTCTATGCCGATGCCACGACCAAGATTCAGCAAGAAGTCTCGACCGGCACCAGCCTCACGGCAGCCATGACCAATGCCAACCTGTTTCCTTCGATGGTCATTCAGATGACCGCCATTGGCGAGGAATCCGGCTCCATCGACCACATGCTGGGCAAGGCAGCCGACTTTTACGAGTCCGAAGTCGACGACATGGTCGCCGGCCTTTCGAGCCTGATGGAGCCGATCATCATCGTGTTCCTCGGCGTGATCATCGGCGGCATCGTGGTGTCCATGTACCTCCCCATCTTCAAGCTCGGCCAGGTAGTCTGATGCTGGTTTCGCAGGGGGTGGACGCCGCACTTGCGGGCGTGCTGGGGCTTTTGATCGGAAGCTTCCTGAACGTCGTCGTCTACCGCCTGCCGAAGATGCTCGAGCGGCAATGGGCCGCGGAATGTGCAAGCCTGGAAAATCCAGGTGCCGGGCCAGCGGCATCCACGGAGCCATTCAACCTGATGGTTCCGCATTCGCGCTGCCAGCAATGCGGCCATGCGATCCGCTGGTACGAAAACATCCCCGTGCTGAGCTATCTGTTGCTGCGCGGCAGATGCTCTGCATGCAAGACAGCGATCAGCCCGCGCTATCCGCTGGTCGAACTGGCAACTTCGGCGCTGTTCGCCTGGTGCGTGTGGCGCATGCCTGGGCAGTTCGGCGGTCTTGCCTGGTGCGGCTTTGCGGCCGCTCTGCTCGCATTGGCATTGATCGATTGGGACGCGACCCTGCTGCCCGACGACATCACGCTTCCCCTGCTTTGGGCGGGTCTGCTCGCTTCGATAGCAGGCTTCACGGGTGTGAACCTTAGCGCCGCCGTCGGGGGCGCCGTGGCCGGCTATGTGTCGCTCTGGGGTGTTTATTGGCTGTTCAAACTCGCCACTGGCAAGGAAGGCATGGGCTATGGCGACTTCAAGCTGTTTGCAGCGTTCGGCGCATGGTTCGGCTGGCAGGGTCTGGTGCCAATCATCCTGATGGCTTCCGTCATCGGCGTGGTCGTCGGAATCGCCCTCAAGCTGAACAACGGCCTGCGCGACGGCGGCTATGTTCCATTCGGGCCGTTTCTGGCGGGTGCCGGTTTCACGGCCATGATCTTCGAACCGGCCGCGATCCTGCGCGTGGTCGGCCTCTGACGGTCCGGGCACGATGCGGATCGGCCTGACAGGCGGCATCGGCAGCGGCAAGAGCACCGTCGCGCAGATGCTGGTCGCCGAGGGCTGTGTGCTCGTGGACACGGACGCGATTGCACGCAGTATCGCGCAGCCAAACGGGGCAGCCATGGCTGCGATCGAGTCGACGTTCGGCCGCACCATGATCGGGCTCAATGGCGGGCTTGACCGGATTCGCATGCGCGACTTGGTATTTGCAGACGCGTCGGCCAAACAACAGCTCGAAGCGATCCTGCATCCGCTGATCGGCATGGAGGCACAGCGGCAGGCAGCGGCGGCGGGCAGCAATCCGATCCTGTTCGATGTGCCACTGCTGGTCGAATCCGGCCGATGGAATGCGTTGGTCGACCGAATTCTGGTCGTCGATGCCGCCGAGGAAACGCAAGTTCAACGCGTGGTGGCGCGATCGGGCTGGACGGCCGATGCCGTGCGCGCCGTGATCGCGCAACAGGCCACCCGTTGAGCGCGCCGCGCCGCTGCGGACGCCGTCATCTTCAATGAGCGGCTGAGTCTTCAGCAACTGGACGAGTACGTCCGAAGTCTGTCTGAGCGCTGGAAACTCGCCGCCAAGCGATAATTCAAGGCTTGCCGCCGCAGCGGCCGCAAACCCGTCAGAAGAACAGCGCGGCCTCGCGCGCGCCCCTCGAGATGCTTTTCAATTCGCACGCGTTCATATTCGTCTATTTCCCGGTCGTCCTGCTCGGGTTCTTCCTTATCGGGGCGCGCAACACGCGCGCAGCGGCCGGCTTCCTGGCGCTGGCCTCGCTCTTCTTTTATGGCTGGTGGAGTGTCGAGGCGCTGCCGCTCCTGGTGGGATCGATCTGCGTCAACTACTGGTTCGGGCTGAGGCTCACGCCGGCGCCAGGCCGCAGCGACCGCCAGCGCAAGCGTCTGCTGATTGCGGCGCTGGTCCTCAATCTCGGCGTGCTCGCGGTCTTCAAGTACGCCAATTTCTTTGTCGCCAACGTCAACGAAGGATTGGCAGCCGCCGGATGGACGCCCATCGCACTGCTGCACATTGCGTTGCCGATCGGCATCTCGTTCTACACCTTCACGCAGATCGCTTTTCTGGTGGACTGCTGGCAAGGCAAGGTGCAGGAGCGGCGGTTCGTGCACTACCTGCTGTTCGTGACGTATTTTCCGCACCTTATTGCCGGCCCGGTGCTGCATCACGCGCAGATGATGCCGCAGTTCGCGAACCCTGCCACCTACCGACCGGACGCCAACAAGATCGCGCTGGGGCTTTCCATCTTTGTATTCGGACTCGCCAAGAAGCTCCTGATCGGGGACCCGATGGGCGAGTATGCGGACCTGATGTTCAACGGCGTCCACAACGGAACTGCGCCATCGCTGTACACGGCATGGTTTGGCGTGCTCGCCTATACGTTGCAGATCTATTTCGACTTTTCCGGCTATTCGGACATGGCCGTGGGGCTGTCGATGTGCCTGGGCGTGCGGCTGCCGCTCAATTTCAACTCGCCGTACAAAGCCACAAACATCATCGATTTCTGGCGCCGCTGGCACATCTCGCTTTCTACCTTCCTGAGAGACTATCTCTACGTGCCGCTCGGCGGCAGCCGCAAGGGACCGGCGCGTCGCTATCTCAACCTGTTCCTTACCATGCTGCTGGGCGGCCTCTGGCATGGCGCTGCATGGACCTTCGTGCTCTGGGGCGCGCTCCACGGCGTCTTCCTGATGATCAACCACCTCTGGAACGCGATCGTTCGGCGCGGACGCCCTGCCGGCGCTGCGCAGCGCGTGGCCGGCTGGATCCTGACCTTCCTGTGCGTGATGGTTGCGTGGGTGCTGTTCCGCGCCGAAAACCTCGATGCCGCGCTCTCGATCTACAAGGGCATGCTGGGCATGCACGGCGCGCCGCCCACCGCTTTTGGGGAGTTCGTCGTTCCCTACCGCAAGCCGGAATTCTTCCAGACGATGCTTCTTGCGATGGTGATCTGCCTGGCGCTGCCGCCCACCATCTCGCTCGAGCGATGGGTACCGCGGGTGCCGGCGGTTGCAGGTCATGCCCGCGTTTCGACAACATCGACCGCGCTGCAGTCTATGGGCATCGTCGTTCTTCTTGGTCTGTGCGTCTCCAAGCTCGGCGCCTACAGCCCGTTTCTCTATTTTCAGTTCTGAGATTAGCGCCGCAAAACTCTGGCTTCGGATCTTCGCGGGCGGCTTCATCCTCATCGTCGGCCTGATGATCGCGACCCTGCTGACACCGCCTTGGTACGGCGACCTGTCTCGCATCGGACGGCTTTCGGAGAACGCGTTTGGATGGAAACGGCCGCCGCCCGAGATTGCACCCGAATACCTGAAGGGAGTGCCCCTTGCCCAAGCCGATGTGCTGGTGATAGGCGACAGCTTCTCGATGACCTTCCGCTGGCAAAGCGAACTCGTCAAAGCCGGCCACAAGGTTGCGACCATCTACTGGGCGCAGATCGGGGTGCTTTGCAAGGACTTCACACCCTGGCTCCGGCGCAGCGGCTTCAATGGGAAGCTGGTCATCGTCGAAAGCGTGGAGCGCCTGCTGGCCGAACGCTTGCGGGACGCCGAGACATGCGCTGCAATGCCTCGAACGCCGGAAGTCAAGAACGAGCCGTTCTGGACTTCCCCCGCGCAGGTGCCAGGCTTCGAGCTGAATACGGGCGCCAAGCTCACGACCGGCCTGGTCACCTACAACCGCACACGCAAGGCACTCGGCACGCCGGAGGACACGCGCTTCGGCGATGCGGTGGTTCGCACCGTTCCCGGCGGCTGCCGGTTTTTCAGCAGCAAGCAATGCGACCGCGCATTGTTCTTCAGCGAAGACGTGAGCAATGGCCCGCTCGACGCCCAATCCGTGAAGCGGATGCAGACCTTCACAGCCGCCCATCCCGAGTTCTCCCTGCTCTGGATGATCGTTCCGAACAAGACCACCGTGTATGTCGAGCCCGATCACTCCAAGGAGTTCGTGCAGGCGTTTACCGGGGCGGGGCTCGGACCCGATCTTTTCGCGCTGGCGCGGAAGCGGCGAGACGACACGCTGGACCTCTACTTCCCCAACGACACCCACCTCTCGATGCATGGCCAACTGGTGTTCGGACGCCGCATGGCAGAGGCCGCCCGTGCGGCCCTGCCTCAGCGCGGAGCCGCACCATGAGACTATGATCACCGCGACTGAAAATCGACACGCGTGATCCTCTACGAGTACCCCTTCAACGAGCGCATCCGGACCTATCTGCGGCTGGAGCATCTGTTTCGCCGTCTCGGCGAACTGGTCCCCGCGGACTCCGCGCTCTCCCACCATTACGCGCTGGTCACGATCTTCGAGGTGATGGACGTGGCCGCGCGTGCCGATCTGAAGGCCGACGTTCTTCGCGACCTCGACAAGCACAAGAACGTCTTCAACAGCTACCGCGGCAACCCGGCGATTTCCGAGGCCGTGCTGGACCAAGTCGTCGGCCAGTTGGAGCGCAACTTCAAGACGCTCAACACCGTGCCCGGCAAGGCCGGCCAGTCATTGACCGAAAACGAGTGGCTGATGAGCATTCGCAGCCGCGCCGGCATTCCAGGCGGCACCTGCGAATTCGACCTGCCCGCCTACCACGCCTGGCAGAACCGCAGGGACTCCGCTCGCCGCGCCGACCTCGAGCGCTGGTCTTCCACGCTGGCGCCGCTCGCCGAGTCGATCTACCTGTTGCTCAAACTGCTGCGCGATGCCGATGTGCCCTACAAGGTCATGGCAGCGCGCGGCCAGTTCCAGCAAACCCTGCCGCAAGGCCGCAGCTTCCAGTT
>JBBJMS010000149.1:0-8994 GCA_037720315.1 Variovorax sp. | reverse complement strand
CACGTAGACGCGCCGCGACGGTTCGGAGCGCATGGTCAGCGTGACGCGATTGCTCGTGCGGTCGATTTCGGGTGCTGCCTGCACGCGCGCAAAGGCATAGCCGAAGGTGCCGAAATAATCGGTGAACGCCTTCGTCGTTTCGGTCACCTGTTCGCCGTTGTAGGGCTCGCCGGGCTGGATCGTCACCAACGACTTGAATTCGTCTTCGCGCCCGAGGTAGTTGCCTTCGAGCTTCACACCCGCGACCACGAACTTCTCGCCCTCGGTGATGTTCACAGTGATCGAGAGATCCTGCCGATCCGGCGAGATGGCGACCTGCGTCGAATCGATGCGGAATTCGAGGTACCCGCGCGTGATGTAGTAGGAGCGCAGCGTCTCCAGGTCGGCGTTCAGCTTGGCGCGCGAGTACTGGTTCGACTTGGTGTACCAGCTCATCCAGCCGCCGCTGTCCTGGTCGAACAGGTCGAGCAGCGTGCCTTCGCTGAACGCCTTGTTGCCGACCACGCGAACCTCACGGATGCGGGCCGATTCGCCCTCGGTCACGGTGAACGTGAGGTTCACGCGATTGCGCTCGATCGGGGTGACGGTGGTCACGACCTGCGCGTTGTACAGGCTGCGGCTGACGTACTGCCGCTTGAGTTCCTGCTCGGCGCGATCGGTGAGCGCCTTGTCGTATGGACGGCCATCGGCCAAGCCGACTTCGCGCAGCGCCTTCTGCAGCGCGGCCTTGTCGAACTCCTTGGTACCGGCGAAGTCGACGTCGGCAATGGTCGGCCGCTCTTCGACGATCACCACCAGCACGTTGCCGCTGACGTCGATGCGCACGTCCTTGAACAAACCCAGATCGAACAGCGCGCGGATGGCTGCGGACCCGCGCTCGTCGCTGTAGGTGTCGCCGACCCGCACCGGAAGCGAAGCGAAGATCGTGCCCGGCTCCACACGCTGAAGACCTTCGACGCGAATGTCCCGGACCGTGAAAGGCTCCACCGCCCAAGCTGCCGTGGCTGCCAGCGCGCCGGCAACCACCGCGGCAATGCTGCGCAGGCGAAAGCGACTGAATTTTGTGTTCATCTGTGATTTAAGCCGACGCGAAAAGGGCCGGCAGATAGTTAACCGAAGAGTCGCGTCACGTCGTTGAAGAGTGCGATCGACATCATGACCAGCAGCAGCGCGACCCCTCCGCGCTGAAGGCGTTCCATCCATGCATCTGACACGCTTTTGCCGGTCAGGCCCTCCCAAAGATAATACATCAGGTGCCCTCCATCGAGGACCGGCAGCGGCATCAGGTTCAGCACGCCGAGGCTCACGCTGATTAGTGCCAGAAAGACGAGATACTGCGTCAGTCCCATGCTCGCGGACTTGCCCGCATAGTCGGCAATCGTCAAGGGTCCGCTGAGGTTCTTGAGCGATGCCTCGCCAATCAGCATCTTGCCCATCATGCGAACGGTCAGTGCCGAAACTTCCCAGGTGCGGACTGCGCCGCGCCAGATTCCATCGACCACACCTTGCCGTATCGTCACCATCTCCGGCGGCGCGCCGACATAGGCACCGACGCGACCGATCCTGGCGGCGCCTTCATCGCGCACCTCCGGCGTGACGTTGATATCCAATGCCCGGCCGGCCCGGTCGATCTGCCAGGTCTGCGTGCGCGCCCGGTCGCCGTCGATCGACGTGCGTATCACTTCGCGCAACTGCTGCCCGTCGACGATCGGCGTGCTGCCTATCGACCGCACGAGGTCGCGGCTTTGCAAGCCCGAACGCTCGGCTGCGCTGCCGGCCATGACTTCGCCGATCTCGGGACGGGTCAGCGGCGCGAGGATTCCGATCTTCCGGAACATCTGCGCATCCGCGTCCTTTGCTTCCATGCGGCTCAGCATCAGCAGGACCGTGCGCGATGGACGATCGCCTTCGCCCGCAATTTCGAGCGTGAGATCGCGTCCGTCAAGTGCGCCGCGCGTCATGCGCCAGCGCAGGTCCTCGAAAGACTGGACCGATTCCAGTTCGCCGTCGAAGCCCGCGCGGGTAACGTGCTCGCCGCCGACGAGCCCTGCCTGCTCGGCCAATGAAGCGGCCACCGGCCGAGCGAGCTTCGCAGTCGGCTCCTCGACGCCGATCCAGTTGACCGCGGTGTAGAGCACCACGGCCAGCAGCAGGTTGGCAACAGGACCTGCAGCGACGATCGCGGCGCGCGAGCGCAGTGGCTGCGTGTTGAAGGCGCGGTGCCGTTCCTCGGGCGCGACCGGACCTTCACGCTCATCCAGCATCTTCACGTAGCCCCCGAGCGGGAACGCGGCGATCACGAATTCCGTGTCTTGGCCGGGATGCTGGCGCTTCGGCCGCCAGGAATACAGCGTCTTGCCGAACCCGACGGAAAAGCGCAGCACCTTGACGCCGCATGCGACTGCAACCCGGTAGTGGCCGTACTCATGTACTGCAATCAGCAAGCCGAGCGCGACGATGAATGCAACGACGGTAAGCATCAGGATCCTTCTGAAATCAAGACGTCAGGCAGCGTAGCGCCGCACTGCTGCGCTTGCGGTTGCCCGGGCGCTGGCATCGAGCGCCAGCAGATCGGCCAGCGATGCAGGGTGGGACGGCGAAATCGCCTCTAAAGTTTCCGTGTTCACGGCATGAATCCTGTCGAAGCGCAGGCGGCGCTCCAGAAAGGCTTCGACTGCGACTTCGTTGGCTGCGTTGAGCACCGCGGTGGTTCCCGGCGCGGATCGCAGCGCGTGCCAAGCCAGTTGAAGGCCAGGGAACAGCAAGGCGTCGGGCGCATCGAAGGTCAGCGCGACGATGTTGCGGAAGTCCAGCGGCGCGGCTCCGCTTTCGATGCGCTCGGGCCAGGCAAGCCCGACCGCGATCGGCACTCGCATGTCGGGCGTGCCGAGCTGCGCGATCACCGAAGCGTCGCTGAACTGCACCATCGAATGAACGACGCTCTGTGGATGGATCACGACTTCGATCCGCTCGGGCAAGACGCCGAATAGATGGCGTGCCTCGATCACTTCGAGCGCCTTGTTCATCATGGTTGCTGAGTCGACCGAAATCTTGCGGCCCATGACCCAGTTCGGATGCGCGCATGCTTCTTCGGGGGTCACCGCGCGGAGCGCCTCGGGCGACCAGGTTCGGAACGGACCACCCGACGCCGTCAGGATGATCTTGTCGATGCGTCGCGCCCATGTAGCTGGGTCTTCCGGAAGTGACTGGAAGATCGCCGAATGCTCGCTGTCGATGGGCAGCAGGGTTGCGCCGCCATCGCGAACCGTGCGCATAAAGAGTTCGCCGCCCACCACCAGCGCTTCCTTGTTGGCGAGCAGCAGGCGCTTGCCGGCACGGGCGGCCGCGAGGCAAGGCCCCAGCCCGGCCGCGCCGACGATCGCCGCCATCACCGCATCGACTTCGTCGTGCGAAGCAATCGTCTCGAGAGCCCCTTCTCCCTCCAGCACGCGCGTCTTGCAACCGCTCTGCTTGAGCTTTTCAGCCAGAACGCGGGAGTGCCGGGGGCTCGCCATCGCCGCGAACCGGGGAGCGAATCGAAGGCACTGCGCCAGCAGTTCGTCGACCTTGGTGGCGGCCGACAGCGCAAATACTTCGAACCGTCCCGAATGACGCGCGACAACGTCGAGCGTGTTGATGCCGACCGAGCCCGTCGAGCCCAGCACCGTGACACGTTGCCTAATCGCGTTCACAAGGTGGCCAGCATCATGGCAATCGGGAGCGTCGGCAGCAGTGCATCGATCCTGTCGAGCACGCCGCCGTGGCCCGGCAGTAGCGCACTGCTGTCCTTTGCCCCCGCACTGCGCTTGATCAGTGACTCGACCAGATCGCCGACCACGCTCATCGCCGCCAAAAATACGACACCGATCAAAAGCAGCCACCAGCCGCGCTCGGCCAGCCGGGTGTACAAGCTCGCGACCGCGGGCTGAAGGGCCGCATCGGCCCAGACCCATGCCAGTGCCAGCACGACCACTGCGGCCATCCCGCCCCACACGCCTTCCCAGCTCTTGCCGGGGCTAATGGACGGTGCCAGCTTGCCGCGGGTGAAACGCAAGCCGAACGCGCGACCAATGAAATAGGCGAACACGTCGGCCACCCAGACCAGCACGAGAATCGAGAGCAGGAAATTAATGCCGATCATCCTCGCCTGCACCGCGGCCAGCCACGCGACCCACAGCATCAGCAGGCCGCCGACCAAGCGCAATCCGCGAGGAATGCGGGGCCAGCCGCCGACAGCGACGCGCAGCAGCGCCGCCCCGCCGAGAACCCAGGCCGCGCTGGCGACGATCCATATCGAAAGCAGGGGTTGCTCGTGCAGCCTCAACCACCAAGACAATGCGCAAAGCGCGATCGTTTCGATTCCGAGGACCAACGAAACCTTGTAGCCATAGCCGTTGAGGCGCCCCCACTCCCAAGCGGCCGCGGCAACGATCGCCAGCATCACGCAGGCAAAAGGAACATGTGACGGATAGAAGAGCGCAGGCAGCAGGATCGCCAGCAAGACGATCGCAGTGAGGATGCGTTGCTTGAGCATGCGCTCAGGCTGCCTGCGGATCGCGCCGCAGCTTGTCCGCCAGCTGCGCCGAGGTTAGCCCGTACCGGCGCTCGCGGCCCTTAAAAGCGGCGATGGCTTCATCGAGTGCTGCTTCATCGAATTCAGGCCAGAGGCGATCGCTGAAGAACAACTCCGCGTAGGCGCTCTGCCATAGCAGGAAATTGGAAAGGCGCTGCTCCCCGCCGGTGCGAATGAACAGATCGGGATCGGGCACGTGCGACAGCGCCATGGCGGCGTCCAGACTGGCTTCCGTCAGCGGCTCACCGCGTGCGGCGAGCTGGGCGGCGGCGCGGGCAATGTCCCAACGTCCGCCATAGTTGAAGCAGACGTTCAGAACGAGCCGTGTGTTTTGCGCAGTGGCCGCCTCGGCCTTCAGCAAACCGGCAGCGATCTTCTCGGACAACCCGCCGCGTTCGCCGACGAAGTGCAGCTGCACGCCGTCATGGCTCAACTTCGGCACCTCGCGCCCCAGTGCGCCGACCATGAGGTCCATCAGCCCGGACACCTCCTCAACCGGGCGATTCCAGTTTTCAGAGGAGAACGCGAACACCGTAAGGACGCCCACGCCGCGGTCGGCGCAGGCCTTCACGCAGCGGCGCAGCGCCTCAACGCCTTGCTTGTGCCCCGCCACCCGGGGCAGAAAGCGGCGGGTCGCCCAGCGGCCGTTGCCGTCCATGACGATAGCAATGTGATGAGGAACATTCATGGCGCGCACGGTTGTTGCAGGGTGCCGGGTGGCCTGGAGGCGTTCCATGTCAGACCGCCATGATCTCGGCTTCCTTGGCCGTCACCAGCCGGTCGATATCGCCGATTTGAAGGTCGGTCACTTTCTGGATCTCGGCCTCCGCGCGCTTCTGGTCGTCTTCCGACGCCAGCTTGTCCTTGACCAGCTTCTTGATTGCATCGTTCGCATCGCGGCGCAGATTGCGCGTGGCGATTTTCGCGGCCTCGCCCTCATTGCGCACCAGCTTGGTCATCTCACGGCGCCGCTCCTCGCTCATCGGCGGCAGCGGCACACGGATGAGGTCGCCCATGGAAGCCGGGTTCAGACCCAGGTCGCTCTCGCGGATGGCCTTTTCGATCTTGGCGCCCATGCCCTTCTCCCAGGGCTGGACGCTGATCGTGCGCGAATCGGCCAGGGAAACGTTTGCCACCTGAGACAACGGGACCGATGAGCCGTAGTAATCGACGTGGATCGAATCCAGCAGCGCGGGATTGGCGCGCCCGGTGCGAATCTTGGTGAGATTGTTCTGAAACGCGGCGAGCGACTGATTCATCTTGAGGTCGGTCGCGGTGCGGATATCTGCAATGGTGTTCATCTCTACGATTTCCTAAATAGCTTCCGCCGCCAGCCACCGTGGCCGCGGAGCGCCATTTTGTCAGGCATGCACCAGGGTACCTTCGTCTTCGCCAAGCACGACTCGCTTGAGGGCGCCGTTCTTGAAGATCGAAAACACCTTGATCGGGAGATTCTGGTCGCGGCACAGCGCAAACGCGGTGGCGTCCATGATGCCGAGGTTCTGCGCGATCGCCTGATCGAAGCTCAGGCTCGTGTAGCGAGTCGCGGTTGGGTCCTTCTTGGGATCTGCGCTATAGACCCCATCGACCTTGGTCGCCTTGAGCACCAGCTCTGCGCCGATCTCGGCACCGCGCAGCGCGGCCGCCGTGTCGGTCGTGAAGAACGGATTGCCGGTGCCGGCCGCAAAGATCACGACCTTGCCCTCTTCGAGGTACTGAAGCGCCTTGGGCCTGACGTACGGTTCGACCACCTGTTCGATGGCGATGGCCGACATCACGCGCGCTATCAGGCCTTGCTTGTTCATCGCATCGGCCAGGGCCAGTGCGTTCATGACCGTGGCCAGCATGCCCATGTAGTCGGCCGTGGCGCGGTCCATGCCCACCGAGCCGCCCGCCACACCGCGAAAGATGTTGCCGCCGCCGATGACGACCGCAACCTCGACGCCCATGTTCACCACCTCGGCCACTTCGCCCACCATTCGAACAATGGTGGCCCGGTTGATGCCGAACGCGTCCTCGCCCATCAGCGCCTCGCCCGACAGCTTCAACAAGATTCGCTTGTGGGCTGGGCGGGCTTGGGACATGGGTGGATTCCTTGAGGAGAGCGGATGGTGAACTTTTAACGAGACAGCGAAGTCGGCCGCGCGCGTTCTGGAGCGGCCGCCTTCGCGCGAATATTAGGCAGCAGCCTTGGCCGCGGCGACTTGCGCAGCAACCTCGGCCGCGAAGTCGTCGACCTTCTTCTCGATGCCCTCGCCGACCACGTAGAGGGTGAACCCCTTGATCGCCGTATTCGCGGCCTTGAGCATCTGCTCTACCGTCTGCTTGTCGTTCTTCACAAAGACCTGGTTGTGCAGCGACACTTCCTTCAGGTACTTCTGCACGCCGCCTTCGATGCGCTTGGCGACGATATCGGCAGGCTGCGGCTGCTTGCCGGCGGCCTCGGCAGTCTTGCGGTCTTCTTCGGCCTTGCCGGCCGCCACTGCGCGCTCTTTCTCGATCAGGTCGGCAGGAACGTCGGCGCTGGAGATCGCGACCGGCTTCATGGCCGCGATGTGCATCGCCACGTCTTTGGCGGAAGTGTCGTCGCCCTCGAACTCGACCATCACGCCAATGCGTGTGCCGTGCAGGTAAGACGCTAGCTTGCCATTGCCGGCAAAACGCTTGAAGCGGCGAAAACTCATGTTCTCGCCAATCTTGCCGATCAAGCCCTTGCGCACGTCTTCCAGGGTGGGTCCGAAGCCGTCCTGCTCGTACGGCAGTGCGCCTAACGCGGCCAGATCGGCGGGTGCATGCTTGGCGACCAGCATGGCCGCCGCATTGGCCATGGCAAGGAAGCTGTCGTTTTTAGTGACGAAATCGGTCTCACAATTGATTTCGATCATGGCGCCGGCGTCGGCGGCCACGATCGCGGTGACCACGCCTTCAGCGGTGATGCGCCCCGAAGCCTTGCCGGCCTTGTTGCCGAGCTTGATGCGCAGCAGCTCTTCGGCCTTGTCCATGTTGCCTTCGGCCTCGGTCAGGGCCTTCTTGCATTCCATCATCGGTGCGTCGGTCTTCGCGCGCAGCTCGCCGACCATGCTTGCGGTGATTGTTGCCATCTAAGTTCTCCGTTCGAATCAAATTAAAAAAAGGGGCAACGAAGCCCCTTCTTCAGGCTCGTGCAAGCGCCAATCAGGCGGAGGCGCCCTCTTCGACTTCGACGAATTCGTCGGCGTTGGCTTCGGCCACCGCTTTCACGATGTCGTTGCCGGCGCTGGAGCGGCCTTCGATGACAGCGTCTGCAATACCGCGGGCATACAAAGTGACGGCCTTGGACGAGTCGTCGTTGCCGGGAATCACGTAGTCGATGCCTTCGGGCGAATGGTTGGAATCGACCACGCCGATCAGCGGAATGCCGAGCTTCTTGGCTTCGGCGATTGCGATCTTGTGGAAGCCCACGTCGATCACGAAGATGGCGTCGGGCAGCGCGGTCATGTCCTGGATGCCGCCTATATCCTTTTCGAGCTTTTCGATCTCACGGGAGAAGGTGAGCTGCTCCTTCTTGCTCAGGCTTTCAAGGCCGACTTCTTGCTGGGCCTTCATTTCCTTCAGGCGCTTGATCGAAGTCTTGACCGTCTTGAAGTTGGTCAGCATGCCGCCGAGCCAGCGCGTGTCGACAAACGGAACGCCGGCGCGGCGGGCTTCGGCTGCCACGATCTCGCGGGCCTGGCGTTTCGTGCCGACCATCAGGATGGTGCCGCGGTTGGCAGTGAGTTGCTTGGCGTACTTCATCGCGTCCTGGAACATCGGCAGCGACTTTTCCAGGTTGATGATGTGAATCTTGTTGCGGTGACCGAAGATGAACGGGGCCATCTTGGGATTCCAGAAACGTGTTTGGTGACCGAAATGGACACCGGCTTCCAGCATTTCGCGCATGGTCGTAGACATAGAAATAACTCCAAAGGTTGGGTCTAAAATCCAGCCCGTTTTGCGCACCTTTCAGCGAGGAGCGCAACACCTTGAATGAGCTGGTTTGCGGATGTGTTCTGCCCTTGGAATCCCGAAAAAAACTGCGGGAAAGCACCAAGGGCGAAACCCAAAGAGTATAGCACGCAGCACCTTTTTTCCTCCCTCCGCTAGCCGCCTTATGCACAATGATCTGCACGCAACCCGCCTCGCCATGCTCGCTGGTACTTCCGATGCGCGGTCCGAGATGGAGCGTTCCATCTCAGTTGCCGAATCGTCTTCGTGTCGCCACGTCTTCACCCAAAAATTGTTCGACCAGGCGCGTGCGGCTGCCGCTGGCAGTAGCCCTCGGCAGAGTCTCGGCGGTCTGGCGTTTTCGGCCAAGGACCTGTTTGACATTGCTGGGCAGCCCACGCCAGCGGGCTCGATCGTGCTGGCCCATGCGCCGGCGGCCAGCGCCGACGCCACAGCAG
>JBBJMS010000148.1:0-9000 GCA_037720315.1 Variovorax sp. | reverse complement strand
CGCGCACGAGCTGAGCCATCTGCGCGTGATGGACCACAGCCCGCGCTTCTGGGAAACGGTCGAGAGCGTGCTGCCCGACTACGGCGCCTTGCGCAGGCAGCTCAAGGAACAGCCGGTGCCCCGGTGGTGAGCGCGCAGTCGCCGGACGTCAGCGCGCGTGCGTAACCCCGCCGTCGACGACCAGCGTCGAGCCCATCACATAGTCTCCCGCCCGTGACGCGAGGTAGATGGCCGCGCCGGCCATGTCATCCGGCGTGCCGATGCGCCCGGCCGGAATGCGCGCCTTCACCTCATCGCCGTGGTCGCGCGCGTCCTTGTTCATGTCCGACGCAAAGGCGCCGGGCGCAATCGCGCTGACGACGATGCGGTCTTGCGCAAGGCGCAGCGCCATGCGCCGGGTCAGCTGGATCAGCCCGGCCTTGCTCGCTGCATACGAATAGGTTTCCTGCGGGTTGACCGAGATGCCGTCGATCGATGCGATGTTGATCACCTTTGCCGGATGGTCCGTCGCGGCCTTGCGCAGCAGCGGGGTCAGCGCCTGCGTGAGGAAGAAGGGCGCCTTCAGGTTGAGGTCGACCACCTTGTCCCATCCGCTTTCGGGAAATTCGTCGTAGGGCGCGCCCCAGGCGGCGCCCGCATTGTTGACCAGGATGTCGAGCGTGCCCTCGTGCCCGGCGTAGGCGTCCGCCAGGCCCTTCGCGCCTTCGACCGTCGACACATCGGCCGGCAGCGAAACGCAGAGCCCGAAGGCGGAGAGTTCCTTGGCCGTCTGGTCGCAGGCGGCGGCCTTGCGTGCCGAGATGTACACGCGCGCGCCCTGGGCCAGGAAGCCTTCGGCGATCATGCGGCCGATGCCGCGCGAGCCGCCCGTGATGAGTGCGGTGCGTCCTTGCAGCGAGAAGAGTTGGGTGGTGTCCATGCGATGGGTCTCCTGAATGTCCGCGCCAGCTTAGTGCGAGGCTGCGCGTCCGGGCGTCACCTTGGCGGCAGTGCGAGGGACAGCGCGCTCTCGAAACGGCGCGGCAAGCCGGTCAGCGGATCGTGGAACGCAAGCGTCCTGGCCAGCAGCTGCAGGGGCTGGTCGAAGTCGTCTTCGCCATCGGGCCGCAGCGTCGGATAGATCGCGTCGTTGCGGATCGGAAATCCGAGCGCCGCGCAGTGCACGCGCAGCTGGTGCCTGCGGCCCGTCACCGGCGCCAGCAGCAGGCGGGCCCAGCCGTCGCGGCTTTCGAGCAGTTCGAAGTGCGTCTCGGAATTCGGCTCGCCCGGCACTTCCCTCATGCGCATGAAATGGTCGTCGTCGTCGGCAAGGCGGCTGCGATGAATCGGCGGCAGCATCGGCTCGTCCGGCCAGCGGACGATCGCGTCGTATTGCTTGGTGATCCGGCGCTCGGCAAAGAGGGCGTGATAGGCGCCGCGCGTGGCGGGCTGCATCGAGAACAGCACCAGGCCCGCGGTCTCCCGGTCGAGACGATGCAGCGGCGCCAGTGCGTCGAGCCCGAGCTTTCGCTTCAGGCGCACCAGCAGGCTCTGCTGCACGTACTTCCCGACCGGCGTCACCGGCAGGAAGTGCGGCTTGTCAACCACCAGCAGGTGATCGTCGCGAAACAGCACCGTCTCTTCAAAAGGAATGGCGCGTTCCGCGTCGAGCGAGCGGTAGTAGTAGATGCGCAGCCGCGCCTCGTAGGGCCGCTTCTCCGTGACCTGCACGCCGTGCTCGTCGACCACTTCGCCGGCGTGCATCCGGTGCTGCCAGGTTGCCAACGGAATCGCGGCGAAGCGCTGAACGAGGAACGCGCAGATGGTGGGCCATGCACCCGCCGGCAGTGCGACGCAGCTCGGACCGACGCCGTCGCGGGTGGGCAGCGGCAGAGGAGTCATTGCGTCGTGGCGACCGGCAACGCGCCGGCCGCGTCCAGCGACGCCGCGACTTCGGCGAGCAGGGGCCGCGCGGCGACGTCCGCTTGCATGCAGCGTGCCTGCAGTTCCGTGAGAGCGGCGATGCGGGTCTTGTCCGCGTGTGCCGCTCGGCAACCTGCCAGCAGCTCTTCGAGCAGGCAGCCGAAGGCACGCACCTCGATACGCTGCAGCGCCTGCGCCTGCGCCTGCAATGCATCGCCCTGCGGCAGAAACGAGGCAGCGCCAAAGTCGCCCAGCAGGCCGTCTCCCTTGCCGTTCCACAGGATGTTGTGGCCGTAGAGATCGCCATGCAGGATGCCGCGCGCATGGAGTTGCCCTGCCGCCGAGGCGATGCCACGCGCCAGGCGCAGCGCGACGTCGACCGACCATCCGGCATCGTCCGCGTACACGTCGCGCGTGCATGAAACGAGGCTCGGCGGCGCCGCCAGGTTGCCGAAAGTCTTGTCGATCCGGTGCAGCACCAGGCCTTCACTTCCATCGGGGTGGCCGGCGACCCGGCCCAGCACCGCCACCAGGTTGGGATGCGCATCGGCCGCGATACAGGCGGCCATTTCGCTGTGCGGCCAGCCGTCGCTCGTGACTGCGCCCTTGAAGAGCTTCACCGCCACCGGCTGCGTGCTGCCGTCGTCGCGCCGCCATTGGGCCTGGTGGATCACGCCTGACGCGCCCTCGCCGAGCTTGTGCTCGATCGAGAGCGCATGCCAGTCGATGTTGGGTATCGACGCCTCTGCCGCGATGTGGGCTTCGCACGCCTCGCTCATCGGATTGCCGCCGTAGCCCAGCCATGACAGCCGGGGCAGCGTCATCAGCCACGCGGGCAGCGCGTCGAACCGGTTGGCCGCGATGCGCAGCAGCTCCAGCGACCGGCAGGCAGCCAGCTCGTCAGGCAGCGCTTGCAGGCGGTTGCCGGCGAGCATCAGCTTCTGCATGCCGGCGCATTGGCCGAGCGTCGGCGGCAGCGTCTCGATGCGGTTGTCGGTCAGGATCAGCCAGCGCAGCGAGGGCGGCAGCGAGGCCGCAGGAACGCTGGCGATGCGGTTGGCCTTGAAGCCCATGGTGTCGAGCGTGCCGCATTGCCCCAGCGAAGCGGGCAGCTCGGTGAACCGGTTGTTCGAGCAGAAAAGAACTCGCATCCGATGCAACCGGCCGATGTCCGGGGGCAACGTGCTGAGCGCATTGCTCGACAGGTCGAGCACTTCCAGCGTGTCTGCCAGCTCGAAGATCTCGCGCGGAAATTCAGTCAGCCCGCACGACAGCGAGAGCCGCTGCGCACCCGCCAGCTGGCCCGCACGCAGCCGGGCCAGCAAGTTCATCCCACTGCGCCGAACCGGTAGATGCCGTCATCGCCCTTGCGGCGCTGCAGCAGCCCGTCGAAGCGCAGCAGATGCAGGTGGGCGATTGACTCGCCCATGGCGAATGTCATCTGGTGTATGTCGAGTTCGCGTTTGAAGAGAAGCGGAAGCGCATCGGCCGCGCTGTGCGGCTTGGCGGTGCAGGCCTGCAACAGTTCGGCCAGCCGGTCGCGGTGGTGCTCCTGCAGCTGTTCGACTCGGCGATGGATGCCGGTGAAGGGCTTGCCGTGCGAGGGCAGGCCGAGCGTGTCGGCAGGCAGCGCCTTGAAGCGCTCGATGCTGTCCAGAAAGAGCCGCAGCGCATTGGCTTCAGGTTCGCCAGCGTGCACGCTGACGTTGGTCGAGATGCGCGGCAGCATCATGTCGCCGCCCACCAGCAGGTTGAGGCTTTCGCAGTACAGCGCGATGTGTTCCGGCGCATGCCCGTAGCCGCTGATGCAGCGCCATTCGCGCCCTCCGATCGAGACCACCGCGCCGTCGAGCAGCCGCACGAAGCTGTCCGGCACCGAGGGCACCATGTTCGAGTAGTAGTTGGTGCGCGCCCGGATCTTGGCCACCGATTCCGGGTCGACGAGCCCGTGCGAGGCAAAGAAATCGGCCGCCGCATCGCCGCCTGCGAGGGTGTCGCCGGTGCTGGTGAGCACGCGCGCGACGTGATAGTCGGTCGAGCTGATCCACAGCGGCACGTCCCAGCGCTTGCACAGCCAGTCGGCCAGGCCGATGTGATCGGGATGCATGTGCGTCACGATCACGCGCAGGATCGGCAGGCCGTCCAGCTGAGTGGCGAAGATCTGCTCCCACTGGGCGCGCGAATCGTCGTGCGCGATGCAGCAGTCGATCACCGTCCAGCCCTCGACGCCGTCGATGCTGTCCCGCAGCAGCCACAGGTTGATGTGGTTGAGCGCGAACGGCAGTGCCATTCGCAGCCACCGCACGCCGGGTGCGACCTCGATGGTTTCGCCGGGCGCGGGCAGAGCGTCGCCCAGGGGATAGTTGAGTTCGCGTTCGAGAATGTTCATGTACGATTGACGTTAACGTAAACGTCATGAGAAAGAGCGGATATTGTAGGCAGTGCGGACGCAGCGCGCTCTCGCCGCCGCAACCGCCACCGCCACTGCAACCCAACAGGCATGCCCTCGCAGACTTTCACCATCGGCGAACTCGCCCGCGAGTTCGATCTCACCACCCGCGCCATCCGCTTCTATGAGGACGTGGGTCTGCTCGCGCCCGAACGCTCGGGCCTGCAGCGCATCTACTCGTCGCGCGACCGCGCCCGGCTCACGCTCACGCTGCGGGCCAAGCGGCTCGGCCTCAAGCTGACCGAGGCCAAAGAGATCCTCGACATGTACGACAGCCCGCGCGACACCGCTGCCCAGCTGCAGCGCTTTCTTGGCGTGCTTGGCGGTCACCGCGCCCGGCTAGAGGCGCAACTGGCCGAGCTGCAGGACAACATCACCGAAGTCCGTGCGCACGAAACCAAGGCCCGTGCCGCGCTCGCCCGAGCGAGCAAGCCCAAGCTTCGCTGAAGCCTACGCATCCCCCGTCTTTCTCACGTCAACTCCCTCGCCGAAATGGACAACGACATGCCCGATAGCCTTGATGACCTGTTCGCCCACAACCGCGCCTGGTCCGCCCGCATGGAGCGCGACCGCCCGGGCTTCTTCACCGGCCTCGTGAAGCAGCAGACGCCGCGCTACATGTGGATCGGCTGCTCCGACAGCCGCGTGCCGGCCAACCAGATCACCGGCCTCGAGCCGGGCGAGGTGTTCGTCCACCGCAACGTCGCGAACATCGTCGTGCACTCCGACCTGAACGCGCTGTCGGCGATCCAGTTCGCGGTCGAGCGGCTCAAGGTCGAGCACATCATGGTGGTCGGGCACTACGGCTGCTCCGGCGTGCAGGCCGCCATGGAAGGCGCCCGCATCGGCCTGGCCGACAACTGGATCCGCCACATCCAGGACGTGCGCGACCGGCACCGCGACATGCTCGAAAGCTTTTCGCCCGAAGTCCGCAACGATGCGCTGTGCGAGCTCAACGTGGCGGAGCAGGTGGTCAACGTGGCGGTGAGCACCGTCATGGTCGACGCCTGGAGCCGCGGACAGAAGGTCACGATCCACGGTTGGGCCTTCGGCGTGCAAGACGGCTTGCTGCAGGACTTGGGCCTCACCGTCGACGGCAGCAAGTCGCTGGACGCGCTGTACCGCGCAACCGTGCAGCGCATCCGCTACAAGTGGAGCAAGCCGGCCGAGCTGGTGCCTGACGGTACCGAAGCCATCAAGGCAGCGGACTGAGCGCATGTTCCCGCAGCGCCTCGACTCGCCGCTCGCCTACGAGATCGCCCGTGCGATGCGCGACGGCTTCAACCGGCACTACCAGCTGTTCCGGGCTGAATCGGCGCGCGCCAAGCATCGCTTCGAAACCGCAGACTGGCACGGCCAGCAGCGCGCGCAACGCGAGCGCATCGAGTTCTACGACCTGCGGGTGAGCGAGGCGGTGGCCCGGCTCGAGAAAGAGTTCAAGGCCGGCGAGCAGCCGATGGATGTGTGGCATCAGGTCAAGCTGCACTTCATCGGCTTGCTGGTCGATCACCACCAGCCCGAGCTGGCCGAGAGCTTCTTCAACTCGGTGACCACCAAGATCCTGCACCGCACGTATTTCCAGAACGACTTCATCTTCGTGCGGCCCGCCATCAGCACCGAGTACATCGAGCCACGTGGCGCACCGACCTACCGTGCCTACTATCCGCAGCGCGAGACTTTGGCCGACACGGTTGCGCAGGTGCTCGACGACTACGCATTGCAGGGCGGCTTTGCCAACAGGCCGCGCGACGCCGAGCGCGTGGCGTCGGCGATCCTGGGGCGCTTCCACCAGGTCAAGCTGCGCGCCAATTTCCAGCTGCAGGTGCTGTCGGGGCTGTTCTACCGCAACAAGGGCGCCTACGTGGTCGGCAAGATCATGAACGGCTTCACCGAGCTGCCTTTTGCACTGCCGATCCTGCACGACAGCGCTGGCGCGTTCTATATCGATGCGGTGCTGTTCGGCGAGGAAGACCTGCAGATGCTTTTCAGCTTTGCGCGTGCCTACTTCATGGTCGACATGGAAGTGCCTTCGGCCTGCGTGCAGTTCCTGCGCTCGCTGATGCCGCGCAAGCCGCGCGCCGAGATCTACACCGCGCTCGGCTTGGCCAAGCAGGGCAAGACGCTTTTCTACCGCGACTTCCTCTATCACCTCAACTATTCGACCGACCGCTTCCGCATTGCGCCCGGCATCAAGGGCATGGTGATGCTGGTGTTCGACCTGCCGTCTTTTCCGTACGTGTTCAAGGTCATCAAGGACTTCTATCCGCCGCAGAAGGACACCACGCGCGAGCAGATCAAGGGCAAGTACCTGCTGGTCAAGCAGCACGACCGGGTCGGGCGCATGGCCGACACGCTGGAGTACAGCGACGTGGGCTTTCCGCTCGACCGCTTCGAGCCGGAGCTGATCGAGGAGATCCGCAAGTTCGCGCCCAGCCAGCTCGAGATCGGCGACCGCGACGGCAACGGCGAGATGGAGCTCGTGCTCAAGCACGTCTACATCGAGCGCCGCATGATCCCGCTCAACATCTATCTTCAGGAAGCGTTCGACCTGCTCGCGCAACCGGAGCATGCGAAGCGCGCGGGCAAGCAGCTGGAACATGCGGTGATCGAATACGGCAACGCCATCAAGGACATGGTCGCGGCCAACATCTTCCCGGGCGACATGCTTTGGAAGAATTTCGGCGTGACGCGCGGCGGCAAGGTCGTCTTCTACGACTACGACGAGATCGAATACATCACCGACTGCCAGTTCCGCAAGGTGCCGACGCCGCGCAACGAGGAAGACGAGATGAGCGGCGAGGTCTGGTATTCGGTCGGGCCGAAGGACGTGTTTCCAGAAACCTTCGGGCCCTTCCTGCTTGGCAACGAGGCGGTGCGCGCGGCCTTCATGGCGCACCATGCCGACCTGCTGGACGCCGCCTTCTGGCAAAGCCACAAGGAGCGGATCCAGGCCGGACAGATGCTCGACGTGTTCCCCTACGACGACAAGCATCGCTTTCACCCCGAAGGCCATGCAACCCAGTTTTGACAGCCCTTGAAGGAGCAATTTCCATGAGCGAATCCATCGTCATCGTCGGCGCCGCCCGCACCCCCATGGGCGGGTTCCAGGGCGACTTTTCTTCACTCTCCGCCCACGACCTGGGCGGCGTGGCCATCAAGGCCGCCGTCGATCGCGCGGGCATTTCGCCGGACGCGGTGGGCGAGGTGCTGTTCGGCAACTGCCTGATGGCCGGGCAGGGCCAGGCGCCGGCGCGCCAGGCCGCCTACAAGGGCGGCCTGCCAGACAGCACGGGCGCCGTCACCTTGAGCAAGATGTGCGGCTCGGCCATGAAGGCCGCGATGCTGGCGCACGACATGCTGCTTGCGGGCACGCACGATGTCATGGTTGCCGGCGGCATGGAGAGCATGACCAACGCGCCCTACCTCATGCTCAAGGGCCGAGGCGGCTACCGCATGGGGCACGACCGCCTGTTCGACCACATGATGCTCGACGGCTTGGAAGACGCCTACCAGGCCGGCCGCTCGATGGGCACCTTCGGCGAGGACTGCGCGGCCAAGTACAAGTTCAGCCGCGAGCAGCAGGACGCCTTTGCCATCGCCAGCGTGGAGCGCGCCAGGGAGGCCACCACCTCCGGGGCGTTCAAGGCCGAAATCGCGCCGGTGACCGTCAAGAGCCGCAGCGGCGAAACCGTGATCGACATCGACGAAGGCCCGGGCAAGGTCAAGCTGGACAAGGTCAAGACGCTCAAGCCCGCATTCAAGAAAGAGGGCGGCACCATCACCGCCGCGTCGAGTTCGTCCATCAACGACGGCGCTGCGGCGCTGGTGATGATGACCGCGAGCGCCGCGAAGAAGCTCGGCGCCAGGCCGATCGCGCGCATCGTCGGCCATGCCACGCACGCACAGCAACCCGAGTGGTTCTCGACCGCTCCGGTCGGTGCCGTTGCCAAGCTGTTCAAGAAGACCGGCTGGGCGGTGAAGGACGTCGACCTGTGGGAAATCAACGAGGCCTTCGCGGTCGTGCCGATGGCGCTGATGCACGAACTCGACGTGTCGCATCACATCGTCAACGTGCACGGCGGCGCCTGCGCGCTCGGCCATCCGATCGGCGCCAGCGGCGCGCGCATCATGGTCACGCTGATTCATGCACTGCAGCAGCGCGGCAAGAAGCGCGGCGTCGCGACCTTGTGCATCGGCGGCGGCGAGGGGACGGCGGTGGCGATCGAGCTGGTCTGATCCCGCGCGCATCACGCTGTCTTGGGCAGTGCCGAAGCCTGGTACTGCTCGGCGAACTCCGCGCTCGGCGGGATCGGCTTGATGATGTCGATCAGCACCCCGTTCGGGTCGCTCGTGATGAAGTGGCGCTGCCCGAATGGCTCGTCCCGCAGCGTAAGCAGGATGGGGAGCCCGGCAGCCTGTACCTTGGCGTAGACCGCATCCGGATCCTCCACTTCGAAATTGAGGATCACGCCCGCGGCGCGCCCGCGGGCCTGCTCGGGGATCGTCGCGTGCCGGCCGTCGAGCACGGCGAGGTTCACCGCCGCATCGCCTTCCAGTTGCAGGTGCACATACCAATCGGTCTCGAAATGGGCGACGAAGCCGAAGTGACTGCGGTAGAAGTCGGCGCTTCCGGACACGTCGTTGGTCAT
>JBBJMS010000028.1:0-26076 GCA_037720315.1 Variovorax sp. | reverse complement strand
GAAACCTTCGTCCTCGTGGCGCAGGCGTGGCTCGATCGCGCATGGCTCTGGCACGCCCCGCAAGCGGTGGTTTCGAGCCGGTTGACTGTCAAGGGCTCGGCCGCGGAGATCGACGAGATCGCACACGGCACCAGTCCGATGATCCTGTTCGCGCCCCACTTCTATGGTCTGGACGCGGCGGCCACCGCGCTGACCATGCACACCGCCCGGCCCTCGACCACCATCTACACCACCCAGCGCGACCCGCTCGTCGACGCATGGATCCATGAGGGGCGAAAGCGCTTCGGCAACGTGATCGCGCTGAACCGCGTCGACGGCATCAAGCCGATCGTTGCCGGCCTGCGCAGGGGTGGCCTGCTTTATCTGTTGCCGGACATGGATTTCGGCCGTGACCAGACGGTCTTCGTGCCGTTCTACGGCGTGGCGGCATCGACGGTGCCATCGCTGTCGCGCTTTGCACGGCTGGGCCGGGCCAAGGTGGTCCCCGTGCTCTCGAAGCTCACCAAGTCGGGTTACGAAATCGAAGTGCTTGCGGCATGGCAGGACTTCCCGAGCGAGGACATCATGGCCGACACCGCGTTGATGAACCAGCGCCTGGAGGGCTACATCGACATGATGCCGTCGCAGTACTACTGGGTGCACCGGCGCTTCAAGACGCGGCCCGATGGGGAAGCCGCGGTCTATTGAGCGCGCTGCAGAAACGCCTCGATCTCTCGCGCGACGAACTGCGGCTGCTCGTGCACCAGCCAGTGCGTGGCGCCCGGCACCTTCTTGACTTCGAGTTGCGGCACGTAGTCTTCGAGGCCTTCCAGCAGCCCGGGCAGCAGCGCCTCATCGTCGAGCGCCCACAGCACGAAGGTCGGCGCGCTCACCGTGAGCCGCTCGCGCGGCAGCTTGGGATCTCCGGTGCGGGTTGGCCGGGCAGCGCCGGCTTCATCGGTGTCACCCGGTAGAGGTTGCAGGCGCCGGTCAAGCCCGCGTTCCAGACCTCGCGGTACTTGTCCTTGACCTCGTCGGTGAGCCAGCCGAAGCCGTCGGGGCCGGCCTTCATCAGCGTGAAGAAAGGCCACATGCGCTTGAAGTCGTCGGCGGCGAGCAGGGCCTCGACGCCAGGCTTGGCAAGGAAGTTCATGTAGGCGCTGGCGGCCTGCTGCGCGGGATTGTTCAGCAGCTCGCGAGTGAAGGTTCCCGGATGCGGCGAATTGATGATGACCAGCTTGCCGAGCTTGTCCGCGTGCTGGTTGGCATAGCCCCAGCCGAAGGCGCCGCCCCAGTCGTGCGCCACCAGCGCATCGATGCGGCCGCCGGCGCTCTCGCTCGCCGCGAGTTCGGCGATGTCCTGCACCAGCAGGTGCGCACGGTAGGCCGAGACTTCGACCGGCGAACTGGACTTCTCGAAGCCGCGCAGATTGGGCGCGATGCATCGAAAGCCGCCGTGCTCGGGCTGGCTGAAGTAATCGAGCAGTTCGTCCCAGATGAACGCGGCTTCGGGGAAGCCGTGCAGGAACATCATCAGCGGGCGGCCGGTTGTGCCGGCGGCCCGGCAACTGAGCGTGGTGCCGTTGGGAAGCGTGCGGGAAAAGGTCTCGATCACGGGCTGTCTCCTTCAGTCGGTTCACGGGCGGCGTCGGCGGGCGGCTCGTCCTGCGGATGCGCCCAGCGCCACAGCAGTTCGGCCGCCTCGTCCACTCCCTGGAGCTTCAAGGCGGAGAACAGTTTGACCTCGCCGCCACCGGCCTGCAGTCGCGCAATCGACAGCGCCTTCGCGCCGTCGGAGCGGGTGAGCTTGTCGGCCTTGGTCAGCAGCACCAGGAACTTGAGCCCTTGCTCGACCCGCGGCCGGATCACCTCGAGCAGGATGTCGTCGAGCTCGGTCAGGCCGTGGCGCGGGTCGCACATGAGCACCACGCCGCGCAGGTTCTCGCGCGTCATCAGGTAGTTGCCCATCACGCGCTGCCAGCGCAGCTTGGCTTCGCGCGGCACCGCCGCATAACCGTAGCCCGGCAGGTCGGCCAGCACCGCGTCGTCGACCTTCTGCTTGCCGACGCCGAACAGGTTGATGTGCTGGGTGCGGCCGGGCGTCTTGGAGGCGAATGCGAGGCGCGTCTGCTGCGTGAGCGTGTTGATGGCGGTCGACTTGCCGGCGTTGGAGCGGCCGACGAAGGCAATCTCCGGCAGATCGAGTGCGGGCAGGTGCTCGAGCTGCGGCGCGCTGGTGAGGAAGTGGGCGGTGTGGAGCCAGCCGCGCGCCACGCGGGCGCGCTCGGCGGCGGCAGCGTCGACGACGGAGCCCTTGCGGACGAAGGGGGTGGCCGGTTTGCGCGGCGGGGTTGTCATCGGGAGGGGGCTTTCGGAACGGGGCGCCATTGTAGAATCGCGGGGTTTTGCGCCATCAATCCGAGCCCCCGATATGAAGTTGTTTGCCCATTTTCTGCTTGCAGCCCTGCTGGGCGCCGCTGCCGGTCCCGGTTTAGCGGCAGATGACCCGGTCGCTGCAGCGCCAGCTGCGGCACCCGCTGCTGCAGTGCAGCAGCCGGTCAAGCCCGACCTGGCGAGAGGCGAGGCCGCCTACACCGCCAAGGCCTGCGCTTCTTGCCACAACGCCGACGGCAATTCGGCCATTGCCGCGAACCCCAAGCTCGCGCAACAGCATCCGGAGTACATCCTCAAGCAGTTGCGTGAATACAAAAGCGGCAAACGTAAAAATGCAGTCATGAACGGCATGGCCGCCACCCTGAACGACCAAGAAATGCGCGACATTGCCTGGTTCGTCGCCTCCAAGAAGCAGAAGCCCGGCTTCGCGAAGGAAAAGGATCTGGTTGCGCTCGGCGAGAAAATCTACCGCGGTGGCATCGGCGACCGCCAGATCCCGGCCTGCGCGGGCTGTCATAGCCCGAACGGCTCCGGCATTCCTTCGCAATACCCGAGGCTCGGCGGGCAGCATGCCGACTACACAAGTACGCAACTCGTCTTGTTCCGGGACAACGTTCGTTTGAACTCCCCGCAGATGAACGGTGTCGCGGCCAAGCTCAACGACCGCGAAATCAAGGCCGTGTCTGACTACATCGCCGGTCTTCGCTGATTTCAAGCGGTTCAGCGTGAACTAACCGCCGATAACAATCCCAAACAGGGCGGGCCGATCCAGCAAGGATGGCCCGCCCTGTTTGCTTCCCGACGCATCGCTCTCCATGTCAGTTTCGACCCACGGCCTTCGAGTCCGTCGCGGCCCGCAAGCGGTTCGCGCGGCGGTGGAGCTTTTTTCGTCGATGCGCTTCGCGATTGCGCTGCTCACCGTCATCTGCATCGCGTCGATCATCGGCACCGTGCTCAAGCAGCATGAGCCGGTTAACAACTACATCAACCAGTTCGGCCCTTTCTGGGCCGCTCTGTTCCGTGCGGCCAAGCTCGACGCGGTGTACAGCGCATGGTGGTTCCTGCTGATCCTCGCGTTCCTGGTGCTCAGCACGTCTCTTTGCATCGCCCGCACGACGCCGCGCATTTTTACGGACCTGAAGAACTTCAAGGAAAGCATGCGGGTGCAGAGCCTGCGCGCCTTCGGCCAGCGCGCCGAGACGGCGCTGGATGAAACGCCCGAGTTCGCCGCCAATCGCATCGGGCAACTGCTTTCTGGCGGCGGCTGGAAGGTCAAGCTGCAGCACCGCGGCGGCGATGGCTGGATGGTCGCTGCGCGCGCCGGCGGCGCCCACAAGCTCGGCTACATCGCCGCGCACAGTGCGATCGTGCTGGTGTGCATCGGCGGTCTGCTCGATGGCGACCTGATCGTGCGCGCGCAGACCTGGTTCAACGGCAAGAGCGTGTTCGCCGGCGGGGGCATGATCGCCGACGTGGCGCCCCAGCACCGCCTGTCGCCGAATAACCCGACCTTCCGCGGCAACATCCTCGTGCCCGAAGGCGGACGTTCGAGCGTCGCCATCCTGAACCAGTCCGACGGCGTGCTGCTGCAGGACCTGCCGTTCTCGATCGAGCTCAAGAAATTCATCGTCGACTACTACTCGACCGGCATGCCCAAGTTGTTCGCCAGCGAGGTCGTGCTGCACGACCGCGAAACCGGCGCGCAGGTGCCGGCACGCATCGAGGTGAACCATCCGGCGAGCTACAAAGGCGTCGACATCTACCAGTCGAGCTTCGACGACGGCGGCTCCAGCGTGAAGCTGAGGGCGGTCCCGATGGCAGCGACGGCCAAGCCGTTCGAGATCGAAGGCACGATCGGCGGCAGCTCCGAAATCACCAACGGCTCCGATCGGCTGACGCTCGAGTACACCGCCCTGCGGGTGATCAACGTCGAGAACTTCGCCGACGGTGTCAACGGCGCGATGACCAGCGGCGCCGACGTTCGCAAGGTCGATCTGCAGAGCGGGCTCGAGTCGCGACTCGGTGCCGCCAACAAGACCAACAAACCCAAGGTGCTGCGCAACATCGGGCCCAGCATCGGCTACAAGCTGCGCGATGCGGCCGGGCAGGCGCGCGAGTACCAGAACTACATGGTCCCGGTCGATACCGGCGACGGCCAGCCGGTGTTCCTGCTCGGCATGCGCGAGCGGCCGGAAGAGCCGTTCCGCTACTTGCGGGTTCCGGCCGACGAGCAGGGATCGATGGACGGTTTCGTGCGCATGCGCGAGACGCTCGCCGACGCGGACGCCCGCTCGCGCGCCGTCGAGCGCTATGTTGCCCGTGCGACCGATGCGCGGCGTCCGGAACTGGCCGAGCAACTGCGCATTTCCGCGACGCGGGCGCTGGCGCTGTTCGCCGGCACCGAGCGGGCCAAGGCCGATGCGGTGAGCGCCGGCGGCTGGCAGGCCATCGCCGAGTTCATGGAAGCCAACGTGCCCGAGGCCGACCGCGAACGCGCCGGCGCGGTGCTGGTGCGCATCCTGAACGACGTGCTGTTCGAGGTGCTCAACTTGAGCCGGGAGAAGGCGGGCCTCGACGCATTGCAGGCAGACCAGAAGTCGCAGGGCTTCTTGACCCAGGCGGTGCTCGCGATCAGCGACGCGCATTTCTACCCGGCGCCGGTCACGATGCTGATGACCGACTTCAAGCAGGTGCAGGCCAGCGTGTTCCAGGTCGCGCGGGCGCCGGGCAAGAGCATCGTCTACCTGGGGTGCCTCTTGCTGATCGGGGGCATTTTTGCCATGCTGTACGTGCGCGAGCGCAGGCTCTGGGTCTGGCTGGCGAAGCGTCCCGGGGAGGCCGGCACCGCGGCCACCTTGGCGTTCTCGGTCAATCGCAAGACCATCGACAACGATCGCGAATTCGAGCATCTGAAAGACAGGCTGCTCGCCATCAGGAAGGACACGGCCTCATGACCACCACCACCCTCACGCTCAACGACGGCTGGCTCTCGCGCCGCAACGCCTCGGACTGGTTGTTTGCCGCGCTGGTCGTGGCGGGCGGACTGTTCGCATTCTCGCGTTATTCCGGCGCCATGGATTACTACGAGAAGATCATCCTCCTGGGTACGCTGCCGGCCGCCATCTGGCTCGGCTGGTTCTGGCGACCATTGCGCCTGCTGGCTGCGGTGGTGGCGGTCGCTGCGCTGCTTGCAATCGTTTCCTACCAGGGGGACCTGGCTCGCGCAGAGACGGTGTTCTGGCTCAAGTACTTCCTGTCCAGCCAGTCGGCCATCCTCTGGATGAGCGTCCTCTTCTTCATGAGCACGCTGTTCTACTGGATCGGCTTCTTCGGCGGCAAGCAGGCCGATGCCATGGACCTGATCGCTTCACGGCTTGCATGGGCGGCAGTCGCCATGGCGCTGATCGGCACGATGGTGCGCTGGTACGAAAGCCATCAACTCGGCCCCGACATCGGCCACATCCCGGTCAGCAACTTGTACGAGGTGTTCGTCCTGTTCTGCTGGATGACGGCGGCGTTCTATCTCTACTTCGAATCGCGCTACGGCACGCGTGCGCTCGGCGCCTTCGTGATGCTGGTGGTGAGCGCGGCGGTCGGCTTTCTGCTCTGGTACACGCTGGTGCGCGAAGCGCATGAAATCCAGCCGCTGGTGCCGGCCCTTCAGAGTTGGTGGATGAAGGTGCATGTGCCTGCCAATTTCATCGGCTACGGAACCTTCGCGCTGGCCGCGATGGTCGCCTTCGCCTATCTCATCAAGGAGCAGGCGCATGAGACCCGTTGGTACAAGCTCACGCCGGTGTGGCTGCTCGGCATCGCGCTGTGCTTCGTGCCCGTCGCTTTCAGGCAGCGCGCGCAAGAGGCGGGCGGCAGCTACTGGTTCGTCTATGCCGCCGTGTCGGCATTGATTGCCGCGGGTATCCTGCTCGGGCGCAAGCGCATCGCTGCCAGGTTGCCGGCCAATGAAGTGCTCGACGACGTGATGTACAAGTCGATCACGGTTGGCTTTGCGTTCTTCACCATCGCCACGGTCCTCGGCGCGCTGTGGGCTGCCGACGCGTGGGGCGGGTACTGGAGCTGGGACCCGAAGGAAACCTGGGCGCTCATCGTCTGGCTCAACTACGCGGCCTGGTTGCACATGCGGCTGGTCAAGGGCCTGCGTGGCACGGTGGCCGCATGGTGGGCACTGGGCGGGCTGGCGGTGACGACCTTCGCGTTCCTTGGCGTCAACATGTTCCTGAGCGGACTGCACAGCTACGGCACGCTATAGAGCCGCTGGGGCTAGCGCGGCTATTTGAAACCGTGCGAGCGCGCGGCGCGTAACCGAATCACCATCGGCACCGAACTCATCCGAGCAGAGCAAAAATCCCCGCGAAAGGCAATCCATGTTGATTCATTCCCGCAAAGACGGCTTCATTCATCCGAACGCGAGCGAGATCACGCCGCGCAACGTGTATGAAGGACGCCGGGACATGCTCAAGTGGCTGGCCGGCGGCGCAGCCGGAGCGGCCATGGCTTCCTGGGCTGCACGCGATGCCATGGCGCAGACGCCCGCACCGGGCAAGCTGGCTGCACTGAAGGGTGCGAAGTCGACCGTCCCTGGCGCACAAACCATGGAAAAGTTGACCGAGTACAAGGATGCCGCGAGCTACAACAACTTCTACGAGTTCGGCACCGACAAGGCCGATCCGGCCAGGAACGCCGGAACCTTGAAGACGCGGCCCTGGACGGTCGAAGTCGAGGGCCTGGTCAACAAGCCGGGCAAGTACGGCATCGAAGATCTGCTCAAGCTCAGTGCGCAGGAAGAGCGCATCTACCGCCTGCGTTGCGTCGAGGGCTGGTCGATGGTCATTCCCTGGGTCGGCTATTCGCTGGCCGAACTCATCAAGAAGGTCGAGCCGCAGGGCAATGCCAAGTACGTCGAGTTCATCACTTTGGCCGACCCGAAGACCATGCCATTCGTCGGCTCGCGCGTGCTCGACTGGCCCTATGCGGAAGGCTTGCGCATGGACGAGGCAATGCATCCGCTGACGCTCCTGACCTTCGGCATGTACGGCGAAGTGCTGCCCAACCAGAACGGCGCGCCGGTCCGGATCGTGGTGCCTTGGAAGTACGGCTTCAAGAGCGGCAAGTCGATCGTCAAGATCCGCTTCGTCGAGAAAGAGCCGGGCACCGCATGGAACAAGGCGGCGGCGCAGGAGTACGGGTTCTACTCGAACGTGAACCCGACGGTCGACCACCCTCGCTGGAGCCAGGCCACCGAGCGGCGCATCGGCGATGGCGGCGGCTTGTTCGCCAAACGCACCAAGACGCAGATGTTCAATGGCTACGAAGCCCAGGTTGGCCAGCTCTATGCCGGCATGGACTTGAAGAAGCTCTTTTAAAGCCTTCGCGTGAACAAGCTGCTGATGCATCCCGCGGCCAAGCCGCTGGTGTTCGTGCTGTGCCTGCTGCCGTTTGCGTGGCTGTTCTACGGCGCATTCACTGATGGCCTCGGCGCCAACCCTGCGGAATACCTGATCCGCTCGGCTGGCGACTGGACGCTGCGTTTCATCTGCATCGTGCTCGCGGTCACGCCGCTGCGGGTGATCACCAAGACCAATGCGCTGGCGCGCTTTCGCAGGATGCTCGGCCTGTTTGCGTATTTCTACGTGGTGATCCATTTGTTGAGCTACAGCTGGTTCGACATGGGGTTCGACGTCCCCGAAATCGTGAAGGACATCGTAAAGCGTCCGTTCATTCTGGTGGGCTTCCTCGGGTTCCTGCTGCTCACGCCGCTTGCCGCGACGTCGTTCAACCGTGCCATCAAGGCGATGGGTGCGAAGCGCTGGCAGATGCTGCACAAGCTGGTCTATGTGATTGCTGGCCTGGGGCTGCTGCACTTTTTCTGGATGCGGTCAGGCAAGAACGACTTCGCGGAAGTGTTCGTCTATGCAGCGATCATTGCGGTGCTGCTCGGTTGGCGTGGGTGGAACTTTTCGAGCAAGAAGAAGGCGCAGAACAGGGCGCCCGCCGTGCGCGTGCCGCTCGCCAAATGACGGCGCTGCGCCGATCGCTCAGTCGCCGAATTGCTCGGTTCGCAGCTGGTCCTCGATGGCCTCGCGTCGGCGTATCAGCATTCCACGCCCGTCGCTGACAAGCACTTCCGCAGCACGGCCGCGCGTGTTGTAGTTGCTTGCCATGGCCATCGAATAGGCGCCTGCCGAGAGCACGGCGAGCAGATCGCCGGCCTGCACATCGAGCGCGCGGTCGCGGCCGAGCCAGTCGCCGCTTTCGCAAACCGGTCCCACGACGTCATAAGTCACCGGGGTGCTACCGGGTGCAGACACGGGCACGATTTGATGGAAGGCCTGGTACATGGCCGGCCTCGGAAGATCGTTCATCGCCGCATCGACGATGCAGAAGTTCTTGTCTTCACCCTGCTTGATGTAGAGCACCTCGGTCACGCAAACGCCGGCATTGCCGACCAGCGACCGGCCGGGTTCGACGATCAGCCGGCGCCGCCCGAATCCGCGCGCATCGAGGCGTGCAAGCAATTGGCGCCACAGCGCATCGGCCGCGGGCGGCGTGTCGCCGTTGTAGTCGATGCCCAAGCCGCCGCCGAAGTCGAGATGATGAAGCGGGATGCCGGCTTTCTCGATCGCTTCGATCAGGTCGAGCACGCGCTCCAGGGCTTCGAGGTAAGGCGATGCGTCGGTAATCTGCGAGCCGATGTGGCAATCGATGCCGCGTACCACCAGACCCTTCAACGATGCTGCATGCCGATAAACGTCCACCGCGCGGTCATGCGCAATGCCGAACTTGTTGCCCTTGAGGCCGGTTGAAATATAGGGGTGCGTCTTCGGATCGACGTTGGGGTTGATGCGAACGCTGATCGCCGCGCGGCGACCTTCCTCGAGTGCGACTGCATTGAGCACCTCGATCTCGGCTTCGCTTTCAACGTTGAAGCAGGCGATGCCCGCTGCAAGGGCTTGCCGCATTTCGCCGCGCGTTTTGCCGACGCCGGAAAAAATCACCTTGGCAGGGTCGGCGCCGGCAGCAAGCACGCGCGCTAGCTCGCCGCCGGACACGATGTCGAAACCGCAGCCCGCTTCTGCAAACACGCGCAACACGCCCAGCGACGAGTTCGCCTTGATGGCGTAGCACACCATCGCATCGCGGCCTTCGAAGCCGCGTTGGTAGGCGCCCAGCGCGTCGAGCATCCACTGCTTCGAATAGACAAAAAGCGGGGTACCGTGCGCCTGTGCCAGCGCCGAGAGCGACAGCCCTTCGACTTGCAGCATGCCGTCTTCGCGGGCGATTTGGGGATGCCCCGGCAAGCGTTGCGCGGGGTTCACCGTGCGCTCTCGCCAGTTGCCGGCGTGCCGCTTGCAGCGGTCGCTGGCGGCTGTGCGGCTTCCACATTCGATGCGCCAGGCACCAGCAGGTCCTGCAGAGTGGCCCGGCCCTTCGCTGCGGGATCGGTGGGCAGGTAGAGCGAGCCTTTCTGCCCACAGGCGGTCAGGCAGACCCCGAAGATCGCGAGGCCAATCGCGCTCACTAGAATTTGGCGAACATTCAACATGGCGAAATTGTAATGACCGACCCCGAATACCTGGACCGCGCCGAAGCGGCGTTGGCTGCCATCGAACGCAGCTGCGACCACATCAACGACGCGACAGACGTGGACATCGACAACCAGCGCGTCGGCGGAATGATCACCCTGACGTTCGGCAACGGCAGCCAGTTGATCGTGAACCTGCAGAAGCCGCTGCACGAGATTTGGTTGGCGGCCCGCTCCGGTGGATATCACTACCGGCACGATGGCCGCAGCTGGATCGACACCAAGACCGGTGAAGAGTTCTTCGACAACCTGTCGCGCGAGGCCGGCGCACAGTCGGGCCAGCCACTGCTGTTCGCGCCGGCCGACTAGTTGCGGAAGAGGTCGAGGATGCGGTTGCGTTCCTCGGGCGGGGGCGTAGGGCTGACCGGCACACCGACCATCGCCTCCGCCGGCGGCGTCGGACCGGATTCGACGCCGAGGCTCGCCACGCCACGGCCGGGCGCGTAGTCGTCGTAATACCACTCGCCACCCACGTTGACCACGCCTGCCGGCGCAGACAATTCGGCCACCGGCACGCCCTTGATCGCGCTTTCCATGTAGTTGATCCAGATCGGCAGGCTCAGGCTGCCGCCTGTCTCCCGGTCGCCCAGCTTGCGCGGCGTGTCGTAGCCCATCCACGCGACAGCCGTCATCGTCGGCTGGAAGCCTGCGAACCAGGTGTCGATGGAATCGTTGGTGGTGCCGGTCTTGCCGTAGAGGTCATCGCGCTTGAGCGCTTGATAGGCTTTGGCCCCGGTGCCGCCCTTGATTACGCTCTGCAGCAGCGTGTCCATGATGAATGCGTTGCGCTGCGGAATCGCGCGCATGGTTTCGTTCAGAAGCGGAGGCTGCGTGTCGACCAGCACCTTGTCCTTGTGGTCGGTGATGCGGGTCACAAGGTAGGGATTGACGCGGTAGCCGCCATTGGCGAACACCGAATACGCAGTCGCCATCTGCATCGGCGTGACCGAGCCGGCACCCAGCGCCATCGGCAGGTAGGCCGGATGCTTTTCGCGCTCGAAGCCGAAATTGCCAATCCAGTCCTGCGCATAGCGCGTGCCGATCGACTGCAGCACGCGGATGGTGACCATGTTCTTCGACTTCTGCAGCGCACGGCGCAACGACATCGGGCCTTCGAAGGTGCCGTCGTAGTTCTTGGGCTCCCAGGGCTGTCCGCCGGTGATCGCACCGTCGAAGAACAACGGGCCATCGTTGACGACGGTGCCGGGCGTGAAGCCCTTCTCGAGCGCAGCCGAGTAGATGAAGGGCTTGAAGCTGGAGCCCGGCTGGCGCCAAGCCTGCGTGACGTGATTGAACTTGTTCTTGTCGAAATCGAAGCCGCCGACCATGGCCTTCACGGCGCCATCGCGCGGATCGAGCGCCACGAAGGCACCCTCGACTTCGGGCAGTTGCGTGATTTCCCAGCTGTTCTTCGGCGTCTTTGCCACCCGGATCACGGCACCACGGCGCAGCTTGATATTGGGCGGCGCCTTGTCCGAGAGCCCCGACTGCGCGGGCCGCAGGCCATCGCCCGTGATCTGCAGGATGTCGCCGTTGCTTCGCACCGCGCTGATCTCCTTGGGACCTGCCTTGAGCACCACTGCCGACATGACGTCGCCGTTGTCGGGATGCTCCGCCAGCGCGTCGTCCACCGCCTCGTCGAGTTCCTTCGGATCGTTCGGCAGGTCGATGAACTTTTCGGGGCCGCGGTAGATCTGGCGGCGCTCGTAATCCATGATGCCCTTGCGCAAGGCCCGATAGGCCGCTGCCTGGTCGGCGGCAACCAAGGTCGTGTAGACCTTGAGCCCGCGTGTGTAAGTACTGTCCCCGTACTGCGCATACATCAGCTGGCGCACCGTTTCGGCGACGTATTCGGCGTGCAGCCGGGTCGGGTCTGCGCCATCGCGAAGATTCAATTCTTCCTTCTTGGCTTCTGCCGCCTGCTCGGCGGTGATGAAGCCGGCTTCGTGCATGCGGTCTATCACGTAGAGCTGCCGCCCGCGCGCGCGCGAAGGGTTGTTGACGGGATTGTTGGCGCCTGGTGCCTTCGGCAGGCCCGCCAGCATGGCGGCTTGGGCGATCGAAACTTCTTTCAGCGGTTTGCCGAAATACGCTTCGGATGCTGCAGCGAATCCGTAGGCCCGGTTGCCCAGGTAGATCTGGTTCAGGTAGATCTCGAAGATCTGGTCCTTGGTGAGCAGATGCTCAAGCTTGAAGGTCAGCAGCACCTCGTAGATCTTGCGCGTGAGAGTCTTTTCGGAACTCAGATAGACATTGCGCGCAACCTGCATCGTGATGGTGGAAGCGCCTTGGCTCTTCACGCGGTTCATGTTCGCGAGACCCGCGCGCAGCATGCCCTTGTAATCGACCCCGCCATGGTTGTAGAAGCGTGCATCTTCCGCGGCAAGGACTGCATCCTTCACGACCTTGGGTATGGTCGCGATCGGCGTGAGGTTGCGGCGCTCTTCACCGAACTCGCCGATCAGGATGCCCTCGGACGAGAACACCCGCAGCGGCAGCTTTGGCCGGTAGTCCGCCAGCTCCGAGATGTCCGGAAGATTCGGGTAGGCCACTGCCAATGCCACTGCAAGCACGCACGCCAGTGCCAGCACGCCGGCAGCTGCAATCCCCGTCCCCCACAGTAATATGCGCGCCAGCCAGGCCAGCCAGGGCGAGCGCGTGGGAGGAGAGGGCTTTCGGGCAGGCCCTTTGGGGCTGGATGTTTCAGACATGAAGGGTGGGGAAGTCAGCCGGCCATTATAAAAAGCCGCGCCACTCTGCGGCAGGTGTTCGGTGCCTAAAACCCAAGTACTCCCATTTGTGACCTAAGTTGCATAACCGTACGCTTACGTCCACTTTTGACAACGCTTGTTGTTCGACGGGGAGCGCGTCGCTTGGTTGGGCGAGTGCCTCCTGCTAGCATGCAACCACTCGCAAATATTTCCAATCGTTACAAACGGATGGGATCGAACTTGACTGATTTTGGATCGTTGTTTCGCCGCCAGCCCGCGCCGCTTCTGGGCTTGGACGTCAGTTCGTCCAGCGTCAAGCTGGTCGAGCTCGGCCGTGACGCCGGCGGAAAGCTGGTATTGGAGCGCTGTGCCATCGAGCCTCTCGAGCGGGGCTGGATTACCGATGGCAACGTCGAGAAGTTCGACGAAGTTGCCGAAGCGGTGCGGCGCGTGGTTCGCAAGAGCGGAACCCGCACCAAGAACGTTGCACTGGCGTTGCCGCCATCGGCCGTCATCACCAAGAAGATCGTGCTTCCCGGCGGCATGAGCGAGCAGGAGCTCGAGATTCAAGTCGAGTCCGAGGCCAATCAGTACATCCCCTTCTCGCTCGACGAAGTGAGCCTGGACTTCTGCGTAGTCGGACAAAGTGCCAACTCGACCGGCGATATCGAAGTGCTGATAGCGGCGTCCCGCAAGGAAAAGGTTCAGGACCGCCAGGGGCTTGCCGAAGCGGCGGGCCTGAAGGCCATGATCCTCGACGTCGAATCGTATGCATCGCGGCTCGCGACGTCGCGGCTCATCGAGCAGCTTCCCGGGCAGGGCCGCGACGCGGTGGTCGCGCTTTTCGAGGTGGGCGCCTTCACCACCAGCATGCAGGTTCTGCGCAATCAGGAAGTGCTGTACGACCGCGACCAGGCATTCGGTGGCGCGCAGCTCACCCAGTTGATCGTGCGTCAGTACGGTTTTTCGGCCGAAGAAGCCGAATCCAAGAAGCGCAGCGGCGATCTGCCCGACGATTACGGCTCGGGTGTACTGAAACCTTTCGTGGCGAGCATTGCGCAAGAGATCGCCAGGGCGCTGCAATTCTTCTTCACCAGCACGCCGCACAACCGGGTCGACTACGTGTTGCTCGCGGGCGGATCTGCTGCGCTGCCGGGGCTGACCAGCGCCGTCACGCGCCAGACGTCATTCGCCTGTTCGCTCGTCAATCCGTTCGACGGCATGGAAATCGGCAGCGGCATTCGAGAAAAGAAGGTGCGTCGCGAGGCGCCGTCCTATCTGACGTCGTGCGGCCTGGCGATGCGGAGGTTCCTGCAGTGATCCTGATCAATCTGCTCCCGCACCGGGAGGCGTCGCGCAAGCGCCGGCGCGAAAACTTCTTTGCAACCCTGGGCGCGTCGGCGCTGCTCGGTTGCCTGATTGCCGGCGCCGCGTACCTCTGGTACCAGGCCCAGATATCCACCCAGCAGGGCAAAAACAGTTTCCTGCAATCCGAGATCAAGAAGCTCGAAGCCGAGATCAAGGAGATCTCCACCTTGCAGGCCGAGATCGCGGCATTGCGTGCGCGGCAGCAAGCCGTGGAAGACCTGCAGGGGGATCGAAACATGCCGGTTCACCTCCTGAACGAATTGGTCCGGCAACTGCCCGATGGCGTCTACCTGACGAGCATGAAACAAGACAACCAGACCGTCACGCTGCTCGGAATGGCGCAGTCGAACGAGCGCGTGTCAGAACTGCTTCGCAATCTAGGCAACAACAGCCCCTGGCTGGTCAAGCCCGAACTGGTCGAGATCACATCGGGCACCGTCAGCCTGAGCCCGCGCGATCAGCGAAGGGTTGCGAACTTCACGATGCGTATCGGCCTCAAGCGGCCAACCGACGCGCAAAAAGCCGCCGCCGGCGCGGCCAAGGCCGCATCGGCTGCGGTGAAGGGATAAGGCGTCAACATGGCCAATCAACACGCTTCGCGCCAAATCGACTTCGCTGGGTCGCTGCAACGTTTCGGCGACCAATTCCGCGGCTTGAATCCGAATGATCCATCGGTCTGGCCGCCTGTTCCGCGCTACGCGCTGTGCTTCGTCGTAACCGCACTTGTGCTGGCGGGGTTGTGGTTCGCGTGGCTCACCAATTCGAACGACGAACTCGAGGCCGAGCGCGGCAAGGAAGTCGCGCTCAAGGGCGACTACCAGAAGAAGGTTGCGCAAGCCGCAAACCTCGATCTGCTCAAGAAGCAACGCGAGCAGGTGCAGCAGTACGTGACCCTGCTCGAGAAGCAGTTGCCGAGCAAGGCGGAAATGGATGCCTTGCTCTCCGACATCAACCAGGCCGGGCTGGGGCGAAGCCTCCAGTTCGAGCTGTTCCGTCCGGGGCAGATTTCGGTTAAGGACTACTACGCGGAACTGCCGATCGCGGTGCGTGTGACTGGGCGATATCACGACATGGGTGCATTCGCCGCGGATGTGGCGAACCTGTCGCGCATCGTCACGTTGAACAACCTTTCCGTGACACCGCAAAAAGACGGTGGCCTGACCATGGACGCCACGGCACGCACCTTCCGTTACCTCGACGAGGAAGAGCAGGCCATGCAGAAACGCGCAGCAGCCGCGGAGGCAAAGAAGAAATGAGAACGACGCTCGGCTTTTTATGGCTCGGCGCCGCAGTGGTGGGCCTGAGCGGCTGCATCGGCGCGGAACAGGAAGACCTGCAACGGTGGATGGCGGAGCAGCGGGCGCAGGTGCGGCCGACTGTGGCGCCGATCACCGAGCCCAAGAAATTCACCCCGCAGGCGTACACCGAGGCCAGCGCATTCGAGCCTTTCAACATGCAGAAGTTGACGCAGGCATTGCGCCGCGACTCGAACCAGCCAAGTACATCCGGACTCATCGCGCCCGAACTGACGCGTCGCAAGGAAGCACTCGAGGCTTTCCCGCTCGATGCGATGGCGATGGTCGGCAGCATGAATCGCAACGGTCAACCGGTCGGCCTGGTCACCGTGGACAAGTTGCTTTATCAGGTGCGCGTCGGCGCCTATCTGGGACTCAATTACGGGCGCATTACCCGTATTACCGAAACCGAACTCGCCTTGCGTGAAATCGTGCAGGACGCCGCCGGTGAATGGATCGAACGCGTGGCGACGCTGCAGTTGCAAGAGAGGTCGAAATGAAATCAACAACATCAATCTTCGTTCAGGGGCTCCGGGCCGCTGTCGTTGCCCTGGCTGCACTCGGCGCGGTCGCAGTCGCGCATGCGCAAAACGCGATCGAATCGGTCACGAGTTCAATGCAGTCCGGCGCCGAAGTGATCCGGATCGACCTGACGCAGGCGCTTTCCGCAATACCCACGGGCTTTGCGATCCAGACGCCGGCTCGCATCGCGCTCGACTTTCCGGGTGTGACCAACGCCATCGGCCGTTCCGCCATCGAGATCAACCAGGGCAACCTGCGCTCGGTCAATGTGGTGCAGGCGGGTGAGCGCACGCGCCTGGTGCTGAACCTGAAGCAGGCCACCGCGTACAAGGCCGAGATCCAGGGCAAGTCGCTGCTGGTGTCGCTGGAGCCAGTTCCGGGCGCCGCATTGGCGAGCTCGACGCCTTCCTCGTTTGCCGAGAATCGGAATCGCGACACCTTGCCGCTGCGCGACGTCGACTTCCGGCTCGGCTCCGACAACACCGGCCGCGTCATCGTCGACCTGGCGAACAACCAGGTCGGTGTCGACATCCGCCAACAGGGGAAAAACCTGGTGGTCGAGTTCACCAAATCCACCCTGCCCGAAGGCTTGCGCCGACGCCTGGACGTTTCCGATTTCGGCACGCCCGTTCAGTTGGTGACCACCCAACAGTCCGGCGACCGCGTGCGCATGACCATCGAGCCCCGCGGCGATTGGGAGCACAGCGCCTACCAGAGCGAGAACCAGTTCGTGGTCGAGGTACGTCCACGCAAGGTCGACCCGACCAAGCTGACGCAAGGCGCCGGCTACAACGGCGAGAAGCTGTCGCTCAACTTCCAGAACATCGAGATTCGTTCGCTGCTGCAGGTGATCGCCGACTTCACGAACTTCAATATCGTGACCTCCGATTCGGTGACCGGTGCGCTGACCCTGCGGCTGAAAGACGTGCCCTGGGACCAGGCGCTGGACATCATCATGCAAGCCAAGAACCTGGGGCTGCGCAAGAACGGCAGCGTTCTTTGGATCGCGCCCAAGGACGAAATCAATGCCAAGGAAAAGCTCGAGTTCGAAGCACAGGCCGCCATCCAGAATCTGGAGCCGCTTCGCACCCAGTCTTTCCAGCTGAACTACACCAAGGCCATCGCGATCGCGCAGGGCCTGACCGGCACCGGCGCATCCAGCGGCGGCGGCTCGGGCACCACGACCCGCATCCTGAGCCCGCGCGGCAGCGTGATTGCCGAGTCGCGCACCAATCAGCTGTTCGTCTCCGACATTCCTTCGCGCCTCTCTCAAGTGGCCGAACTCATCCAGAAACTCGACATCCCGGTGCGCCAGGTGCTGATCGAAGCCCGCATCGTCGAGGCTTCGGACACCTTCGGCAAATCGCTGGGCGTGCGGCTGGGCGGCGGACTTGCCGGGGGCACGGTGGGCTCCAACAACGGTCGCCCGATCTTCGGCAACGTCGGTGCGATGCCGGTGCTCACGCCGGGCACGGCGACGACGCCGGGCAGCGCGCTCACGACCTTCACCAACTCCAACTTCGTCAACCTTCCGTCGACGGGTGTGTCGGGCAACGGCAACCCGCCCGGCACTTTCGCGGTGTCGCTCTTCAATTCGAGCTTCTCGCGCATGCTGAACCTGGAGATCTCCGCGCTCGAGGCGGACGGCAAGGGCAAGGTGGTGTCGAGCCCGCGCGTGGTCACGGCCGACCAGACCAAGGCCTTGATCGAGCAGGGCACCGAACTGCCCTACCAGGTTGCCACCTCCAGCGGCGCGACATCGATCGCCTTCCGCAAGGCCAACCTCAAGCTCGAAGTGACGCCGCAGATCACGCCCGAGGGCAACATCATCCTGACGCTCGACGTCAACAAGGACACGGTCGGTCAGGCGACGACGGCCGGTTTCGCGATCAACACCAAGCACGTACAGACCGAGGTGCTGGTCGAGAACGGCGGCACCGTGGTCATCGGTGGTATCTTCGAACTCACCGAAACCAACGATGAATCGCGCGTGCCGGTGCTCGGTGAAGTGCCTTATCTCGGGGCGCTGTTCCGTACGCGCAATCGCGTTGCAAACAAGACCGAAATGCTCGTCTTTATCACCCCGAAGATGATTACCGACCGCAACGCTGCGCGCTGACGCGCGGCGTTCCAGCAATCGCGTGGCGGTCGCACTCGTCGGGCTCCCCGGCGCCGGCAAGTCCGCGGTGGGCCGGCGCCTCGCGCAGCGCCTGCAGGTCTCTTTCATCGACAGCGATGAAGTCATCGAGCGGCGCCTGGGCTGCTCGATACGCGACTTCTTCGATCGCGAGGGCGAAGAAAGCTTTCGCGACATCGAAGAGGCCGTGATCGCAGACCTGGCAACGACTGCCAGCGGCGTGGTGGCGACCGGTGGCGGTGCCGTGCTTCGGCAGGCCAACCGGCGCCAACTGCACGCGCATTTTCATGTGATCTATCTGCGCTCATCGCCCGAGGATCTTTTCAGGCGGCTGCGCCACGACATCAGGCGCCCCTTGCTGCAGGTGGCAGATCCGCTCGGACGGCTGCAAGAGCTGCACGGCGTTCGAGACCCGCTCTATCGCGAAACCGCACACATCGTGATCGAGACCGGTCGTCCGTCCGTTGCCGCGCTCACGAACATCATCGTCATGCAGCTGGAGCTCGCGGGAATCAAGCCCTCGGAATCGCCGCCGGACCCGGCAGGCTGAGCAAACCGGCCGACGCGGTAGACCTAAACTCTGAGGCATGCGATTGACCGCCTCTCCCCCTAATTGCGTCGAGATCGATCTCGGCGAGCGAAGCTACCCCATCCTGATCGGCAGCGGCCTGATCGGCGACCCTGCGCACTTCGAGGCCTTGCCCGCGGCAATCGCTGCAACCACGGCCTTGATCGTCACCAACACCACCGTGGGGCCGCTGTACGCGCAGGCGCTGCGCACAACGCTGCTCGGCCGATTCCGCGAGGTGCATGTGCTTGAACTGCCCGACGGCGAAGCGCACAAGGATTTGCAAACCCTCAACCTCATCTTCGATGCCCTGCTCGGTCGCGGCTGCGACCGCAAGACGGTGCTGTTCGCGCTCGGCGGCGGTGTCGTCGGCGACATGACCGGTTTTGCCGCGGCAACCTACATGCGTGGCGTGCCCTTCGTGCAGGTGCCGACCACATTGCTCGCCCAGGTCGATTCGTCGGTGGGCGGAAAGACCGCCATCAACCATCCGCTCGGCAAGAACATGGTGGGCGCGTTCTATCAGCCTCGGCTGGTGCTGTGCGACCTCGCGACGCTCGCCACACTCCCACCGCGCGAGTTGAGCGCCGGACTCGCCGAGGTCATCAAGTACGGCCCGATCTACGACATGCAGTTTTTCGACTGGATCGAGTCCAGCATGGATGCACTTCTTGCCGGGGAGCTCTCCGCGCTGGCCCACGCGGTGAAGCGAAGCTGCGAGATCAAGGCCGCAGTCGTGGGACAGGACGAGCGCGAGACTGGCCTTCGGGCGATCCTCAATTTCGGCCACACCTTCGGCCACGCGATCGAGTCCGGGCTCGGCTACGGCAAGTGGCTGCACGGAGAGGCCGTCGGCTGCGGCATGGTGATGGCAGCGCATCTGTCGCAGCGCCTCGGCGGCGTCGACGCCGCCTTCGTGCAGCGACTTACGGCCTCGATCGAGCGCGCTGGTTTGCCGGTGGTCGCACCAAACCTTGGCGCCGAGCGTTATCTGGCGCTGATGCGCATCGACAAGAAGTCCGAAGCCGGCGAGATCCGCTTCGTCGTCATCGACAAGCCTGGTTCTGCGACGATGCGCGCCGCGCCCGAGGCGATGGTGCGCGAGGTGCTGGCGCAATGCTGCGCCGCCTGAGCCTCGACCAGAGCGCGCTCCGATGAGCCCGCGCGCTATGCCAGCGACCCGGCCCATCGCGCGGCCGCCGGCATCCAGCTGCCCGCGCCCACGCGCGATGCCTTCCAGCGCGACCGCGACCGCATCGTGCATTCCACTGCCTTCCGGCGGCTGGTCTACAAGACGCAGGTGTTCCTGAACCATGAGGGCGACCTGTTCCGAACACGGTTGACCCATTCGCTGGAGGTGGCCCAGCTCGGCCGCTCGATCGCGCGCGCGCTGCGGCTCAACGAAGATCTGGTCGAAGCCATCGCCCTGGCGCACGACCTCGGCCACACGCCTTTCGGGCATGCGGGGCAGGACGCGCTGGATGCCTGCATGACGGAACATGGCGGCTTCGAGCACAACCTGCAGAGCCTGCGCGTGGTGGACGAGCTCGAGCACCGCTACCCGCAATACGACGGCCTCAACCTGAGTTTCGAAACACGCGAAGGCATCCTCAAGCACTGCTCGCGCGCGAACGCCGAGCGCATCGAAGCGGCCGAGCCGGGCGGCGTGGCGCGGCGTTTCTGCGACCGCACGCAACCCGGCCTGGAGGCCCAGCTTTGCAACCTCGCCGACGAGATCGCCTACAACGCGCACGACATCGACGACGGCGTGCGTTCCGGTCTCATCACGATCGAGAGGCTGGGCGAAGTGGCGCTGTTCGAGCGCTACCGGAGCGAAACGCTGGCCGAGCATCCGCAACTCACCGGCCGGCGCGTGCTCTATGAATCGATTCGCCGCATGCTGAGCGCGCAGGTCTACGACGTGATCGACGCAACCCGCGCCGCACTCGAAGCTGCAGCACCGGTGGACGCCGCCGCCGCCCGCGGTGCGGCGCCGCTGGTGCTGTTCGGCGACACGATGCGTGCACAGTCGACCGAGCTCAAGCAGTTCCTGTTTCGCAACCTCTATCGGCATCCCCGCGTGATGCAGACCGCCAACCAGGCGCAGCAGGTGGTGAGGGAGCTATTCAGCGCCTACGTCGCGCATCCTGCGCAAATGCCCGCTTCCTATGCCGAGCGCACCGGCACGCATCGCGCCGTGGCGGACTACATCGCCGGCATGACCGACCGCTTTGCGATGCGGGAACACGAGCGCCTCACCGGGCGGCGGTGGATCGAATGAGCGACGCCGGTGCATCCGTCCGCGTTCGCGTTCGCGTTCGCGTCCCGACCGCTGCGCTGGCGGTCGTCGCCGGCGGTGTCGCCGCTGCCTTGCACCTCGGCAAGCTGCCACCGGCGGTGCCCGCATTGCAGGCGTCGCTCGGCATCGGCTTGGTGGAGGCGGGTTTCCTGCTGTCGCTGGTGCAGGTCGCCGGCATGACCCTCGGTCTCGCAGTCGGGCTGGCCGCCGACACCATCGGATTGCGGCGCAGCATGCTTGCCGGCCTGACGGTGGTTACCGGCGCGAGCCTGCTCGGCGGCTGGCTCGGCACGTCGCCCATCGGCAGCGGGGAGCAGGCCTTGCACTGGCTGATGGGTCTCCGAGCGCTCGAAGGCGTCGGGTTTCTACTTGCAGTCATGCCGGGGCCGGGCCTGGTCCGGGCGATGTCGCCGCTGGGCGCGGAGAAGGCGGCGCTGGGACTGTGGGGCGCCTACATGCCGCTCGGAGTGGCGTTGGCGCTGTTGTGTGGCCCCGGTTTGCTCGCGTCGGCGGGGTGGCCGGGGTGGTGGTGGTCGCTGTCGGCGGTATCGGCGGCGGCCGCGATCTGGGTGGCACTCGCCGTTCCTGCCGATGGCAGCCGCGCCCCGGCGGCGGCAGATTCGTCCGGCCGATGGCCGGCGCGTCTGCGCGGCACCCTCGGCGCCGCCGGACCTTGGACGCTCGGATTGGTCTTCGCCGTCTACTCTGCGCAGTGGATCGGCGTGATCGGTTTTCTGCCCGCGATCTACGCCGAAGCCGGCGTTCCCGGCGCTGGAGCGCACCGCTCACCGCGCTGGCCGCGGCGATGAACATCGCCGGCAACGTTGCCGGTGGCCGCCTGCTGCAACGGGGCATTGCGCCGGAACGCATGCTGCACTGGGGCTTCGTCGCCATGGCGCTCGGCAGCGTCGCTGCGTTCGCGCAGATCGGACAAGGTGCCGATTCCGCAGGGCTGCCGCCGGCTTTGCGCTATTTCGCGATATGCCTGTTTTCTCTGGGCGGTGGCGTCGTGCCGGCCACGCTGTTCATGCTCGCGGTCCGGCTTGCGCCGGGGCCGTCGACGGTGTCCACCACCGTGGGGTTGATGCAGCAGGCCTCTTCGCTCGGCCAGTTCGTCGCGCCGCCGATGGTGGCCTGGATCGCGCACCGCGCGGGCGGTTGGCAATGGACCTGGACGTTAACCCTGGCCTGCTCGCTCGCCGGTATGGCACTGGCGAGCCGTGTCGCGCAGCCAGATCACCGCGCAGGCGTCCGATGACCGGCGGTGCCACAATTTCCGCCGAACAGGCGCGCGCCGATACGCAGCATTGGCTGGAGCGCGCGGTGATCGGGCTGAATCTCTGCCCGTTCGCGAAGGCGGTGCATGCAAAGGGACAGATCCATTACGCCGCGTACCTGCGGGACGAAGAAGCGCAGCTGATGGATGCACTGCTTCTCGAAGCGCGCGAACTCGTCGCCCGCGACCCGCAGCACCGGGACACCACTCTCTTGATGGCGCCGAACACCTTGATCGACTTTCTGGACTTCAACGATTTCACGGCGCGGGCCGAACGCCGGCTTGCGCGCGAGGGCTTCGACGGCGTGCTGCAACTCGCGAACTTTCACCCGCACTATCAATTCGCCGGCACCGACGCGGACGACATCGCGAATGCGACCAACCGCGCACCCTATCCGACGCTGCACCTGCTGCGCGAAGACAGCGTGAGCCGGGCCGTCGATGCGTTTCCCGACGCCGAGTCGATCTTCGGGCGCAACATCGACACCCTCGAGTCGCTTGGCGCCGAAGGCTGGGCGGCGCTCGACGTCGGGCCAAAGGGCGCACTGCAATGAGCAAGGCCGGTGCCAAAGCCCTGAAAGCCGAGTCCGACGTGCAGAACGAACTGCGGCCCGGCCAATCGGTCGAACTGCTCAAGGAACTGCACATCCTCACTCGCGAAGGCCGGCTGAACCAGGATTCGCGGCGCAAGCTCAAGCAGGTCTATCACCTGTTCCAGTTCATCGAGAAGCTGCTGCGCGAGTTGCCGGGAGACGGCGCCCAGGCCACCCTGGCCGACCATGGCGCGGGCAAGTCGTACCTTGGCTTCATCGTTTATGACCTGTTCTTCCGCGAGCGCGGCGGCGGCCATGTGTACGGCATCGAAACGCGCGCCGACCTGGTCGAAAAATCGCGCTCGCTCGCCGGGCGGCTCGGGTTCGAACGCATGTCCTTCCTCAACCTGACGGTTGCCGAGTCGGCCGACGCGCCGGAACTACCGTTGCAGGTCGACGTCGTCACGGCGCTGCACGCGTGCGACACCGCCACCGACGATGCGATCGGCTTCGGTCTTGTAAAGAAGGCGCGCTTCATGGTGCTCGTGCCGTGTTGCCAGGCAGAGGTTGCCGCCTGCCTGCGCCAGACCAAGGCGCTGGCGCTTTCGCGCACGCCGCTGGCCGAACTATGGCGCCATCCGCTGCACACGCGCGAGATCGGCAGCCAGCTCACCAATGTGCTGCGCTGCCTTTACCTCGAGGCGAACGGCTACCAGGTGACGGTCACCGAACTGGTCGGCTGGGAGCACAGCATGAAGAACGAACTCATCCTCGCGCGGCGCACCGGGCAGCGCAATGCGGCCGCTGCCGCCCGCCTGGGAGAACTGCTGGAGCAGTTCGGCTTGGCGCAGCTGCTTGCGTCGCGCTTTCGCCTGCCTTGAATTCCGCTCATGGCCCGACTGCCTCGACTCACCCTGGCCGACCAGCCGCACCATGTAATCCAGCGCGGCAACGACCGGCAGGACATCGTCAGGGACAACGCCGACCGCGAGATGCTGCTCGGCGTGCTGGGCGAAAACGCCACGCGCTTCGGCATTGCCCTGCATGCCTACGTGTTGATGGACAACCACTTTCACCTGCTCGCCACGCCATCGGCCGCCGATGGCTTGCCGCAGTGGATGCAGGCGGTCGGAAGGCGCTACGTCCGATATTTCAATGACCGGCACGGGCGTACCGGCACGCTCTGGGAAGGGCGCTACAAGTCGACCCTAATCCAGACCGACCGGTACCTTCTGGCCTGCATGGCCTACATCGACCTCAACCCGGTGCGCGCCGGCATGGTCGTTGCGGCGCGCGACTATCCATGGTCGAGCCATTCGCACTACGCCGGGCTGCATGATGACAAGCTCCTGACGCCGCACGCCCTTTATTGGGCGCTCGGCAACACCCCTTTCGCACGAGAGGCTGCGTACGCCGAACTGGTGCAGCATGGACTGCCGGTCGGGGAACAGGTCGCCTTGACGCAAGCAACGCTGCACGGTTGGGCGATAGGCGACCCGCAGTATCTGGATGAATTACAAAAGGCGACTGACCGGCGCGTATTGAAGGCCAAGGCGGGACGACCGGTGGCGGTCTCAAAGCGGCGTTGAAGCGTGGAATCCCACGAGGAATCCGCAGAAAGCTGCCGGCTAATTAAATCTGTCCCCAATTAAATTCCGTGTTGGACATGCCGGCAATAATCGGAATCTGACCCCCAATAAAGTGTTTGGCATTGTTTGTGCAACGCAATATGCTCATCTCCCCTGCGAAAAATGAAGGAGCGCGCCATGACGACGGCTGCCGAGATCGAGCATCTGCAACAACACGGTCTTTATTCCGGTAAAGACGAACACGACGCCTGCGGTGTTGGCTTCGTGGCCCACATCAAGGGCGAGAAGAGTCATGCCATCGTGCTGCAGGGTCTCAAGATCCTCGAGAACCTGGATCACCGCGGCGCAGTGGGCGCCGACAAGCTAATGGGCGATGGCGCCGGCATCCTGATCCAGCTTCCCGATCTGCTGTACCGCGAAGAAATGGCGAAGCAGGGCGTTGCGCTGCCCCCGCCCGGCGAATACGGCGTGGGCATGATTTTCCTACCGAAGGAGCATGCATCTCGCGAAGCCTGCGAGCAGGAAATGGAGCGCGCCATCAAGGCCGAAGGCCAGGTGCTGCTGGGCTGGCGCGACGTTCCGGTCAACCGCGACATGCCGATGTCGCCTAACGTGCGCAAGAAGGAGCCGCTGCTACGCCAAGTCTTCATCGGCCGCGGCAACGACGTGATCGTGCAGGACGCGCTCGAACGCAAGCTCTACGTCATCCGCAAGACAGCGAGCGCCAACATCCAGCGCCTGAAGCTCAAGCACAGCAAGGAGTACTACGTACCGAGCATGTCGAGCCGCACGGTGGTCTACAAGGGGCTGCTGCTCGCCGACCAGGTCGGCACCTACTACCTCGACCTGCAGGACACGCGCTGCGTGTCGGCACTCGGGCTGGTGCACCAGCGCTTCTCGACCAACACCTTTCCGGAATGGCCGCTGGCGCATCCCTATCGCTATGTTGCGCACAACGGCGAGATCAACACCGTCAAGGGCAATTACAACTGGATGAAGGCGCGCGAAGGCGTGATGTCTTCGCCGGTGCTCGGTGCTGACCTGCAAAAGCTCTATCCGATCAGTTTCGCCGACCAGTCCGACACCGCGACCTTCGACAACTGCCTCGAACTGCTCACGATGGCCGGCTACCCGATCAGCCAGGCTGTGATGATGATGATTCCGGAGCCGTGGGAGCAGCACGCGACCATGGACCCGCGCCGCCGCGCCTTCTACGAGTACCACGCCGCGATGCTCGAACCGTGGGACGGCCCGGCCTCTATCGTGTTCACCGACGGCCGCCAGATCGGCGCCACGCTCGACCGCAACGGCCTGCGCCCGGCGCGCTACTGCGTCACCGACGACGACCTGGTGATCATGGCCTCCGAATCCGGTGTGCTGCCCGTTCCGGAGCAGAAGATCGTGCGCAAGTGGCGCCTGCAGCCCGGCAAGATGTTCCTGATCGATCTCGAGCAGGGCCGCATGATCGACGACGAAGAACTCAAGGCCAACCTCGCCAACAGCAAGCCTTACAAGCAGTGGATCGAGAACCTGCGCATCAAGCTCGACAGCGTCGAGGCCGAGACTGTGCAGCCGCCGGTGAGCCAGGTTGCGCTGCTCGATCGCCAGCAGGCCTTCGGCTACACGCAGGAAGACATCAAGTTCCTCATGAGCCCGATGGCGCAGGCGGGCGAGGAGGGCATCGGCTCGATGGGCAACGACAGTCCGCTGGCCGTGCTTTCGAACAAGAACAAGCCGCTCTACAACTACTTCAAGCAGCTGTTCGCACAGGTCACGAATCCGCCGATCGACCCGATCCGCGAGGC
>JBBJMS010000027.1:0-26143 GCA_037720315.1 Variovorax sp. | reverse complement strand
TTGCGCACGCTGTCGCGGGCGGTTTCGGACTTCAGCGGTGCGGCGATGCGCGAACCAGCGGGTTCCGGGCTGAAGGTGCGAGCCTTTTGGATCGCTTCGGCCAGCACGTCGGCGCGCGCACGGCTGGTGGTGACCGGGTGGGCATATTGCGAACCGTCGGCTTCGTCGGCCTGGACGCCGGTGGAAGCCAGGGCGGCGAAAGCGACGACTGCGAGGATTGCGGACTTGTTCATGATGCGAACCTTTCAGGGGGTAGTGACAGGGAGTTGCGGTTGCAACCAGCGTCCTTTTTGTGGGGCGTCGATCAACCGTGTCGCTACTTTGCGCGGCCTGACTTAGCTGCTTATTAGCGTCGTCCGCGAAGGGTTATGTGAGGATTAGCAAGAGGGATTTCCCGCTTCGTGGCAGCACCTCGACTTGTTCACCGTCTGACTTAGCGCCCCGCATTCCCCGTTCGAACAGAGCCGAGCGAAGCAAAGGCGCAAACCAGTGCGCGGCGGGCCGGCTTCGCCGGACAAGCTCCGCCGCCCCTGGAAGGGGGGTCGAAATACAGCTCGCGCAGCGGGCTGAGAAGGCTGGGGTGAGCTGTTCCACCCGCGCGACCAGCCCGCTGCGGTCGGTCTTGTTCGCCAGCACCACGCGAGCCGCAGTACCGCCGCCGCCCGTAATGGCCAGGCCGAGACCGTTGCCGCGCACCTCGGTGCCCGGCACGCGAAAGAAGCGGTCGAACACGCGCGGCAGCATGTCCTCCGGGATGCCGGGGCCGGTGTCCACCACCTCGATCGCCACGCCGGCGCACCAGCCGCTGCGGCATGGCGCGCACGACCACGCCGCCCGACGGTAACGCAGCGCCTCGACCAGGTTGTCGATCACGCTGCGCAGGTCGCCGGGCGGGCAATCCAGGTACGCCTCGGCCGGGTTGACGTCTTCGACGCCCAGGTCGATGCCGCGCTGGTCGGCCAGCGCGATGATGCCGCCCACGCTGCCCTGCCATGGCGCCACGTCCACCTGGGTGGGCAACTCGGTCGCGGCAGCCGCTTCGTGGCGCGACAGGCGCAGCAGTTGGTCCACCAGGCGTTGCGCACGTTGCACGCCCGCTTCGAGCTGGTCGAAGTGGCCTTGGCCGTCGGGGCACCACGTCGCAGCGCATGTTTTCAAGCTGCAGCCCGATGGCGGTGATGGGCAGCTCGTGCGCTGCGTCCTGCACGAAGCGGCGTTGCGTGGCGAGCGCACCGCGTCGTGCAAGCATGCTGTTGACGGCCACCAGCGGCTTGATTTCGCGCACCCGCTCCAGCGGCAAGGCCGTTGCTGTTCGTCTTGCGCGGCGGCCTCGCGGGCCACGCCGCCCAGCTCACGCGATGCCGCCGAGATCACCCCACAGGACCAGGGCCGTCAATGCAGCAGCAGCAAGATTGGCAGCACGGCTTCCAGCGCTCGCCCGGCAACCACGTGCTGGCGAAAGCGCAGGCTTTGCGCAACCTGCACCTGCCCACCCGCGCCGGGCCCGGACGGGCCGGCATAACCCGCCAGTCGCCCGTTGCCGGCGACAGGTCCCTGCAGTTTTCGCCTTCCGCGGGGCAGTTGCGTCCGGGTAGGTGGTGCCAGCAGCCGCCCTGGCGGAGAACCGCCGCACCAGGCGCGCCGCCCCGAAGGGCGTCGAGCTTTTGCGGCCAGCACGCCGGCGCTTCGCCCCCATGAACGACTGCGCCAGCACTTCCATCTGCTGGTCCATGAAGGTGACCACGCGGTTGTAGCCCCAATAGGCGCAGCCGGCGAGAATGCGCCGACCAGCAGGTGGCGGTCAGCCAGCATCAGCGCGCGGCGCAACGAGCAGAAGTGCCCGGTCGGAAAGATGCAGATCACGAAAACCTCACGCCCGCGTCGGGCACCACGGCGGGATGCCGTCTTCCTGGCCTCACCCCGCTGCGCTGCATGTAGTCGCCACCTCCCGAGGAGGAGACGCCCGCCTGGGGCGGCCCGGCGGCGGTGGCCCGGTCGGCGATGCCGGGTCGGCGCCGGGCCGCCGGCACGCGCCAGCCAGCCGCGCACGTTGCGGATCGCGTCGGGTCCCAGCTTGCGCCGCATGCCGTGGATCAGCACGTCGACCGCATTGCTGGTGACCTCTTCTCCCCAGCCGTAGATGCGGTTTTCGAGCTGCTCGCGCGACAGGATCCCGCCCGGCCGCTCCAGGAGCGCATGCAGCAGCGCGAACTCGCGCGCCGTCAACGCGCCGCGCACGCCGTTGCGCAGCACCTCGCGCGTGGTCAAGTCGAGCTGCAGCGCACCGCTTCCGATCACCGAATGCGCAGCACCGTCCCGGCGGCGCACGACCGCGCGCATGCGCGCCAGCAGCTCGCGGAACTCGAAGGGCTTGAGCAGATAGTCATCGGCGCCGAGATCGAGGCCCTGGATGCGGTCTTCCAGCCCGTCCCGCGCGGTAAGCACCAGGACCGGCGTGGTGTCGCCGCGCTCGCGTGCGCGGCGCAGCACCTCGGTGCCGTCCTGCCGGGGCAGGCCCAGGTCGAGCAGCACGCAGGTGTACGCACCGTCGGCGAAGGCGCTCGTCGCCAGCGCCCCGTCGCGAACCCAGTCGACCGACCAGCCCGCACATTCGAGCGCATGCTGCAGGATGCCGCCGATCATCTCGTCGTCTTCAACCAGCAGTGTGCGCACGGTGCCTCCTTGATCGTTGCGTAACCGGCCGAGGCTACGCGCCGATTCTTAGCCCGCCATGAGCGAACGTGTCCTAGAAACGCTCGCCAGGGCCCAGGTAGCGCCACTGCCCCACGGGCAGATTCCCCAGCACGACTTGCCCGATGCGGATGCGCTTGAGCCCGACGACCTTGAGCCCGACCAGTTCGCACATGCGGCGGATCTGCCGCTTCTTGCCTTCGGTCAGCACGAAGCGCAACTGCTCGGGGTTCTGCCATTCGACCTGCGCCGGCTTGAGCGGCTGGCCGTCGAGCGCGAGGCCGTGGCGCAGGCGGGCGAGCTGCTCGCGCGGAAACGCCGCCTGCGAGTTCTGCGCGACCGGTCCGTACGAGACGCGCACCAGGTATTCCTTCTCCATGCCCGAGTCCTCGCCGATCAGCTGGCGGGCGACGCGGCCGTCCTGCGTAAGCACGAGCAGGCCGATCGAATCGATGTCGAGCCGGCCGGCCGGCGCCAGGCCGCGCAGCTGCGGCGGTGAAAAACGGTTGCGGCTCGGGTCCTCGCGCCAGTGCGTGCGCGGGTTGATCAGCACCACCGCCGGTTCGTGGCCGTCTTCGGCCTGGGCGCTGACGTAGCCCATCGGCTTGTTCAGCAGGATCGTGACCTGCTGCTGCTGTTGCTGCTGTGCCTTGTTGTCGACCTCGATGCGGTCCGCCGGCAACACCTTGACGCCCATTTCCGCCACCACGCCGTTGACCCTGACCCAGCCCTGCGCGATCCAGTCGTCGGCCTCCCGGCGCGAGCACAGGCCGAGTTCGGCCATTTGTTTGTTGAGACGGGAAGGTGCGGGAGTGTCGGGCATGGCGGCGCATTTTCCGTGTTTCGCGCGGCGTGCGCATTTGCACACAAGCGCGCGCTTTCTCCGACTCTGCCCGCGGTCCGTGAATTCGTTGCTATGCGGGCGTTGGGGGCGTGCGTAAAACCAGTTCACAAGTTGCAAGAAAGAGGAATGATCATGGATGCAGAAGCCATTGCGCTGGTTGTCGACGAGCCGATCGCCGGACATTTCTATTGGGTGCTGCAGAAGCAGGACGGCGCCGACTGCCGGCCCGTCGATGCCGCCGAAGGGCCGATGCCGACCTACGGCGCGGCGATGATGGCGGGCATTGCCGCATTGCAGCGCCGCAGCGACATACGCGGCGACCGGGACCCGCAAACCCTGCACTGACCCAGCGGGCGTTCGCGGTTCGTCTCGATTCGGCAAGCCCGCCATCTCGGATTGCGCGTGCGGCAGTCGAGCGGGTTTGGCAAACTGAAGTGCCTTGCGCACCGCTTCAGGCTGCGCCTGAACCGAGAGACAAACCCATGATCCGAAAGCTGCTCGCTTCCGTGGCACTGGCGCTGGCATTCGCCGCCGTGGCCCATGCCCAGACGTATCCCGCCAAGCCGATCCGCCTGATCGTGCCGTTCCCGCCTGGCGGCGGCACCGACATCCTGTCGCGGCTGGTCGCGACCAAGCTCACCGAAACCGGCAAATGGACTGTCGTCCCGGACAACCGCGGCGGCGCCGGCGGCACCATCGGCATTGCCGAGGCGGTGCGCGCCGCACCCACCGGCTACGAGATGGTGATGGGCCAGAAAGACAACATGGTCGTGGCGCCGTGGCTCTACAAGAACCTCAGCTACGACCCGGTCAAGGACCTGGCCGCGGTGGCGCATGTGGCCTACACGCCGGTGGTGATCGTCACCCGTGCCGACTCGAAGTTCAAGACCCTGGCCGACGTGGTCGCCGCCTCGCGCGCCGCGCCGGATGCCGTGACCTACGGCTCGCCCGGCAACGGCACGACGATCCACCTCGCGGGCGAGATCTTCAAGACCGCCGCCAACATCAAGATGCGGCACGTTCCGTACAAGGGCTCCAACGCCGCGATGATGGACGTGCTGGCCGGCAACGTCGACCTGATGGTGTCGTCGCTGCCTTCGGCCATGGGGCAGATCAAGGCCGGCAAGCTGCGCCCGCTGGCCGTGACCTCTGCCCGCCGCAGCAGCTCGCTGCCCGAAGTGGCGACCGTGGCCGAGCTCGGCTACAAGGACTTCGACGTCAGCACCTGGTACGGGCTCTTCATGCCGGCCGGCACGCCCAAGGAAATCGTCGCCACCGTCAACGCCGAGGTCAACAGGTTGCTCGCCACGCCGGAGATGAAGGCCGCGATCATCGCCCAGGGCGCCGAGCCGCAGATCATGGGCAGCGAGCAGTTCGGAACGCTGCTCAAGACCGACTACGAGAAGTGGCGCGATATCGTGAAAGCCTCGGGCGCGACCATCGAGTAGCGTGAACGCTAGTCCCTGATGTCAGCCACGGGCTTGTCGCCGAAGTCGGCGCGCGCCAGGTAGGCGAGGATCTTGCCGGCGGCGGCGGCGGGGCTGTCCAGCAGGCCGTCGGCCTTGAGCTTCTCGAAGCGCCCGCGATCCGGGAACATGCCGGGCTCGCTCTCGCGCAGCTGCACCTGCATGTCGGTGTCGATCACGCCCGGTGCGAGCGACACTATCTGGGCGCCGCGCGGCGCCACCTGCTCCTCCAGCGCGACCGCGCGCGAGAAGTGGTCCAAGCCGGCCTTCGCCGCGCAATACGGCGCCTGACTGCCCATCGCATTGCGGCCGAGCCCGGACGAGATATTGAGCACCTTGCGCTCTGCGCGCCAGCCCTGGGTGGCACCGAGGAAGGCCGCGCACAACAGCATGGGCGCCTCGAGCCCGACCCGAAGCGCTTGCGCCAGTTCGCCCGGCATCGCCTGCGACAAGGGGCGCGGACGGCCGATCATGCCGGCGTTGTTGATCAAGGTCGCGCTATCGAAAGCCTGCCCATCGCAGCCCTGCAGCCATGCCGCGAGCCGCGCTGCAGCCGGCACGGGATCGGCGAGATCCTGCTGCCACTGTTCGAGTTCGGCGCCGGCTTCCCGCGCGCGAAGCGCGAGCGCCTCATCGGCCTGGCGAGAGATGCACAGGAGGCGTTGGCCGGGCTGGAGCAACTGCTCGGCCATGGCACGGCCCAAGCCGCGCGAGGCGCCGGTGATCACCACGAGGTGTGAAGAGGTCATGAAACGGCTCTCAAAAACAACGAATGTTATCGATGTGTTGACGCCGCCAAACACACCTTCTTACATTTGCGGATGCCCACCCATTACCAAGCTGCAAGCGAAGGACGCCATTTCGTCGAACGCTTCGGCATCGGGTGCCCGTCGGCGCTGGCGGTGGTGCGGCCCGGCGAGCAGGGCGTGTTCGTGCGCCGGCCCCGCGCGGATCGCCTGGGCAGCAAGGTTGCAGGCCGCTTCGAGGCCGCGGCCGGGCGCTGGGGGCTGATTCCCCTCTTCTCCCCTGACGGCGCCGATCTGTTGACCCATGAGGCCCATGCCGAGACGGCAGCCGCCGAGCGCAACTTCCTGCAGCCCTGGAAACGCGGCCACCGCTGCGTGGTGCTGGCAGACACGCTGTTCCATTCGGGCGGCGATGGCAAGGCGGTGATCGGCGTGACGCGGTACGACGGCCAGCCGCTCGCGCTTGCCGGGCTGTGGAACGGCTGGCGCTCGCCGACCGGTCAATGCGTGGAAAGCTTTGCCCTGCTGACGCTCGGAACACCCGCGCGGCGCAACGCCGTCATCCTTCCGGATGCATGGGTCGACGACTGGCTGCATTGCGCGGTGGAAGAAACCGCATCGTTCCTGCGGCCCTTCACCGACGACCAGTTGGTGCAGCGCCATTCCGGCGCCATGCTCGCGCGCTAGCCGTCCTTGCCGTTGACGCCGCCGGTGCGCAGCGCAGCCAGGTCGAGCACTCGCACCCCGCCGTATTCGACCCGGATGGCGCTCTGTGCCTCCAGCGTGCGCAACGCCTGGTTGACCCGCTGGCGCGAAAGGCCGATGAGATAGGCCAGCTCCTGCTGGGTGATGCGCAGGAGCTCGCCCACGCCGGGGAAGAGCACCGGGTTGAACAGCGCCGCAAGGTTGCGCGCCACGCGTGCATCCGGGTTGTTGAGGCGGTCTGCTTCCCGTGCGGCGATGAACTGGCCGAGCCGTTCGTTCAACTGGTTCATGACGAAGCGGTTGAAGCCGATCGAATGGTCGAGCAGCCAATGGAAATCGTCCAGCGGCAAGCCCGCGACCACGCTGCGCCGCAGTGCCTGGATGTTGTAGCGGTAAGGCTCGCGCTTGAGTGCCGTGCCTTCGCCGAACCAGCCGCCCGGCGGCAATCCGCTGTAGGTCATCGAGGTGCCGTCGGCGTTGTCGTTGCTCATCTTGAGCAGGCCTTCCACCACGCCGAACCAGTAGGTCGGCGCGCGGCCGATGCGGCAGACGAGGTCGCCGGGCTCGGCGCCTGCCACGACCAACGCCACTTCGGCCCGGCGCCGCTCGAAAGACGTGAGAGTCCCGAGCCAGGGGATGCCGTCGAGCTCGTCCGGTTCGGCCGCACGCAGGCGGTCGCGAATGGAAGAGCTTCTGCTTTGGCTGTATCCGTTGCATCCGCGCATCGTCATGGTAAGTACTGGGGGGTGTGAGCCTTAGATTGTCGTCGAAAAGACATATTGATTCCAATTAGCTTTTTAACATTGCGCCACAAACACACTCAATGAGGGCGTCCGATGACAGCGTTTGAAGCCTCACACCCGACCCGCCGCCTGCTACTGGCCGGCCTCGCGATCACGCCGCTGATCGGTCGCGCGCAAGATCGCAGCCCCATCAGAATTTGCCAGTCGACGGCGCTGAGCGGTCCGCTGTCGGACCTAGGCCAGGCGATGCATCAGGGCGCCCGCGCCTGCTTCGCCGCGATCAACGGGATGGGAGGAATCGGCGGCCGCCCGATCGAACTGGTGACGCTCGACGACGGTTACGAGGTTCAGCGCGCAGTCGCCAACGTGAATGGCTTCATTGCCGACAAGCGCACCTTCGCCCTTTTCAACTGCATGGGCACAGCGATGATCCAGGCCATGCTGCCCAAGGTGATCGAGTCGGGCATTCCATTTTTCGCACCGTTCACAGGCGCTCTCCTGGCACGTCCCGCGGGCGTGCGCAGCATCTTCATGATTCGGCCGAGCTACTTCGAAGAGGCGGAACAGCTGGTGCAGCATCTCGCGACCATCGGAATCCGGCGCATCGGCATCGCCTATCAGAACAACCTGTTCGGCAAGGAAATTTACGACGGCGCGCGCGCCGCGCTCGACCGGCACAAGCTCGCCGACGCGGTGGCCGTGACCGTCGAGACCGATGCATCGGATGCTGCCGACGCGGCCGGACGGCTCGCTGCAGCGAATCCGCAAGCCGTGCTGCTCGGGATGGCAGGCAAGCCGACATTGAATTTCGTCAAGGGCGTCCGTGCCCAGCGCAAGGGGCTGCCGCTGTATGCGCTGTCGATCATGGGCGCAGCCGACACGCTGAAGCTGCTGGGCGAGGATGCGATCGGCATGACGGTCTCGCAAGTCATGCCGTCGCCGCGGAAGGTTTCGATGCAGATCGTGCGGGACTTCCAGCGCGATTGGAAAGCGGCGAGTAACGGTGCCGAAGCTTCGTACGTCGCGCTTGAGGGCTACATCAACGCCCGCGTGTTCGCAGAGGCGCTGAACCGTGCAGGACGCAATCTGACCCGCGCCGCGTTCATCGAGAGCACCTGGGGACTGCGCAGCCTCGACGTGGGTGGCTTCGAGGTGAATTTCACCGAACCCGGCAAGAGCGCCTCGCGCTTCGTCGACCTCACCATGGTGGGACGCGACGGACGTTTCATCCGCTAGAGGAGAAATGCAATGTTTTCCCCCTACGCTCGCCGGCTCGCCTGCATATCCCTGCTGATGGTCTCCGCTAGCTTCGGTTTCGCGATGCTGATCGCCATGCTCGAGGCCGTTTGAATGCCTCGGTCTTTTGCTACGGGAAAGTCCGGTCAGTAGTGACCCTATAAATGTCGTTGAAACGACAACCTGACGTCAAAGCAGGTTTTACAGTCCGCTCCATCGTGCAGACCACCGCCAACACATTTCCCCGCCTGCTGCTGGCCCATGCCAAGCAGCAACCCGACGCACCCGCCGTGCGCGAAAAGGACCTCGGCATCTGGCAGACCTGGCGATGGTCCGGCGTGGCAACCGAAGTACGTGAATTCGCGTGCGGTCTGGCGAGCCTGGGCTTCAAGGCCGGCGACAACCTTGCGATCGTCGGTGCCAACCGGCCGCATCTCTACATGGCCGTTGTGGCGGCGCAGAGCCTGCGCGGCATCCCGGTGCCGCTCTACCAGGACGCGGTAGCGGGCGAGATGGTCTTCATGCTGCAGGACGCATCCATCGACTTCGTGATTGCCGAAGACCAGGAACAGGTCGACAAGCTACTGGAGTGCCGCGAACTCATGACCATGGGTGCCGGCCTGCGCCACATCGTCTACGACGATCCACGCGGTCTTCGCCACTACGAGCACCCAGGGCTGTTGGGCTACGAGCGGCTGCACGAGCTCGGTCGTGCCTGGGACGCTGCGCACCCCGGCGCCTTTGAACAGAGCGTGGCCAGCGGTGAGCCTGGCGACGTTGCGGTGATCCTCTACACATCGGGCACCACCGGCCGACCCACGGGCGTATGCCAGACGCACCAGAGCTTCATCGCCGCCGGCCGTGGCGGGGTTGAAAGCGACAGGCTCGGCCCGGGCGACGACATCATGAGCTACCTGCCGATGGCCTGGGTTGGCGACCATCTTTTTTCGGTCGCGCAGTGGCTGGTCGGCGGCTTCACGCTCAACTGTCCGGAGTCCAGCGAGACGGTCATGAACGACATGCGAGAGATCGGGCCGACCTACTATTTCGGGCCGCCACGCACCTTCGAAGGCCTGCTCACCGCAGTGTCGATCCGCATGGAAGACGCTGCCGCACCCAAGCGCTGGCTCTACGCGAAGTTCATGGCCCTGGCACAGCGCGTCGGTGCCGACATCCTGAACGGCACATCGGTCGGCATGGGCGACCGCATCATGTACGCGCTTGGCGACCTCGTGATCTACGGGCCGCTGCGCAACGTTCTGGGCATGAGCCGCATCCGGGTGGCCTATACCGCCGGCGCCGCGATCGGACCTGACCTGTTCCGGTTCTATCGCTCGATCGGCGTCAACCTCAAGCAGTTCTACGGCCAGACCGAAACTTGCGCCTACGTGTGCCTGCAACAGGACGGCAAGGTCAAGCTTCAGACCGTGGGCAGTGCGGCACCCGGCATCGAGCTCAAGATTGCGCCGGACGGCGAAGTGCTGGTGCGCGGCGTGTCGGTGCTCAAGGAGTACTACAAGCGGCCCGACGCCACTGCAGAAGTGCTCGACGCGGACGGATATTTCCATACCGGCGATGCCGGTGTCATCGACGCCGAGGGCCACCTGCGCATCATCGACCGTGCCAAGGACGTGGGCCGCATGGCCGGAGGCGCAATGTTCGCGCCCAACTACATCGAGAACAAACTCAAGTTTTTTCCACAAATCAAGGAAGCCGTGTGTTTCGGCAACGCGCGCGACGAGGTTTGCGCGTTCATCAACATCGATTTCGAAGCGGTCGGCAACTGGGCCGAACGCCAGGGCCTGGCCTACGCCGGCTATGTGGACCTTGCCGTCAAACCCGAGGTGCTGGCGCTGCTGGCCGAATGCATCGGCAAGGTCAACGCCGACCTCGCAGCCGAACTCGACATGGCCGACACGCAGATCGCGCGCTTTCTCGTGCTGCACAAGGAACTCGATCCCGATGACGACGAAATGACCCGCACGCGCAAGGTGCGCCGCGGCTTCGTTGCAGAAAAGTACGCCGTGCTCGTGAGCGCTCTCTACACAGGCAAGGCCGAGCAGTTCGTCGAGACCCAGGTCAAGTTCGAGGACGGCCGCGCTGGCACCGTCAGCGCAACATTGAAGATCATGGAAGCACGCCGCTACCCGGCCGTGAAAGCAGCAGCATGAGCAACCGGAGGATCGGCGACGTCATCCTCGACGTACAGAACATCAGCCTGAGCTTCGGCGGCGTCAAGGCGCTCACGGACATCAGCTTCGACGTGCGCGAGCACGAAGTGCGGGCCATCATCGGGCCGAACGGCGCGGGCAAGAGCTCGATGCTCAACTGCATCAACGGCGTCTACCAGCCGCAGCAGGGCTCCATCTCCTTCCGGGGCCAGACCTTCAAGCACATGAACTCGCGCCAGGTGGCCGAGATGGGCGTCGCGCGCACCTTTCAGAACCTGGCGCTCTTCAAGGGAATGAGCGTGCTGGACAACATCATGACCGGGCGCAACCTCAAGATGAAGAGCGGCGTGCTTGCGCAGGCGTTGCGCAATCCGTTCGGCTGGGGCAGCGCCGAACGCGAGGAGCTGCAGCAGCGCGAGTTCGTCGAACGCATCATCGACTTCCTCGAGATCCAGGCTTTCCGAAAGACACCGGTCGGACGCATGTCCTACGGTCTGCAGAAGCGCGTCGACCTCGGCCGGGCGCTCGCCATGGAACCGCAAGTCCTTCTGCTCGACGAGCCCATGGCGGGCATGAACGTCGAGGAGAAGCAGGACATGAGCCGCTTCATCCTCGACGTGAACGACGAGTTCGGCACCACCATCGTCCTTATCGAGCACGACATGGGCGTGGTAATGGACATTTCCGACCGCGTGGTGGTGCTCGACTACGGCAAGAAGATCGGCGACGGCACACCCCACGAGGTGCGAGAAAACGAAGACGTGATCCGCGCCTATCTCGGCGTCGAACACTGAGCACTGCACCGAAAGAACACATGGGCTTTTTTCTCGAGACTCTCTTCGGCGGGCTGATGGCCGGCATGCTCTACGCGCTGGTGGCGATCGGCTTCGTGCTGATCTTCAAGGCTTCCGGTGTCTTCAACTTCGCACAGGGCGCGATGGTTTTGTTCGCGGCGCTCACCATGGCCCGATTCGCAGAATGGATCCCGCAGTGGACAGGGCTGCAGAACATGATCGTGGTCAACCTGCTGGCGATCTGCGTCGCCGTGGCCGCGATGGTCGTGGTGGCGTGGGTGGTCGAACGCCTGGTGCTGCGGCATCTCGTCAATCAAGAAGGCATCACCCTCCTGATGGCCACCCTGGGCATCAGCTACTTTCTAGACGGCGCCGGCCAATTGCTGTTCGGCAGCAGCACCTACAAGATCGATGTCGGCATGCCCAAGGATCCAATGATCGTGTTCGAGAGCACGTTCCCCGGGGGCCTGCTGTTGAGCAAGGAAGACCTCTATGCCGCGGGTGCAGCGGCAGTGCTGGTCGTGGTGCTGTCGCTGTTTTTTCAGAAGACCGCCACCGGCCGCGCCCTGCGTGCAGTCGCCGACGATCACCAGGCTGCGCAGTCGATCGGCATTCCGCTGGCCCGCATCTGGGTCATCGTGTGGTCGGTCGGCGGCATCGTGGCGCTCGTCGCGGGGATCATCTGGGGCTCCAAGCTCGGCGTCCAGTACTCGATCTCGCTGGTAGCCCTCAAGGCGTTTCCGGTCGTGATACTCGGCGGCCTTACCTCGGTACCGGGCGCCATCATCGGCGGGCTGATCATCGGCGTGGGAGAGAAGCTGTCCGAGATCTACATCGGCCCGATGGTGGGCGGCGGCATCGAGAACTGGTTTGCCTACGTGCTCGCATTGGCCTTCCTGCTGGTACGGCCGCAGGGCCTCTTCGGCGACAAGATCATCGACCGCGTCTGATCCACGAACAGCCCTAAAAAGAATCACAACATGTTCTATCGCGAGAACGGCCAATTCAAGAGCAGCTACCGCGCCGATCTGCAGATATTTCCGGTGCTGCAAGACCGCGTCGCACTGTTTCTGCTGGCTCTGGTGGCTTTCATCGCAGTGCCCCTGCTGGCGAGCGACTATGCGTTTCGCGCCGTGCTGATTCCGTTCCTCATCCTTTCGCTCGCTGCGGTCGGGCTGAACATTCTGGTCGGCTACTGCGGACAGATCTCTCTCGGCACCGGCGCCTTCATGGCGGTCGGCGCCTATGCAGCCTACAACCTGCAGGCACGTATCGACGGCATGCCGCTATTGGTCGCACTCATCGGCGGCGGATTGTTCTCGATGGCATTCGGCGTGCTGTTCGGCATTCCGAGCCTTCGCATCCGCGGCCTCTATCTCGCCGTGGCGACACTTGCGGCACAGTTTTTCGTTGATTGGTTCACCAACCGTGCCGCATGGGTCACAAACAACTCTTCGTCCGGCTTGGTGAGTGTTTCAAGCCTCGACTTCTTCGGCCTGACGCTCGACACCCCGGCACGCAAGTACCTGCTTTGCCTTGCACTTCTCACGGTGTTCGCGCTGATGGCCAAGAACCTCGTGCGCAGTGCGGTGGGGCGCGAATGGATGGCAATGCGCGACATGGACGTCGCGGCCGCCGTGATCGGCATACGGCCGGTGTACGCCAAGCTGAGCGCCTTCGCGGTAAGTTCCTTCATCGTTGGCGTTGCCGGGGCACTCTGGGGCTTCGTGCATCTCGGCGCCTGGGAACCGGCCGCCTTCGGCATTGACAAGTCGTTCCAGCTCCTTTTCATGGTGATCATCGGCGGGCTGGGCTCGATCGTCGGCGCGCTGTTCGGCGCCGCGTTCATCGTGCTGCTGCCGCTCGTGCTCAACCTCGTTCCGCACTGGATCGGGCTGTCGATCTCGACCGGCACCGCATCCTTCCTCGAACACATGATCTTCGGCGCACTGATCGTGGTGTTCCTCATCGTCGAGCCGCATGGCCTCGCGCGGCTGTGGGCAACCGCGCGGCAAAAGCTGCGGCTCTGGCCGTTCCCGCACTGAGTTCGTAGCGTCATTTTCGGATTTCAACCCGCACACCGATGTGCACAAAACCAGGAGACAAAGCATGAAGATCAAGTCCCTCGCGCTCGCAGCGGCCGTCGCCGCGGCAGGTCTTTCGTCTGCCGTGCTGCCGGCCATCGCGCAAGCGCAAGCCGCAGAGCAGTTCGTTCCGCTGCTGGTCTACCGTACCGGCCAGTTCGCACCCCTCGGGATCCCATGGGCCGACGGTAAGCAGGACTACCTCAAGCTGATCAATGCGCGCGACGGCGGCGTAAACGGCGTGAAGATTGCATTCGAGGAGTGCGAGACCGCCTACGACGCGGCAAAGGGCGTCGAGTGCTACGACCGGCTCAAGAACAAGGGCAGCGGGGCTTCCGGGTTCGACCCGCAGTCGACCGGCATCACGTTCGCCGTGACCGACAAGGCATTCAACGACAAGGTCGCCATCATGACGATGGGCTACGGCCTGTCGCAGTCGGTTGACGGCACGGTGTTCGAGTGGAACTTTCCGTTGCTGGGTACCTACTGGACCGCTACCGATGTGATGCTTCAGGACATCGCCAAGAAGGAAAAGGGCAGCTTGAAGGGCAAGAAGATCGCCCTGGTCTATCACGACTCCCCTTACGGCAAGGAGCCGATCCTGCTGTTGCAGAAGCTGGCGGCGCAAGACGGCTTCGAACTTTCGCTGTTCCCGATCACGCCACCCGGCGTGGAGCAGAAGTCCACATGGCTGCAAATCCGCCAGCAGCGCCCTGACTACGTGCTGTTCTGGAGCGCAGGCGTCATGACGCCTGCGGGCATCCGCGAAGCGCAAGCCAGCGGCTTCCCGCGCGAGAAGATGTATGCGATCTGGTGGGCAGGATCGGACCACGACGTCAAGGACATCGGCCAAGGCGCCAAGGGCTACAACGCAGTGACCGTTCACAACAGCGCTGCGCGCGACAAGGTCCACGACGAACTGAAGAAGTTCGTCTACGACAAGGGCCAGGGAAGCGCTGCCAACATGGAGGGCGTCGGGGGCATGGCGCACACCCGAGGCATGATGATCGCGATGCTGCAGGTCGAGGCGATTCGCGCCGCTCAAGACAAGTACGGCAAGGGAAAGCCGCTTACCTCAGAGCAGGTGCGCTGGGGCTTTGAAAACCTCGACCTCACGGCAGACAAGCTCAAGGCGCTGGGCTTTGGCGAAATCATGCGGCCAATCAAGACCTCCTGCAGCAATCACATGGGCACCGACTGGGCACGTGTTGCGCAGTGGGACGGAGCCAAGTGGACGGTACAGTCGGACTGGTACCAGGCACGCAAGTCCAACCTGGACCCGCTGGTGCAGGAGTACGCCGCCAAGTACGCGAAAGACAAGAACATCAAGCCGCGCAGCTGCAGCTGAGGCACCTCCGGCTCTAGAAAATGCCCTCCTCGGTCACCACTCCAGCTTCGTCCACCGCAACAGCCGCCGCACCTGCGGCGCTGTTGAGGTCAACGGCATCGAAGTCATCTACAACCATGTGATTCTGGTGCTCAAGGCGTATCGCTGAAGGTGCCCGAGGGCGGCATCGTGGCGCTGCTCGGCGGCAACGGCGCCGGCAAGACGACCACGCTGCGCGCAGTCTCGAACCTGCTCGCCGGCGAACGCGGCGCGGTGACCAAGGGCACCATCGAGCTGCGCGGCGAGCGCATCGAAGCGCTCACGCCGGCCGATCTGGTGAAGCGCGGGCTGATCCAGGTAATGGAAGGCCGCCACTGCTTCGCCCACCTGACCATCGAGGACAACCTGATGACCGGTGCCTACACCCGCACCGACGGCAAGGCGGCCGTGGCGCAGACGCTCGAGAAGGTCTACGCCTACTTCCCGCGCCTGAAGACGCGCCGCGCCTCTCAAGCCGCCTACACCTCTGGCGGCGAGCAGCAGATGTGCGCGATCGGTCGGGCGCTCATGGCGAACCCGAACATGGTGCTGCTCGACGAGCCCTCCATGGGCCTGGCGCCGCAGATCGTCGACGAGGTATTCGGCATCGTGAAAGACCTCAACGAGAGGGAACGCGTCACCTTCCTGCTGGCCGAGCAAAACACCAACATGGCGCTGCGCTATGCCGACTACGGCTACATCCTGGAGAACGGCCGCATCGTGATGGACGGCGAGGCCAAGAGCCTGCGCGAGAACGAGGACGTGAAAGAGTTCTACCTGGGCGTGGGCGGCGCGGAACGCAAGAGCTTTCGCGACGTGAAGAGCTACAAGCGCCGGAAGCGGTGGCTGGCATGAGCGACTTCTACGACGCCCTCGAACTACGCGACCCGGCACAGCGCGAACAGGATCTGCTCGCCGCTCTACCCCGTCAGGTGCTGCAGGCACAGACGGCGGCCACAGCTTTTTCCACCATCCTCGCCGGTGTTCAGGCGAGCGCCATCGACAGCCGCGAGGCACTCGCCAGGCTGCCGGTCACACGCAAATCGGACCTGCTTGCCCTGCAGAAGGCACAGCGGGCGATCAATCCCTTCGGCGGCTTCGCGACCATCGGTTTTGGGCCGCGCATGACGCGCGTCTTCGCAAGCCCCGGCACCATCTACGAACCCGAAGGCGAGGCGCGCGACTACTGGCGCACCGCGCGGGCGCTGCATGCTGCGGGCTTTCGCAGCGGGGATCTCGTGCACAACTGCTTCAGCTATCACATGACGCCGGCCGGCGCCATCATGGAGAGCGGCGCACACGCACTGGGCTGCACCGTCTTCGCCGGCGGTACCGGCCAGACCGAACAGCAGGTCGACGCCATCGCCGATCTGAAACCTGCCGGCTACGTCGGCACGCCGAGCTTCCTGAAGATCATCATCGAGAGGGCCGCCGAAAAAGGCGTTGCGCTGCCTTCACTCACGAAGGCGCTCGTGTCGGGCGAGGCGTTTCCGCCGAGCCTGCGCGATTGGATCGCCGCGCGCGGCGTGACGGGCGCGCAGTGCTATGCCACTGCCGACCTGGGCCTGGTGGCCTACGAAACCGCGGCGCGTGAGGGCCTCGTGCTGGACGAACGCGTGATCGTCGAGATCGTTCGTCCCGGCACCGGGGATGCGGTGCCCGAAGGCGAGGTCGGCGAGATCGTCGTCACTACGCTCAACCCCGACTACCCGTTGATCCGCTTCGGCACCGGCGACCTGTCTGCCGTGATGTCGGGGCACTGCCCCACCGGCCGCACCAATATGCGCATCAGGGGTTGGCTGGGCCGGGCCGACCAAACCACCAAGGTGCGGGGCATGTTCGTGCATCCGGGCCAGGTTGCCGACGTGGTGCGGCGTTTCCCGCAGGTGCAGCGCGCACGACTGGTTGTCGAGGGCGAAATGGGAGACGACCACATGACGCTGAAAATCGAATGCGCGGGCCAGCCCGATGGCCTGCCCGAGCGCATCGCGGACGCGATCCGGGACGTGACCAAGCTGCGCGCCACCGTCGAACCGGTGCAGCCCGGCAGCCTGCCGAACGACGGAAAGGTAATCGACGACGCGCGAAGCTATCGCTAGCTTCGCGGTTGCTCGGCCCGCGCTCATGCGCGAACGCTTCAACGAGGAATCGCGTCGAAGCTCGCCTTGTTCTTCTGGACCAGTTCGCCGAGCTTGATTTCGGCGGCTTTGCGCGCAGCGTCATCCGCTTTCTGGTCATGCAGGGGATTGCGAGCAACGTGCGGTGGCTGCGCACCCTTGGTTTCCGGCTTCGCATTCGACCAGCCGAAGCGGCCGAGTGCGAGGAACGAACCGGTATGCGTCTCGACCCGATTGCTCTGCTTGTCGTAGGCAGAGCCGGCGGCGCGCATCCGGTCAAACAGGGCCGGGTCGGTGTTCGGCATCAGTCCGGCATTGAAAAGGATCTCGGCGACTTCAGCCAGGTCCATCTCCTCGCTGTACTGGATGCCGCGCAGGTCGACGCTTCCGCCTGCCAGCAGCGCGAGCAATGTCAAGCGAGCGCAGTTGTTTGTGTAGAGGCCGGGCACATACTCGTTGCGCGCACCGGGGGGAGACAACATCGGCTCGTGCTGGAACCGGCCGCGCTTCAGGATCTCCAGGTCAGCGGGACGCAGCACGACCTTGCCTGCCTTCACGCCGGCAGCGAGCTCTGCGAGCGAGTGATTGGGGTCCACCCCATAGAGCCACCGGATGCCCACGGACGACGCGCCGGCATCGGCCATCTCTTGATTGAACTGCCGCATGCCGGTGAACGAGCGAAGAACCGTGAACTGCACCATCGGTGGACCGCTGTGTGCGTACGAGGCGGCAATCGGCAATTCTGCAGACTTCCAATCGCGACCGCTGATCCGGTCGTGGAGCCGCTTGGTGTCGTAGCTGCCGGACGGAATACCCACGGTGAACGGAGCCAGTCCGTCGACCATCTTGCCGGTGCCGCCCTTGACCGTGATCGATTCATGATGGGAAATCGAAACTTCACCGCTTGGCGAGAAGGCGATCGCAGACAGATGCGTGATGTCCCCCGGATAGGTGTTCTTGTAGTAGCAGACCGCCGCCACGCCCTGATCCTCTTGGCAATCTTTCAGCCGCTTGCCGACCTGGCCGAAAAAGTCGGTGCCCCACCGTTCGTCGGCCTTCGTTTCGAAAATTTTCTGGAAGATCAGGCCGAGCCGCACGAGATCGAGCGCCATTCGGTCGAACACGGCTACGTCCAGACCGGCGGCCTTCCTGAAGGCGTCGTAGTTGAGCGCCTTCTTCAGTGCAGCAAGCACGGATTGCTCTTCTTTTTCTTTTCGATCCTGGTCGATCCCGAAGTCAGCCGCATCGGCAAGGTCCTGCCGCGCGCTTCGCTCGAGACGGCCGAACGACAGTCGGCCGTCGTAGTCGGGCCGAAAGAACTCTTTCGCAAGTTCGAGTTGTTCCTGCGGACGGGTGCAGAACTGCAGGCGGTATTTGAAGCTCGCAAGTTCTGCCTTGCCCTTGCCTTCGTAGTCGGCCAGGCGTTCGAGAATATCCGCGATCACGTCGCAGCAGTTCAGCGCGCCGCTCGGCGCCACATGGGTGGAGAGGAACGTGAGAAGTTCGGCATAGCTCATGTTCTGGGGCTGAACAGGTTTGGCCTTGCCGCCGAGCGAGTAGGTGCCTGACAGCCGCTCGAGAATGCCCAGCAGGATTTCCATGTGCTCGGGCGCGAGGTCGCCCAACGCAATCTTTTCGTTGCCTGGCAGTTCGAACTGAGGAGGCCGGACGTGCCATGGCACCGCTTCGGCTTCCACATTTGCATACGCGATGCCTTCCCGGCTGATGTCGGTTTGCTTGCGGATATCGTTGCCGCCCGGGGCGTGCCCGGCGGTCAGCGTGCCTTCGGGGATGGCGGCTTCGATGACTTTGTGGAGCGGGTGACTGCCCGGCAGGAGCTTATGTGCAAGCTTCAGATCCGCCGCGGTGAACTCAGCCCACACGTGCCCCGGAAGCAGGGCGCCGCTCTCCGGATGGGGGGCGGTTCGGGCGGCAAGCAGATTGAGTTTTCTCGAAGCCGTGACGGGCGACCTCGCGAGCGAGTTCCGTTGAGCCAGTTTGCGGAAGAGCAATGCTTTGGTGAACATGTCGATGTCCCTATTGAATGGGTTGTCGGATGTGCGTGCGCCAAACGGTCACGCGCTGATGGCGATGGCGTCGAGGCTTTCGACTGCCACGCTTGCAATGCGAGCGATGGCTGCGGCGAGGTCGGCGCCTTTGGTGGCTTGGGTGAGATGCAACTGGGCGCGATAGACCATCGACGTCGTCGCCGGCCATTGGGCGAAATAGCCGAAGCCGTCCGCTTCGGAGCCGACGGCTGCATTGAACTTCAATGCCTCTGCGCTCGTCGCTGCGCCTGCGACCTTTCCCAGGTCCACGAACAGGAACAGCGTTTCCGGCGCATGGACATCGTCGTAGGCCAGGGCAACGGTGCGCCCGCCGATCGCGAACTGGTGCGTGGGCTGGTCCGTCACGGCCTCGTGCACGCCGATTGCCGCATGAAGCTGCGTAAGAATTTTCAAATAGTCGTCTCTTTTCATGATGCTCCTTGATGGTTTGCGTTGGGAAATTCAGTCTAGGTTTAGGCTTTGCGCACCACCATCGGTCCCGTGCACTAGGACCTTGCTGAACCCCAAACGTAACGCGCGCAAGGCACGATGCCGCAGCGCAGCACAGCGTCTTCGGCCTCCCCCATCCGGCGGAAGCCGAGTTTTTGCAGTACCCGAATCGAAGGCCCGTTGTCGCAAGTGGTCGTCGCATCGACGTGCACGCCAGAGTCCCGCGCGGCGAGCTCGATCAATGCGCGAACGAGGCAAGTTGCGATGCCAAGGCCACGACCGCCATGATCCGTTTGATAGGTCAGTTCGAGCGGCGAGGTGAAAGGCGCAAACCGATGGAGCGTGGCCTGTCCCCAGATGCTTCCGCGTTCGTCGGCAAGCACGAGCGTGCATGCAAGGCCTTCAGCTGCATCCCTGATCGAGGCGTCGAAGGCGAAGCGAAGTCCTTCGTCGGTGTAGGCGTCATCACCCAGAGCCTCGTTGAACTGCTCGAACAGTGCCCGGTTGGCGCGTGAAAATTTGACGAGTGCGCGTCGATGCCCGGGCGCAAGAAGTTCTAGCCGGAAGCGTTTGGTCGATGCATTGCGCATGAGCGCAAGCTAAGGGCCCATGCGTGTCACAGGCTATCCGGTCACGGCACTAGATGCGCCACGGGGTGCTGCCGGACTGCCACGGCAAGACGCTGCATCCGACAAGGCCAAGCATGTGCCGGCGGCTCGGAAAGACCTGCGGGCGCGGCAGGGTCGAGAGGTTCGGATCGGGCATGCAGGCACTCCTTGGCGGCGTTCAGCGCGCCACCATAACCGCGAAGCGCACGGCGCACATCGCGGCCTTGTAAAGACGCGGGCGGCGGTATCCCTTAAGGGCAATTCGGTATTCGTCGAACGCCGGGCAGCCGATAAGATCGCGGCCTTTGAACTCGGTCGAACCCGGAAACACCATGAAAAAACTGCTTGCCTTGACTGCAATGGCCGTCGCTGCCGCGGGCGCCTACGCCCAGGATTTCCCCAGCAAGCCCATCACCATCGTGGTGCCTTTCGCGGCCGGCGGCCCGACCGACCGCGTCGCGCGCGATCTGGCCGAAGCGCTGCAGAAGCCACTGGGCGGCGTCACCATCGTGGTCGACAACACCGCGGGTGCCGGCAGTTCGATCGGTACGGCCAAGGTGGCGCGCGCCACGCCTGACGGCTACACGCTTCTGCTCAACCACATCGGCATGTCGACGATGCCGGCGCTCTATCGCAAGCTGCCGTTCAACGTCGAAACCGACTTCGAATATCTCGGCATGGTCAACGACGTGCCGATGACGCTGATCGGCAAGCCCGGATTGCCGGCCAACAACTACAAGGAACTGACCACCTGGATCGGCGAGAACAAGGGCAAGATCAACCTCGGCAATGCCGGCCTTGGCGCCGCCTCCCACCTGTGTGGCCTGCTGTTCCAGAGCGCGGTAAAGGTCGAGATGACGCCGGTTCCCTACAAGGGCACGGCGCCGGCCATCGCCGACCTGCTCGGCGGCCAGATCGACCTGCTGTGCGACCAGACCACCAACACGTCCCCGCAGATCGAGGCCAAGAAGGTCAAGGCCTATGCCGTGACGACCACCAAGCGCCTGACCACGCCGGCACTGAAAGACCTGCCGACGCTGGCCGAGTCGGGCCTGAAGGATTTCGAGGTGACGATCTGGCACGGCCTGTACGCGCCAAAGGGCACGCCAGCAGCCGTGACCAAGAAGATCAACGATGCGCTGAAGGTCGCGCTGAAAGACCCGAACTTCATCAAGAAGCAGGAAGGCCTGGGCGCCGTGGTCACGGTCGACAAGCGGCTCGAACCGGCCGAGCACAAGAAGTTCGTCTCGGCCGAGATCGCGAAGTGGGGTCCGATCATCAAGGCAGCCGGCGTCTACGCTGACTGAGCTGTTGCTCGCCCCCAAGTTGGGCTCACTTCGTGTAGCCCGCCCACCCCCTGCCGGGGGCAACACCTGCGGGCCGGCGGAGCCGGTCCCGCGGTGTTTCACCGAGTAAAGGCCCGTCTTTGACGGGCCTTTTATTGCTGGACCCGAATGAAACTGCCGATTTCTGAAGTTGCGTGCCGTGCGCTTTACCGAACGATGGCGCGCATCCGTGCGTTCGAGAACGCCGCCGAGGCGGCCAGCCAGGGTGGCGTGAGCGCCTACGGTCAGGAGGCCGGCGGTGCTGCCAAGGTGCGCGGCCCGCTGCATCTGTCGACCGGCCAGGAGGCGGTGCCGGCTGGCGTGTGCGCCCATCTTTTACCAGCGGACTACCTGACCTCGACACATCGCGGCCATGGCCACACTTTGGCCAAGGGCGCTGACCTGACGCGGATGATGTGCGAGCTGTTCGGCAAGGCCAGCGGCTTCAACGGCGGCAAGGGAGGCTCGATGCACATCGCCGACTTTTCGGTCGGCATGCTGGGTGCTAACGGCGTGGTGGCGGCCGGCCTGCCGATCGCCGTCGGCGCGGCGCACGCACAGAAGCTGCAGAAGAAGGACGCGATCACCGTGTGCTTCTTCGGCGACGGCGCCATCAACCGCGGGCCGTTTCTCGAAGCGCTGAACTGGGCGCGCGTGTACGCCCTGCCGGTGCTTTTCGTCTGCGAGGACAACCGCTGGAGCGCGACCACCGCCAGCGGTCCGATGACGGCCGGCGACGGCGCCTCCGCCCGCGCCGAGGCCATGGACATACCGGCCACGCAGGTCGATGGCAACGACGTGTTCGCCGTGCATGGCGCAGCCGGAAAGCTGGTGGCCGAAGTGCGCGCTGGCCATGGGCCGCGGCTGCTGCATGCGCTGACCTACCGGGTCAAGGGCCATGTGTCGGTCGACCCCGCGGCCTACCGCGACGCGGGCGAACTCGCGGCCGCTCTCGAAACCGATCCGATCGCGCATGCGCGCATGCGGCTCGTCGCGGGCGGCATCGATGCCGCGGCGCTGGATGCGATCGGCCGAGAGGCGCAGGCCGAAGTCGAGGCCGCGCTGGCCGCCGCCGACGCGGCCGCCTTGCCTGACCCCGGCGCAGCGTTTACCGATGCGCAGACCACCGGCGCGGGCCAATGGACGTGAGCTCAATCCAACTCAGCTATGCCGAAGCGGCCGCCCTGGCGGTGCAGCGCGAGATGGAAGCCGACCCGCGCGTGGTCGTGCTCGGCGAAGACGTCGGCCGCGGCGGGATCTTCGGCCAGTACAAGGGCCTGCAGCAGCGCTTCGGCGCCGAGCGCGTGATTGACACGCCGATCTCGGAGGCCGCGATCATGGGCGCCGGCGTCGGCATGGCGCTCGCCGGCCTCAGGCCCGTGGTCGAGATGCGGGTGGTCGACTTCGCGCTCTGCGGCATGGACGAGCTGGTCAACCAGGCCGCCAAGAACCGCTTCATGTTCGGCGGCCAGGGCCGCGTGCCGCTGGTCGCGCGCATGCCGGGCGGCATCTGGGACGCATCGGCCGCGCAACATTCGCAGTCGCTCGAAGCCTGGTTCGCGCATCTGCCGGGCGTGGTGGTGGTCTGCCCGTCGACGCCTCAGGACAACCATTCGCTGCTGCGCGCCGCCCTGCAATGCGGCGACCCGGTGGTCTACATCGAACACAAGACGCTCTGGGGCCTGCGCGGCGCCGTGGACGAATCTCTGCAGGTGCCGCTCGGCAAGGCCGCGCATCTGCGCCGCGGCGATGCGCTCACGCTGGTGAGCTGGGGCAAGCAGATGCAGGCGTGCAGCGCGGCGTGCGAGCTGCTGGCGGGGCAGGGTATCGACGTCGACCTGATCGACCTGCGCACGCTCTGGCCCTGGGACCGCGCGGCGGTGCTCGAATCGTGCGCGCGCACCCGGCGGCTGCTGGTGGTGCACGAGGCGGTGCAGGTGGCCGGCTTCGGCGCCGAAATAGCCGCTGCTGCCGCCGAGGCGACCGGATGCCGCATCGCTCGGCTCGGCGCGCCGCGCATTCCGGTCGGCTACGCGCCGGTGCTCGAAGCCCAGTCGCGGGTGGGCACTGCGCAGATCGTGAAGGCCGCGACTGCACTGCACCAACGGGGTTATTCCTCGCAACCCGATGCCGCTGCTGCCGGTACAACCAACACATCCGTCGCATCCTCATCACTCACAGGAATTCCTCAATGACTTCATCCACACACTTCCGTCGCCGCACCGCGCTGACTCTGAGCGCGGCCGCAGCGCTCGCCCTCCTGGCGGGCCCGGCCATGGCGCAGGGCGCCTGGCCGTCGAAGCCGGTGCGCATCGTTGTGCCATTTGCGCCTGGCGGCACCACCGACATCCTCGCGCGCGCGGTGGCGCCCGAACTCTCGAAAGCGCTGGGCCAGCAGTTCATCGTCGACAACCGCGCGGGTGCCGGCGGCAACGTCGGAGCCGACATCGTCGCCAAGTCGCCGAACGACGGCTACACGCTCCTGATGGGAACGGTGGGAACGCACGGCATCAACCGCGCGCTTTACCCCAAGCTGCCGTTCGATCCGATCAAGGATTTCGCGCCCATCACGCTGGTGGCCGCGGTGCCGAACGTGATGGAGATGAACGCAGACAAGGCAGCAGCGCTCAAGATCAACAACGTGGCCGACTTCATCAAGTACGCCAAGGCCAACCCCGGCAAGCTCAACATGGCGTCGAGCGGCAGCGGTACGTCGATCCACCTTGCCGGCGAGCTGTTCAAGACCATGACCGGCAGCTTCATGACGCATATCCCATACCGGGGCTCGGCACCTGCGCTGCTGGACATGGTCGGTGGCAATGCCGACGTGATGTTCGACAACCTGCCTTCTTCAATGCAGCAGATCAAGGGCGGCAAGCTGAAGGCGCTGGCAGTGACCAGCGCGCAGCGCTCGCCCGCGCTGCCCGACGTGCCAACGGTCGAAGAAGCCGGCGGTCCGGCGCTTAAAGGGTTCGAGGCGAGCTCATGGTTCGGGCTGCTGGCACCGGCGGGCACGCCGCCGGAGATCGTCAACCGCATTCAACAAGAAGTGGCCAAGGCGCTCGGCACCGCGGCAATGAAGGAAAAGATGCTCGCGCAGGGCGCCGTTCCGAGCGGCAATTCGCCAGCCGACTTCGCCAAGCTGATCGACAGCGAGCACACGAAGTGGGCCAAGGTCGTGAAAGCATCAGGCGCCAAGGTGGACTAGCTCCAATCCAGAAATACCGCGGAACCGGCTGTGCGGAGCCGCTGGTATTGCCCCCTGCAAGCGGGTAGGAGGCTACGCGAAGCGAGCAAGCCTGGGGGCGTGCTCAAACTCCCCAGACCACATCTTTTCCTTCGGCCTTCGATAGCTTGAGCATGTGAATCAGCGGCGCGGCGCGCTGGTGCAGGCCGACGTGCTGGCGTTCTGCATCTTCGGCATGGCTTTCGGCCGCGAACGCATCGCGGTTGTGATGGTTCTGCGTCGCCGCGTTTCCGATCGCGGATTCCAGCGCCGAGATAGCAGCCGGTATCTGGTCGACCGTGATGATGCCCTTGGCACCGGCCGGCTTGCCGATGACGTCGAGCAGTTGGCGGGCATTGGCTTCGAGCATGACGACATCGCCGGCAGCTTGTGATTTGAATCGATAGAGCATGTCAGTTCATTGGTTGTAGATGTGATCGCGCACAAAAGGGTACACCGATTGTGATCCGCGCAGCGCCCCGTGCTCGACCTTGCCGTCGGGCTTGATGGAGAGCATCTGGTGCAGCGAGATCCAGCCCTGCTCGAAGCTCATGGCCGAGCCGGCCAGATAAAGTCGGTATGCGCGCAGGATGCGCTCGGCATTGGCGCCCTGCGCGCCACCGGCGCGCTGCAACACTTCGAGGGCTTCGCCCTGATGCGCTTCGAGCCCGTCCGACCAGGCCCAGAGCGTGCGCGCGTAGTGCGGCCGCAGATTTTCCGTGTCGACCATTTCGAGCCCGACGGCAGCCGTTTCGCGCAGCACCCGCGTCACATGCAACAGCTCGCCGCCCGGAAATATGTACTTCTCGATGAACTCGCCCATGCCGGAGCCGAGCTGCGCCTGGTCCAGCTGGCCCGAGGTGATGCCGTGGTTCAGAACCAGACCGCCGGGCCTCAGCAATGCATGGATCTTGTTGAAATAGGTGGGCATGTTGGCGCTGCCCACATGCTCGAACATGCCGACCGACGAGATCTTGTCGAACGCAAGCTCGCCTGAGAGCCTGCGGTAGTCGCACAACTCGACGCGCACCCTGCCTTGGAGCCCTTTCTCGTCGATCAGGCGTTGCACATGGGCGTGCTGGTTCTTCGACAGCGTGATGCCGGTGGCGTCGACGCCGTAGTGCTCGGCCGCCCACAGCAGCAGCGCGCCCCAGCCGGAGCCGACGTCGAGAAAGCGCTCGCCCGGCGCGAGCATGAGCTTGCGACAAATGTGGTCGAGCTTCGCTTCCTGGGCCTGCGCCAGCGTCGTGTCCGGGCTGCGGAAGTAGGCGCATGAATAAACGCGCCGCGGATCGAGCCACAACGCATAGAAGTCGTCCGACACGTCGTAGTGAAACTCGATCTGCGCCGCATCCCTGCCCATCGAGTGCGCGCCGCGCGACTTGGCGCGCCGGTGCAGGCGGCTCCACCAATGCGTGTCGGTCTTGGCCGGATTGCCGGGCAGGAGATCGACTGCCGCGTCGAACAGGTCGCGCATCGCGCCTTCGATCTGGACGCGACCTTCGACATAGGCTTCGCCGATT
>JBBJMS010000147.1:0-9073 GCA_037720315.1 Variovorax sp. | reverse complement strand
AACCGATGCCTGTTGCAATTCTTTGACGGCCAGCGACGCCTCCCAGGAGAACACCGAATGACGACTGCCAGCACCGCGCTCAGAGAGAACGTCGATCGCGAACTGCGCGACAAGCTTCAGCCGACTGCCTATTCTCGGGTCGAACAGCTCGCCTTGGCCTGCAGGATGCTCGCAGCGGAAGGCCATTGGGCCAACGGCCTGGCCGGGCAGATCACGGCGCGTGGCGATGCACCCGACACCTACCTCACCCTGCGTTTCGGAATCGGCGCGGACGAAGCCACGCCCTCAAGCTTCATCCTCACCGATGGCGAACTGCGCGCTTTAGACGGGGTGTCGCTTCCCAACCCGGCCACGCGCTTTCACCTTTGGGTCTACAAGCATCATCCCGATGTGCAGTCAATCGTGCATACGCACCCTGAAGGCGTCTGCGCGCTGGGCATGGTGGGCCGCACCATCGAGATCTCCCACATGGATGCCACACCTTTCTACGACAACTGCGCGCACCTGGCCGAATGGCCTGGCCTGCCGATAACCGACGATGAGGGCCGCATCATTTCCGAGGCGCTGGGTAGTAAGAGTGCGCTGCTTCTCGCGCATCATGGTCTGATCACTGCCGGCAAGTCGATCGCAGAGGCGGCCGTGCTCGCGCTCTGGATGGAACAGGCGGCCCAGGTTCAACTCAAGGCGGCGGCGGTGGGCACGATCAGGACCGTGCCACCGGAGCTCGCACGCGAATCCCGAGACTTCCTACTCAAGGCCGAGATCACCGATCTCACTTTCCAGTATTTCGCAAGGCGCGCGCTTCGCGCCGATCCTTCCTGCTTGAAGCAAACGCTCATGGAGAACCGGAAATGAAGAGACGCGCACTGATGATGACGGGCGGCGTAGCGGTCGCGCTTGCTGCTCCCGCGTTCGCGCAGGGCGCACCTAGGGTGAAATGGCGCATGCCATCCAGCTTCCCAAAGTCGCTCGACACGGTCTATGGGGGTGCCACAGCGATTGCCAGCATCGTCACTGAACTTACCGAAGGCCGCTTCGAGATCGCACCGTCTGGTGGCGGCGAACTCGTGCCCCCGCTTTCCGTGCTGGATGCGGTGCAGGCGAATACCGTCCAGTGCGGGCACACCGCGGGCTTTTATTACATCGGCAAGGAGTCGGCGCTGGTGTTCGACACCGGCGTTCCGTTCGGCATGACGCCGCGCCAACATTTGGCCTGGATGCAGCAAGGCGGCGGCATGGAGCTGATGAATGAGGTCTACGGCAAGTTCGGCGTATTGCAGATACCCTGCGGCAACACCGGCGCCCAAATGGGCGGCTGGTTCCGCAAGGAGATCAAGTCAGCAAAAGACTTTGAAGGCCTGCGCATGCGCGTGCCTGGCTTGCTAGGCAAGGTCTACGCCAAGATGGGTGTGATACCGCAGCAGCTAGCGGGTTCTGATGTCTATCCTTCGCTGGAAAAAGGCGTGCTCGACGCGGCCGAATTCGTCGGTCCCTACGACGACGAGAAGCTGGGAATCTCGAGGGTCGCTCGCTACTACTATGCGCCGGGCGTCATGGAAATGGGTGCCTCGCTGTGTTTCATCGCTAACCGCTCGGCGTGGGATGCGCTGCCCAAGAGCTACCAGTCTGCGCTGCAGGCAGCTTGCGCGCAGGCAAACATCGACATGCTGGCCAAGTACGATGCGCGCAACATTGCTGCCCTTAAACGCATCGTGGCATCAGGCGCCAAGCTAAGTTACTGGCCCAAGCCGGTGATGGATGCGATGCACCGCGCTACACAGGATGTGATGAAGGAAGAGTCGGCAGCCAATCCTAGCTTCGCAAAGGTTCACAAACAGTGGCGTGCATTCCTGGATGATGTGCAGTTCTGGGCTGCCATCAATGACGGAGCGGCGGAGCAGTATTTGCTAAATATTCGGCGCAAGAGTTAAGGCTTATGCGATCGACTCAAAGTTCCAGTTTTTGACCTCCGCCTTACGTGAGGCGCAGCGGGTCATAGATCTCGAGCGCGAGGTCAAGGAAAAGCGTCGGGCCAACTAGATCCTGAAGTTGGTCAATGCGTTTTTCGCCCAGGCGGAGCTCGACCGCCGACTCAAGTCCTGATGAACTTCATTGACCAGCATCGTGACACCTACGGAGTCGAGCCGATGCAGGGTGCTGCAGATCGCCCCGTCAGGCTATCAAAGGCAGGCAGCGATGCAGCGCACCTGTCAACTGCGATGCCTGTCCTTGTGCACATCCAGACCGACAAAGAAGTTGATACCCTCATTCATGGCTCGTTTCCATACATCGGTTTCATCAAGCAGGCCGAGGCCGGCCTGCCGATCAAGGAGCTGTGCCGCAAGGGCGGCTTCAGCGTAAGCGTGGCCTCAAGGCCCTCTGGCAATACGGAGCCGACATGAGCAGGATCGCTTGATCGTGCTCACGCTTGGATGTGTGCATTTAACCGGTACGTGCACACATGGGCAAGCGAGTCACTTCGGGCAGGGACACACGGCGCAAGCACAGCGATGCGCTCAAACAGGAACTGGTCGAGCGCAGTCTGGTGCCTGGCGCATCGGTTGCCGCCATCGCGCAGGAGCACGGCATCAACGCAAACCTGTTGTTCAACTGGCGACGACTTCGGCTGGGTGTGGTGACGCCTGCGGCCGAGGACGCCGGGCCTCCAATGCTCTTGCCCGTGACGCTACAGATGGACGCTGCACCCAAGTCCTCGAAGACGATCGCACCACGTGCTTCGGGCGGCGTGATCGAGATCGACATCGGTGCCACACGCGTGCGGCTGCGCGGTGCAGTCGACGAAGCCAGCGTGCGCTGCGTGCTGCGCTTGCTAGGTGCCATCGCGTGATCGGCCTTCCCTCGAACACCCGCGTGTGGATCGTGGCCGGCCACACCGACATGAGGAAGGGGTTCGATGGCTTGGCAGCCATGGTGCAGACGGCGCTGGCAGCCAACCCGTTCTGCGGTCACGTCTTCGTCTTCCGCGGCAAGCGCGGCGACATCCTCAAGGTGCTGTGGTTCGATGGCCAAGGCCTGATGCTGCTGTCCAAGCGCCTGGAGCGAGGTCGCTTCGTCTGGCCACAAGCCACGTCCGGTGGCATCTCGCTCACGCCAGCGCAACTGTCGATGCTGCTCGAAGGCATCGACTGGCGCATGCCGGTGCGCACACACGAGCCCTTGCTCGCGGCCTGATTCGATCCGTCTGAAACGGACCACTGGATGAGAATTCCTCCGGTGTAGCACCGATGTTCGATGTGCCATGGGCAAGGCACAGTAGATGTCGTGACGACGCCGATCAACGACTCCAACATACCTCATACCGTTGAAGGCTTGCTGCGAGTGGTCGAGGAGAGGAACGCCGAAGTGGTGTTCCTCAAGCAGACCTGTCAGGACCGAAGGCATGGAGGGCGAGAGTGCGTGCGCAGCTTGGGCGTCGATGTCTTTAACTCTCTGAACGTCTGCCGTCCGAAGCTGGCAGAGTTCACCCAAGCGAGCCCCCGTAAAGAGCCCCAAGAGGGGAAGCCAGTAGGCCGCTTCCCGGCCACCATTGCGGGCATCGGGAAGGGCGAAGCTGGCGTGCAGCGGAGCGGCAAACAAAGTCGCGAGTTCCTCATCCTCCCATGCACGTCGCGGCTCTTCGGTGACAGTCTCGATATCCAGCCCCACCCAAGGGTGCTTAGGAATCCATTCGAGTTCAATCGCGGCAAACTTCAGAAGGGACTTGAGGGCCGTGATGCGGTCGCGCTGTGTCTTGGACGAAATGGATGTCTGGCCTCGGAGCCACGTACGGTAGGCGTTACCAAGCTCGCGGTTGATGGCCTCCAGGTGGATGCCCAGGTGTTGCCCCTCGAATTGCCTCAAGGCGCGGTCGTAGGCGGAGATGGAGTCGGCTGAGCGGCTCTTGGACCCCGAGACCCTCCATTGATCGAACACATCGCGCAGGGTGCGGGGCTTGTCTTGCGTGCGCTTGATGGCAGAGACCACGGGAGTAGGGACCACCTCTCCCGCATCCCTGTGGGTAACCTCTCGGAGCCCCGTGCGGTACGCATTGAGGGCCAAAAGGAGGGCCTCACGGGCACCGGGCGTCTTGCCATCGAAGGCCACGCCGAGCTTCGCGGCTTCAGCCTGCACCAGCGGCAGAACCGCGGCGAGGTTGCGTCCTGCCAGGGCGACAGCGGCCTTGCCATCCAGATAAGCGTTCACGCCCGCCAACTCCTCACGCTCCTCCTCGGTGGCACCGCTAAGGTCATCGATGCGGGGCTCTGGCAAGTCCCACTGGGGAATGATGAGCGGGTTCGCAGCACGTCGCGCAAGCTCGCGCCTGAAGTGAACCATCTCGGCCAGGAGCGGTAGATCGGCACGCACGCGGTCATCGTCGGCCAGCACATAGGCGCGCACCCCAGCGGCCAACAGTGCGGCCATGTCGGGCGTGATGGCGTCAACTCGCGACGGGCGCAACTCGCTGCGCTTCGCCTCGAAATCGGCCAGCCACTCGGCCCGCTTGATGGTTGCCAGGAGGGTCGCCTCTCGGCGGTCGCTGGTGCCCAAGGCAAGGTTCACGCGGTCCTTGCAGTACACCGCTTTGAGGTCGTCCGGGATGAGAACTCGAACGTAGTAACAGGAGACCCGCAGGTTCAGCCCCTCAACTTTTGCCATGTCGTTTTCCGTGCTCTTGGTCCGCTTCAGCGCGGGCCGGTTTTTCGGAAGTGACACAGGCAAGTGATACAGCGAGGGTTCGGTAAGTCCTTGTCAGCGGCTAACTATTTGTCAGCCTTGGACTATTTTGGAATTGGTTGACGAGCCTTACCCCCGGCACTGACTACGCAGTTAGGGCTGCTTGGTTCCCCACCTGACCCGGTTGGCCACTTCACCATGCGAGGAGGCCCGTCAACCGCGGATTGTAGGCGAGTGCATTCACCGGGCCGCGAGTGCGGTTTCGGGCGCGATCGCGGCGGGCGCAAAAGCCGTGACGGTCGTGGCACCGACCTAAAATGCGCCGATGGCCTACCTCGTGCTCGCTCGAAAACACCGTCCGAAAACCTTCAACGAGATGGTGGGCCAGGAGCATGTGGTGCAGGCGCTGGTGAATGCGCTCACGTCGCAGAGGCTGCATCACGCCTACCTGTTCACCGGCACGCGCGGCGTCGGCAAAACCACGGTTTCCCGCATCCTCGCCAAGTCGCTCAACTGCCAGGGCGCCGACGGACAGGGCGGCATCACCGCCACGCCATGTGGCATATGCCAGGCGTGCAGGGACATCGATTCGGGCCGCTTCGTCGACTACACCGAACTGGATGCGGCATCGAATCGCAGCGTCGACGAGGTGCAGTCGCTGCTGGAGCAAGCGGTTTACAAGCCGGTACAGGGCCGCTTCAAGGTCTTCATGATCGACGAAGTGCACATGCTCACAGGCCATGCGTTCAACGCGATGCTGAAGACGCTCGAAGAGCCGCCCGAGTACCTCAAGTTCGTGCTCGCCACGACCGATCCGCAGAAGGTGCCTGTTACCGTGCTTTCGCGCTGCCTTCAGTTCAACCTGCGGCCGATGGCGCCGGAAACCGTTCTAGAACATCTCACGCAGGTGCTGGGCACCGAAGCCGTTCCCGCCGAGCCGTCTGCGCTGCGCCTGATCGCCCGTGCCGCACGCGGCTCGATGCGCGATGCACTGTCGCTCACCGACCAGGCCATTGCCTTCGGCAACGGCGAGCTGCTGGAAAGCGGCGTGCGCCAGATGCTCGGCAGCGTCGATCGCGGCCATGTGTTCCGCCTGATCGAAGCGTTGGCGCAGGGAGACGGCAAGACGGTGGTCGACACATCCGAAGCGTTGCGCCGCGACGGCATGTCGGCTGCATCCACCCTCGAGGAGATGACCGCCGTGCTGCAGGGCATGGCCGTGCTGCAGGCCGTGCCATCGCGTGCCGACACCGGCAACGATGCGACCGACCCCGATGCGGCCGAGATCGCGCGTCTGGCGGTTGCGATGCCCGCCGACGAGACGCAATTGCTCTACAGCATTTGCCTGCATGGCCGCGGCGAGCTGGGCCTGGCGCCCGACGAATACGCAGCACTCACGATGGTCTTGCTGCGGCTCCTGGCGTTCAAGCCGGGCCATGCGGCCGGCGCGGAAAAAAAAACTCTGAATGAAGAGCCGCAACCGGCGGCTCCGGTTGCATTCATGGCGCCCCCAGGCCACCGGGTGCCGGTTCGCAGCGAGCCGTCGCTTATCTCGTCATCACCACCCGAAGCGCCGAAGGTTGCCGACACGATCCATGCTCCCGCCAAAGTCCTGGCGATGCAGGTGCGCGTTCAACCGCCTCCCGGCGCGCGCGAGGCTGCACGCGAGAGCGCGTCGGCGGCCGCTTCCGCCCTGATCGTTCGCAGCGAAGACGGAGACTTCTGGCATGCGGCGGTCACGCAGCTCGTGGCGACCGAAGCGGTGAGCGCGCTGGCGCGCGAACTCGCGCTGCAGTCGCAGCTGGTGGCGCGCGACGTCGATCAATGGTTGTTGCGGGTCGAGCGCGAATCGCTCAACCAGGCGAGCAGCCGCGACAAGCTGCAGGCTGCGCTTTCCGGGCTGGGCCATGGCGTGCGGATTTCCATCGAGATCGGCACCGTGGTCGACAGCCCGGCACGGCGCAACAAGCAGGTCGCCGACGAGCGCCAGCACATCGCCGAGGAAGCGATCCGCAACGATCCCGACGTGCAGTCGATGATGCGCGAGTGGGACGCCAAAGTCGTCCCAGGTACGCTGCGCCCTGCGTGAGCGGTTCTTTTTTTCTTTCTCTCCCATTCAACGACCACAGGACCAACGATGTTCAACAAAGGACAACTGGCCGGCCTCATGAAGCAGGCGCAGGCGATGCAGGACAACCTCAAGAAGGCGCAGGAAGAGCTGGCCACCATCGAAGTCGAGGGCGAGTCAGGCGCCGGCCTGGTGAAGGTGGTGATGACGTGCAAGCACGACGTCAAGCGCATCACCATCGATCCCAGCCTCCTGGCCGACGACAAGGACATGCTCGAAGACCTGGTGGCCGCGGCCTTCAACGCCGCAGTGCGCAAGGCCGAGGAAACCAGCGAGCAGAAGATGGGCAAGCTGAGCGCGGGCATGCCCGGGCTGCCGCCGGGCATGAAGTTGCCCTTCTAACCGGATGGCCGATTCGAGTTCGCTCGACGCGCTCGTGCAGGCGTTGCGCCGCTTGCCGGGGGTGGGCGCCAAGTCGGCTTCGCGCATGGCCTTTCATCTGCTGCAGCACGACCGCGAAGGCACCCAGTTGCTTGCGCGCGCCTTGCAGCAGGCCGCCAGTCAGGTGCGGCATTGCGATCGCTGCAATACCTTCACCGAGGCACCGATCTGCAGCGTCTGCCTCGACACGCGCCGAGATGCCAGCAAGCTGTGCGTCGTCGAAACGCCGGCCGACCAGGCTGCGCTCGAACGCACGGGCGTCTTTCGCGGGTATTACTTCGTGCTGATGGGCAAGCTGAGTCCGCTCGATGGCATCGGGCCCAAGGACATCGGCCTTGCTCGGCTCTTCGAGCGTGCGCTCGACGGCAACGTGAGCGAAGTGATCCTCGCGACCAACTTCACCGCCGAAGGCGAGGCGACGGCGCACGCGATCGGCGACACGCTCAGGCAACGTGGGCTCACAGTCACGCGCCTGGCTCGCGGTGTGCCCGCCGGCAGCGAGCTCGAGTACGTCGACCTCGGTACCATCGCCCACGCGCTGGTCGACCGGCGCTGACACCCTTGAACCGAAACCCTCCAACGGAGCTTGCCGCCATGGGACTCTCATCACTCACGCTCGCCTACTGGTGCGTGCTCGCAGCCGCGCTGCTGCCTTACGCCTCCGCCTACGCGGGCAAGGCGGGCGCCTTCAAGCCGCGCGACAACGCGGCGCCGCGCGAGTGGAACGTTCGCCAGAGCGGCTGGCGCGCACGGGCGCTGGCCGCGCAGGCCAACAGCTTCGAGGGCCTGGCGTTTTTTATCGGCGCGGTCGTCATCGCGCATCAGCTGGAGGCGGCACAGGCGCGGCTCGACATGCTCGCCGCTGCCTACGTGCTGCTGCGCATCGCCTATATCGCGCTCTACATCAAAGGCTTGTCCACGGCGCGCAGCGCGGTCTGGGCACTTGCGTTCATCGTGAACATCGCCATTCTTTTCGCCGGGCGATAGTGGTCTTCGGGTTTACGTGAAAACCCCCACGGGATCTTCCCGATGCAGTTGAAGGGGGTCGCACCTAAGCTCGATTCGATTTTCAAAATTGAATAGCTTCGGGTTCACTTCATGCTCAATCGCCGTACTTTCACCACCGCTGCAACGTTCGGCGCAGCTTGCATCGCGGCGCCGCTGGTCCACGGACAGGCCAAGCTCGAAAAATCGAAGATCTCTATCGCGGTAGGGGGCAAGGCGGCGTTCTATTACCTTCCGCTCACCATCTCGGAGCAGCTCGGCTACTTCAAGGCTGAAGGCCTGGACGTCGAGATTTCGGACTTCGCCGGCGGCGCGCGCGCGCTGCAGGCGGTGGTCGGCGGCTCGGCCGACGTCTGTTCGGGCGCGTATGAGCACACCATCAACCTTCAGGCCAAGAACCAGTTTTTCCAGGCTTTCGTGCTCGAAGGCCGTGCGCCTCAGATCGCGATCGGCGTGTCGACCAAGAACATGGGCGGCTACAAGACCATCGCCGACCTCCGGGGCAAGAAGATCGGTGTTTCCGCGCCGGGCTCGTCCACCAACATGGTGGCCAACCTGGTGCTGTCGCGCGGCGGCCTGAAGGCCAGCGACGTGAGCTTCATCGGCGTGGGCGTGGCGGCCGGTGCACTGACGGCGCTGCGCTCGGGCCAGATCGACGCCATCAGCAATACCGATCCGGTCATGACCATGCTCGAGCAGAAGGGCGACGTGAAGATCATCAGCGACACGCGCACGCTCAAGGGCACGCAGGACGTGTTCGGTGGCCCGATGCCGGCCGCTTGCCTCTATGCGCCGATGGACTTAATTCAGAATAATCCGAACACCTGCCAGGCGCTCGCCAACGCCAACGTGCGCGGCCTGAAGTGGCTGCAGACTGCCCGCCCG
>JBBJMS010000026.1:0-26371 GCA_037720315.1 Variovorax sp. | reverse complement strand
GGCGAGCACCTGACGGGCGCGCTCGAACGCCTGCTCGTAGGTCGCGGCGTCGACCTTCTGCGGCGCAATCGGAATTGCCTTTGCCAGGCGGAAGAACCAGCCGAGCAGCGGCGTGCGGAAGATCGCGTGGTCCATGATGAAGCGGATCGGTCGCGGGCTCGCCGCCATCAGCAGCACCGGGTCGATGAAGCTCACGTGGTTGCAGACCAGGATCGCCGCGCCGGTGGCCGGAATGTTCTCGTCGCCGCGCACCTTGAAGCGATAGACGAACCGTGCTGCGACGAATGCCACGAAGCGCAGCAGGTACTCGGGCACGAGCATGAAGATGTAGAAGGCGACCACCGCGTTGAGCACGGCGATGACCAGGAACACCTGCGGGATGGTCAGGCCCACGGCGAGCAGCAGGCCGACGATGACCGAGCTGGCGATCACGAAGAGCGCGTTGAGGATGTTGTTGGCGGCGATGATCCGCGCGCGATGGCTAGGCTGCGAGCGCATCTGGATCAGGGCGTACATCGGCACGCTGTACAGGCCCGCGAACAGCGACAGCAGCCCCAGGTCGGCCATCACGCGCCAGTGCGCTGCCTGCGAGACGAAGGCGGCGAGCCCCATCTCGGCAGCAGCCGGCAGCGCGCGGGACGCGAAGTACAGGTCGATCGCGAACACGCTCATGCCGATCGCGCCCAGCGGCACCAGGCCGATCTCGACCTGGCGCCGGCTCAGGGTCTCGCACAGCAGCGAGCCGATGCCGATGCCGACGGAAAACACCACCAGCAGCAGCGAAGCGACCTGCTCGTTGCCATGCAGCACTTCCTTGGCGAAGCTCGGAAACTGGCTCAGGAACACCGCGCCGAAGAACCACATCCACGAGATGCCCAGCAGCGAGCGGAACACCACCGCGTTGCCATGTGCGAGCTTCAGGTTGCGCCAGGTTTCGCTGAACGGATTCCAGTTGATCCGCAGCCCCGGATCGGTTGCGGCCGCGCGCGGTATCGCCTGCGCCACCGCGCGGCCGGCAAGCGCCAGCAGCAGGCAGGCCACCGCCACCGTGGCGTGGCCGACCTGCGGAATCGCCACCAGCAGCCCGCCCGCCACCTGCCCCAGCAGGATGGCGACGAAGGTGCCCATCTCGACCATGCCGTTGCCGCCGGTGAGTTCGCGCGCGTCGAGCACCTGCGGCAGGTAGGCGAACTTGACCGGCCCGAACAGCGTCGAATGCAGCCCCATCAGGAATACGCAGGCCAGCAGTAATACCGCGTCGGCGCGCACGAAGCCCCACGCCGCCACCACCATGATCGCGATCTCCAGGTTCTTGACGAAGCGGATCATCTTCGTCTTGTCGTACTTGTCGGTGAGCTGGCCCGCGGTGGCCGAGAACAGCAAAAACGGCAGGATGAAAAGCGCGCCGATCGCCAGGCCCGCCATGGCCGGCGGCATCCAGCCGAGCTGCAGCTGGTAGGTCACCATCACCGTGAAGGCGAACTTCAACAGGTTGTCGTTCGCGGCACCGGCGAACTGCGTCCAGAAGAACGGGGCGAAGCGCCGCTGGTTCAGCAAGGCGAACTGGTTCGCGTGCACGTTCGCATCGGGCGCTGGGGCGCGGCTCGGTTCGGCGGATGGGGTCATTCGAATAGCCCTGTCGGGTTCCTCAGGCCGTCAGGGCGGCCGCGCCGGGATTGTGCCGCAGCGTCCGCCGCCCGAGCGCCTGCAGCGCGTGCAGCAGCGGCAGCGCCGCAAGGGCGGCGGCCAGGTGCTTCAGGCTGTGGCCGGACACCAGCTGCGCCGTCGCCTGGTAGATCGCGTGGTCCGACAGCTCGAACAGCTTGGCCAGCGCATAGAAAAGGACCACCCAGCCGAGCTTCAGTCCGAGCGCGCCGACAGGCCGGGCAAGCGCAAGCACGAGAACAAGCGCGATGCCGCCGAACTGGACCAGCGCCCAGGGCAGCAGGTTGCCGGTTTGCTGGCTCACCGCCACCGCCAGCAGCCCACCGGCCAGGGTGAACCAGGCGGCGGGCCAGCCGGCGCGCGCACTCACCCGCTCGCAGACGGCGCAGCCGATCAGGCCGGCGAACGCCACCGCCATGCCGGCCCGGTCGGCCGCCAGTCGCAGGGCGTCCGGCTGCAGGTGATAGAAGGCTGAGCCGGCCGCGGTGAGCACCAGCCCGGCGAAGAACATCCAGGCGCAATCGAAGGTGTCGACCGGCAGCCGGCGCAGTGGCCCGGCATCCTGTGCGCCGTCTTGCAGCCGGTCGAGCCAGTGCAGCCAGCGCAGGCCCCAGATGCCGATCACGGCAAAGGGCAAGTTGCTCAGCACGTCCAACGCGTTGGGCAGGCCGTGCCAGGCGCGTTCGTCGGCGAAGTGCAGGCTGCCGATCGCCGGTCCGGTGAGCGCCGGCCCGAACAAGGCCGTGATCGAGAGCAGGCCGAAAAAGACAAGCAGGCCGAGTTCGCGTCGTGCGAGAGAGGGCTGGAACATGACGGTCTCCATGGTTGGGGGTGAGCGGCGGAATGTAGGTTGCCGACGCGCAATAGAGCATCGAGAATCGATACGGCGCCGTTTTGCACGCCCACTGGTATCAGTTGGAGATACTCAAACCATGAGCACTACCATCGACCTCGTCCTCGCCCTGAAGCACGAACTGAAGTCCGCGCGCATGACCTATGCCGACCTCGCCCGTTCGCTCGACATGGCCGAATCGAGCGTCAAGCGCATGTTGGCCAAGGGCGACATGCCGCTCACCCGGGTCGATGCGATCTGCCGCGCGCTCAAAATCGACTTCGCCGAACTGGCCCGGCGGGTGGCGGACGCGCAGCCGCTCCTGAAGGAGCTCACGCTCGAACAGGAAAACGCGGTGGTCAAGGACAAGAAGCTGCTGCTGCTGGCCATCTGCGTGCTGAGCCAGTGGACGCTGGAGCAGATCGTGGCCGCCTACCGCATCGGCGATGCCGAATGCATCGGCTACCTGGCGCAGCTCGACCGCATCGGCATCATCGAACTGCGCCCGCTCAATCGCTACCGGCTGAAGCTGGCCAAGACGTTCCGCTGGCGTCCGCATGGGCCGGTGATGGATTTCTTTCGCGAGAACGTGGTGCTCGACTATTACCGCGGCGGCTTCGACGGCCCGGCCGAGGGCCTGCTGCTGGTCCATGGCTCGATCAGCCGATCGCTCGCGCCGGCCTTTCTCGACCGGCTGCAGCGGGTCGCGCAAGACTTCGCGCAGCAGCACCAGACCGACCAGAAGCTGTCGCCCGACGAGCGCGAGGGCTACACACTGCTCCTGGGCATGCGCAACTGGGAGTTTGAGCTTTTCACGCGGCTGCGCCGCGCTTGAGAAGAACCCGGTCGCTCAGACGACTCGGGTAAACCCGAATATCGATTTAGAATTCCGGCGCAGACCGGGATGCACAGGGCATCCCACGGCGCCGCCAGGCACCAATGACCACCCGAGTGAACCACGCCCGGTTCGGTCGCTGCACCATTCATCCCACAAGGATTCGGACATGCGCGTGCTTGTACTCGGCGCCGGGCTGCTCGGCGTCGCCTCGGCTTATTACCTTCAGCAACTGGGCCATGAAGTGACGGTGGTCGACCGCCACGACACCCCCGCGGCAAAGGCGCGCGGACGGGCCGGTGCGACCCGTACCCCCGCCGCTGCCGAACTGCATCGGCGAGCGGCTGCCGAGGCCGCGGCCCGCGCAACATGGACACGGCTGCACGCGGCCTACGGCGGGTTCACCAGCCTGCTGGACCGCGCCATCGGCGGATCGCACCAGACCCATCGCAAGGAGCATCTGGTGCGGCTCCACGCGTACAGCCGCGCGAGCGTGCGCGCACTGCGCGACGAGGCCGGCGTATCGCACGGCCCGCGCACGGCAGGCATGCTGAGCTTCTACTGCGATGCGGCGGCCTTCGATGCGCGCAAGGCGCTTGCGCCCCACTGGCGCAAGCTCGGCTGCGACGAGCGCCTGCTCTCGGCCGACGAGGCGCTGCAGATCGAACCGGCGCTGCGGGCGGCGCGCGGCGTGCTGGCCGGTGCCGCGTACACCCGGGACGACCCGGCACGCGACCCGGCGCAATTCGCCGCGAGCCTGGTCTTTTTGTGCCGAGCGGCCGGGGTGCGATTCATCACGGCGCACACGGTGCTCTCGCTGCAGGAGCACCGGGGCAGCGTCGAGCAAGTCAGGCTGCTCGATGCAGACGGCCAACCGGTCGCGCTGCGCGCCCAGGCCTACGTGCTCGCACTCGGCTCGTCCAGCGTGCTCCATGCCGAGAAACTGAAGATCCCCCTGCCGCTCGGCTTCCGGCGCGAATACGTCGTCACGGTGCCGCTCAAGGACACGAGCCTGGCACCCCGCGTCGCGTTGCACGACCGGCAGGCACGGCTGCGCATCGGCCGCGTCGATGCGCCCGGCGGCGAATGCCTGCGGATTTCGCGCATCGTGCGGGTCGGGCGCGCCGAGAGTGCAGAGTCCGACGCCGAGCGCTTCGACGCCATGCTGCGACATGTAGAGGCCTTGCTGCCGGGCGCTGGAGATGCGGCACGGGCGTCGTTCGAAACCGCGACGCATGCGGTGAGCAGGACCGGCCTGCCGGTGATCGGCAAGACCCGCCTCGGCAACCTTTTTCTCAACACCGCGCCGGGTGCACGGGACTGGACCAACGCCTGTGGCGCCGGCAGGTCGATCGCCCGGATCGTGAGCGGCCTCAGGCCCGAACTTGAGTTCGCGTTCAGGAGCGTGTAGCGGGACGGGCCGATCGATCGCGCGTATCGTGAGCGGACATCCTCACCGCAGTGAGAGCTTTGGTATTCGATGAATGAGAAAAGTTGGGCCGACGGCCCGCGCCCGTCGTTTTTTGGCCAGCTGCTGCCGACGTCGGACGATGGTCATGCAGCCGCGAACGGCGAGGACGCGGGCTGGCTTACCGCCGTCACGCACGCGATGCCGGGGGAAAGCGATGAGATCTCCGCCGAGCGCAAGCGCTACATCGGCTCCCGCCTGATCCAGCGCTTCATGCGCGACAACCACGTCCGACGGCTCGTTGCCGCCGGTCTGGCGCCGCTGCTGGTTGCGATCTGCTGGCGCCATGTGCCCGGTGCCCAGCTCGGTGCATGGCTCAGCGCCGTGCTGCTGGTAGAAGCCATGCGCTTTTTCGCCGCCAGAACTTACGCCCGGCGCTATGCAGCCGCAAGAGTGGCACGCGTCGCGTTCCTGCGCCGCATGCTCCCGCTCTGGTTCGCGAGTGCAGCGGTCTGGGGCATGTCGGGCGCTCTTCTTCAGCCGAATTCCGGTCAGCCAGCAATATCTCTGCTGGATGATCCTGGCTTCGATGGTGAGCTTCCCGATCATCAGCCTCGCGGTGCATCCACCGGTCATGCGCCTTTATGTGAACACCTTGTTCGTGGTGACGCTCGGCTGCGTGGCGGTGCGGCTGCTGACCACCACTGCGCCGGTCCCCTACGCGTTCTGGGCCTTGCTGCTGCCCTTGATCCATTGGCTGTTCCTGTTCCGTATCGCCAGGTACATCCACGACATCGCGAGAAAGAACTACGGGCTTCTGTTCGACAAGAACGTGCTGATCGATTCGCTGGCCGAAAAGAACCGCCAGGCCGAGCAGGCTGCGCACGACATGCGCCAACCGGTGATGGCGCTTTCCATCTACGCCGACCATCTGCTGCACATGCCGGACCAGCACGGTGTCGTGGTGCCGAAGATCGCAAAGGCTGCCGCCGCGGTAAACCGGCTGTTCGACTCGCTGTTCGAGCTCGCCCGGCTGGACAACGCGCAGACCAGGGTGCGCGCCGAGGCGATCGACATCTTCGAAATCATGCATGACCTGCAGGTTCAATACGAACCGATGGCCGAGGCAGAATCGACACGCGGGTGAGCGTGCGCTCCCAGCTCGGCCGCGGAACCGTGTTCCGGCTTGCGATGGGCCAGCCTTGCGACGCGCCACAATCTGCGTGATGGGCTGCACATCGGGTGCGCCCCCAAACCGAGAGACAAAGACCGTGCCCCGACTGCAACCCCTGCCGCCCGAGACCACACCCGAACTCAAGGCCGACTTTGATTTCTTCCTGACCACGCTGGGCTTCGCACCCAACAGCGTGCTCACCATGCAGCGCAAGCCCAAGCTGGTCCGCGCATTGGCCCAGCTCAATGCGGCCGCGATGGACCCCGAAGGCGAGGTCGATCTCGGCTTCAGGCGATTGATCGGCCATGTGGCGAGCAAGGCGGCCGGTTGCCTCTACTGCCAGGCGCACACGCTGCTCGGCGCAAAGAACTTCGGCATCGCCGAAGACAAACTTGCCGCCGTCTGGGACTATGCCGCCAGCCCGCTCTACAGCGCCCGCGAGCGGCTCGCGCTCGACTTCGCACTGGCCGCCGCCGCGCAGCCCAATGCCGTGACCGACGCCCAGTTCGCCGAGTTGCAGCAGCACTGGAGCGACACCGAAATCGTCGAGATCCTCGGCGTGGTCGCGATGTTCGGCTTTCTCAATCGCTGGAACGACACCATGGCCACGCCGCTCGAAGCCGTGCCGGATGGCGTGGCCGGCAAGGCCTCCGGAGACCGCCACTGGAGCGCCGGCAAGCATGCATCGCCCTAAGGCGAATCAGGTGACGAAGCGGACCTGCCACCTTCCCGTGAGCTTGCGGCACTCGCGCATCATCGGCAGGTCCACGAAGCGGTAGATCAGCGACCCTGCGATCAGGCAGCAGCCGATGGTGAATGCCGCCGTGAGCATGTTCTTTTCATCGAACCCGAGCATCGGGAACGCGATGCGCTCGACCAGCCCGATCACGAACATGTGCGACAGGTAGGTCGCGTAGCTGGCATCGCCGATGTGGATCAACAAGCGCAGCACAACCGGGTTCAGCGACCTGATGCTTTCTTCCAGGCGCAGCGCGAACAGCAGGATGAAGAAGCTCGGCAGCCCCGCGTTGATCAACCTGTCGGTTTTCAGGTCGACCCCGACCATCACCGCTGCCGAGACCAGGATGACCACCACCGCCACCGCCTTGGGCACCGAAGCGATCAAACCGGCCCGATGGATCTTGAAGCACAGGATGCCGAGCACGAATTCGAACCACAGGCTGTTGTGGAAGAACTGGTAGACGACCGACGTTGGCGAATCGATCGAGCTGGTGATGAAGAACAACGCGAGCAGCATGCATACCGGCCAGGCGAAGTTCTCCTTGCGCACGATCAGGGTGGCGAAGATCGTCAGGTAGAACACGGCTTCGTAGTTCAATGTCCACCCCGGCATGAGAACGGGGAACAACTGCCCGTCGTGCCTGAAGTGCGGAATGAAGAACAGCGACTTCAGGTAGTTCCCCAAATCCGCGACCGTGCTGCCCATCAAGTGCGGCGCGATCGATGCGACGACGAGCACCATGGTCGTCACCGCCCAGTAGAGAGGAACGATCCTCGTGATCCGGTTCAGCAAAAAAACGGTTGGCGTCGGACGGCCGCTGTCGATGATCATGCACATCACGAAGCCGCTCACCACGAAGAAGAGATCGACACCGAAGCTGCCGTTGAGCGGGAGCGTGAAGGTGTGAAGATAGACCACGGCGGTCGCCGCAGCGCCCCGGAGAATCTGCAGGGAATACACCTGCTCCGAGTTTGATGCCATGGCCGCCTCTCCTCCAGTTGTTCTGTTGGATCGTGGCACGCACGCATCGGCGCTGTCCACAGGGAAAGCGCGTTTGCACCTGGACTTTTTTGACGATTGGAGTGATTGCATGCCGCGCGGCCCGAAGGAAGCGCGGCCCGGCAGGGACGTCAGTCGGCGGCGGTGAAAACCGTCAGTACGCCCGTGTAGCCGTAGAGGTGGTGGCGTGCGATCTCGCCGGCGGCAAAGAAGCCGACCAGCGGCACGTCGCCGAGCGCATGCCGCACGATCTGGAGCTCTGCGCCAGGTGCGCCGAAGTGCGGCCCGCCCCGGCCCGAGCAGCTCACGTACACCGCGCCCGCGATGCGGCGCGCCGGATGCGGCGCGGCATCGGCCTCGCCGGCCGCCACGGCGCGCGCGGTGGCGAACGTCTGCTCCTCGGGTTCGAGTTCTTCGCGGATCTCGGCGCACACGCGCATCAGGTCGGCGCGCGCGGCCTGCGCATTGCGGCGGCAGAAACTCAGCCGCATGCCGGCCTCGGCCACGTCGGCGATCGCCACGCCGCGACGCGTGGGGTCCAGGCCGATGATGTGGCGCACCAGCACGTCGGCGCCGAGGTCGCCGGTGCGCCGGATCCCGTCGCTGCCCGCGTCGACCAGGCCGACCAGCGTGGCGCGCACCGCATCGACTGCCTCCTGCGGATGGTCGAGCGAAACGCCGAGTCCGGACAACAGCACGTCGAGCGCCGGTTCGCCGTCGAGCTTGAGCAGCAGGTTGCCGTCGGCTTCGGTGATCTCGCGCTCGCGGCCGGCGCCGGCCACAAGCGGCTGGCAGCCCTGCGTGACCCGCGACACCACACGCACGCCCTCGCCGAACACCACGCCCGACAGGCCGCCTGAGAACACGCCGCCCGCAGCGCCATGGCCCGGAATGTTGCCGTTGCCGCCGATTGCGAATTGCAGCGAACCGGCGCGGCCGGACGACAGACCGCCGAACAGGTAGCCGGTTTCGGTGCGGCTCGCCATCTCGGCGATGAGTTCGGCGAGTTCGGGCGTTGCCGGGTCGGCATGCACGAGCGCGGTGTGCGCGGCGAAACCGCTCATCTCGGTGCCGGCCAGCGGCGCGACGCCCGAGAACACGCGGTACTGGTCGCTCGGCAGCATGCAAAGCATGACGCTGAGCGCAGGTTCGTCGAAGTACTCGGCGTTGTTGGCGGCCACGCCGACGCCGACGGTGCCCGACCAGTCGGTGATCTCGGGCAGTTCGGCGCCGAGGTGGTCGAGGATGTCCTGCGCGTCGGCGGCGTAGTGGTCGGTGATGTAGAGCAGGCCCAGTGTGGGCGACCGAGCGTAGTCGGCCAGCGCCATCTGCGCGCGCAACTGGGCGAGCACGAGTCCGGCCGCCATCCGCCACTGCGGATGGGTGGCATGCCCGGTGGGAAACAACTTCATGCGAATGACTTTCTGCGCGAGGCGCTTCGCTGCTTCAGTGAGCGCGCGGACGCTTGCGTGCCGGCGCCGAGGTTTTCTTTGCTGCCGACGCGCGCCCGCCCGACGCCTTCTTCCCGGCGTCAGCAGCAGCCGGCTTGGCGGCACCGGCGGGCATCTTCAGCTGCGACGCGTCCTGCAACGCCGAGCTGGCGATCTGCTGGAACTGCTGGGTCAGAGCGCCCCACCACTGCAGCGGATCGACCACGCCGTCAGCCGCAGCGGCAGGCGCCTGCGCGGCGGGCTCGCGGTCGGCATCGGACCTGGGTTCGGGCGCAGGCGCCGGCGACATGACGGGTGCAGCCGCGGCCGCGCCCTGCTCCACCTGCCGGGTGAACGCGCCCGCCAGGTCTTCCATGCGCACGTTCATACCGCGCAGGGTCGAGAGCGTCATCTTCTGCACTTCGAGCGCCTGGATGGTGGCCTTGAGCGCGTGGCCGTTCTGTTCGAGCCAGTACTGCACGGTCTTGAGTTCCTGAATGCGCTTGTCGACTTCTTCCACGCTCAGGGTGGGCGCCACCCAGCTCGACAAGCTAGGCATGCCCGGCACCGCGCTCGTGCCCGCAGCAGCGCCCCCCGCGAGGCTCTTGAGAAAGTCGAAGCCCGGGACGAACTGGCTGAAGGCGAAAGGCTTGCTCGCGTCGCTCATGAAAGGACTCCTGGAGGGGTTGTGCGGCCAGCTTACTCCAAGGTCATCAGTGCTTGTGGCCGCCAGACGGCGCCGCCGCGGCGCCATCGGGCGCACCCACCGGCAACTTGACTTCGAGCGAGCTGGCGACGCCCTTGGCGTCCTCGAAGCGCAGCATCATGGGAACGCTCGCGCCCTTGGCCAGCGGCGCCTTCAGGTCCATCAGCATCAGGTGCAGGCCGCCCGGCTTGAGCTCGACCGTCTGGCCGGCCGGGAGTTCGAGCGCGGGCACTGCGCGCATGCGCATCGTGTCGCCATCCATCTTCATCTCGTGCACCTCGGCCACGCCGGCCGCGGGCGTGCTGATGCCGACCAGCCGCGCGCCATCCGGCGCAGTCAGCTTCATGAAGGCGCCGGTGCCGCTCTGGCCGGGGACCGACTGGCGCACCCAGGCGTTGCGCACGTCGACCGTGGCGGTGCCGGGCGCGACCACGTCGAGCCGCGCCGCCGGCGAGGCCAGCCCCTCGGTCGAACTGCCCGAGGCCGGCACCTGCGCCCAATCGACGCTTCCCGTATCGCAGCTCTGCAGCACCTTGAACCACAACGGCCCCGGCGTGGCCGGCAGCTTGCCGCGCAGGATGAATTCGGTGCGCTCCTTCGCCGGTAGCGCGGCCTGCGGCGATTCGGCGGTCCAACGCACTTCACCGGCGGCGCGCTGCGCGTCGAGCTTCCAGCCCGGCCGCGCCTGCGCATCGGACAGCACGAAGCCCTGCGGCAGGCGCACGGCGATGCCGTTGGTGGCCCTGGCATCCTTGCAGGCGTGGCCGACGCGGAAGGCGGCCGAGTAGTCGCTGCCCGCCGTGGCGGCGCCCGGCGGCAGCGTCACATGGGAGAAGGCGCTGCCGGTGCCGGCCATTGCGGCGCAGAGCGAGAGGGTCTTGAAGGCGTTCGATGGGTTCATGGTTTTTTCCGTGAGACGAGTCAATGGCCGAACGCGAGTTCGGCAAGGAAGATGCGCTGCGCGGTCCGGGCGTGCCGGATCGGCAGCGCCGCCCCGGTTCGAGGGAAACCGGGAGGCAAGGAAGCAGAAGCTCAGGAGAAGAAAGGCGGCCCGCGGGCAGGCAACGGTGCAGCGATGGCCGCGGCGATGCGCGCAGACGGAATCGACTGCACCGCGCGGCCCAGCGCCAGCACGGGCGGAGGCGGTGCGACGATTGCCGGCGGCGACGCGGCACCGGAAGGTATGCACAGCGGGCAGTCGATGTGGCCAGCGCCCAGTTCCTCGCCGCCGTCGTCGGTCTGCACGATGACCTTGACCTCGCCGACGCTCGAACACACCAGCTCCAGCGCCTGCGGATTCACCAGCGGCGATGCCACCGCGGCACCGAGCGACAGCACGAACCACAGCAACACGAGGCGGCTGAGACAGTGGGCGCGGCGCAGAAAGGACATGAAGCGCGATTATCGGCGAGCTATGCTCGTCGGATGCGCAGCATCTTCCATCTCGCCTTCAACGTCCGCGACCTCGACGAAGCCCGGCGCTTCTATGCCGGCCTGCTCGATTGCACGGAGGGCCGCAGCACCGACACCTGGGTCGACTTCGACTTCTTCGGCCACCAGATCTCGCTGCACCTGGGCGAGCCTTTCGCCACTTCGCGCACCGGCCGCGTGGGCGACGCGATGGTGCCGATGCCGCACTTCGGCATCGTGCTCGAACTGCCCGCCTGGCGCGCGCTGGCCGACCGGCTCGAAGCGGGTGCCGTCGAATTCGTGCTGCGGCCGCAGGTTCGCTTCGAAGGCGAGCCCGGGGAGCAGTGGACGATGTTCTTCCTCGATCCGTTCGGCAATCCGATCGAAGCCAAGGGCTTCAGATCGTTGGACACCGTCTACGCCACATGACCTATACGTTCGCGTCGGCCACGATCTTGCTGCTGCTGATCACCGATCCGCTCGGCAACATCCCGATCTTCGCCAACGCGCTGCGCGGGGTGGCGCAGGAGCGGCGGGCGCGGGTGATCCTGCGCGAGGTATTGATTGCCTTCGGCCTGCTGCTCGTCTTCATGTTCATCGGCGACGGCTTCCTGCGGGTGATGGGGCTCTCGGGCCTGTCGCTGCAGATCGCCGGCGGCGTGGTGATGTTCCTGATCGCGCTGCGGATGATTTTTCCGCCCGACGCCGCGGCCGGCCCGCCGGCCGAGGGCGAACCGCTGATCGTGCCGCTCGCCGTGCCTGCGCTGGCCGGCCCGTCGGCGCTCGCGACCGTGATGCTGCTGGTGTCGCAGGCGCCCGAGCGCCGGCTCGAATGGGTTGCGGCGCTCAGCGTCACGATGGCGGTCTGCGCCGTGGTGCTGGTGCTGGCCGAGCGCATCCAGCGCCTGGTCGGCAACCGGGTGGTGGACGCGCTCGAACGCCTCACCGGGCTGATCCTTGTCGCGGTGGCGGTCGAGATGCTGATTCGCGGCATCAAGCTGCTCGCGGTCGAGATGGGCCGCTGAGTACCCACAAGGCGGCCGACGGCCCCCTCGGGGCCAATTCAGTCGAGCTTGATACCCGCCGCCTTGATGATCGGCCCCCAGCGCTTCGACTCCGCACGCGACATTGCCGCGAACTGGGCCGGCGTGCCGGGCATGGCTTCCATGCCGAAATCGCCGAAGCGCTTCTGCACCGCCGGCTCGCCCATGGCGCGGTTCAGGTCGGCATTGAGCTTGGCCACCACGGGTGCCGGCATGCCGGCGGGGCCGAGCACGCCCTGGAATGCGAACACCTCGGTATTGGGCACGCCGACTTCGGCCAGTGTCGGCACGTTGGCCAGCAGCTTCGAGCGCGCGCCCGATCCGATGGCGAGCACCCGCACCTTGTTGCCCTGCATGATCGGCAGGCCCGAGGCCAGGTCGAGAAACATGCATTGCACTTGGCCGCCCATCACGTCGGCCATGGCAGGCGCCGCGCCGCGATAGGGAATGTGCGTGATGAACGTGCCGGTGCGGTTCTTGAACATTTCCATCGCCAGGTGATGCGGCGATCCGTTGCCGGGCGATGCGTAGTTGACCTTGCCCGGATTGGCCTTGACGTAGGCGAGAAAGGCCTTGAAGTCCTTGGCCGGAAAGTCCGGATGCACCACCAGCGCCAATGGAAACTTGCCGATCGCGCCGATGTAGGTGAAGTCGTTCTCGGGGCTGAAGGGCAGCTTGCCGAACAGGTACTCGTTGAAAGCCAGCACCGCGTTGTCGGCCGACATGACGGTGTAGCCGTCGGGCTTGGCCTTGGCAACCAGGTCGGCGCCGATGTTGGTGGCGGCGCCGGGGCGGTTGTCGACGACGATCTGCTGGCCGAGCGTCGGCCTCATCGCTTCGGCCAGCGTGCGCGCGATCACGTCGGTGCCGCCGCCGGCCGCATACGGCACGATCCACTTGATGACCTGGTCGGGCTAGGTTTGCGCGCCGGCCCACGGCGTGGCGGCGGCAGCAGCAGTGGCGGCGAAAGTGGTGAGCAGGGTTCTGCGGTCGATCATGGCGATGTCTCCTGGGGTTGTGGGGTGAGCGCGGACAGCGACGGCACAGGCAGGCCATCGAGCGCATCCGCCAGTGCAGTCCGGCAGAGCGACTCGTCGCCGACCTGCTCGAACAGCAGCAGTGCGAGCCGCGCGAGGAAGAGCGATTCTCGCTCCACGCCGGCCTCAGCGATGGCGCTCGCGCATTCGGCATAGAGCCGGTCGCGTGCGTCGGGTGCGAGTTGGGAAGTCATGCGCTCTCCTTGGCCATTGACGATGCGCCTGCCCGTTCCAGCGCCCGCACCAGCGCGCCGGCAGGCACGCGATGCCAGCGGGCGGCGACGTGGCCGTCGGGGCGCAGCAGGTACACGGCGCCGCGTTGCGCTCCAGCGCTGCGAACACGTCGTCATGCGCCGGGTCGGAGCGGTGTTCGCAGCACCGGCTTCAACGGTCCGGCTTGCGCGGATGCGATTTGGTCTGTCAGTGCACCGTCCATCCGGTCGATGTTCAGCACCAGCACCGTGAACGCCGGTCCGATCCAGTCGGTGAGATGCAGCCCGGTGCGAGTTGCTGATCGGACATCGCTTCGCCCGGCGCGGCCCCGCGGGCAGTTCGTCGCTCTCGCTCGACAATGCCGAGCGTTCGTAGCGCACCGCCTGCGTCTGCCGCGGATTGATGATGTTCGCAATGCCGCGGTGCGCGCCCGAGAGCGAAAGCGCCGCCTCGCGCATCAGGTCGAAGCCGCGCGACGGCGGCGACATGAACTCGGTGCTGCGCATCGCGGCTTCCGCGTTGATGTGGAAGGCGGCGATGCGCTCCTGCGAGTAGCTGTCGAGCAGCGACGCTTCCGACACGCCCCGCGCCACCAGCGCCAGCTTCCAGGCCAGATTGTCGGCATCGTCGAAGCCCGAGTTGAGGCCGCGCACGCCGAAGATCGGCATGGCATGCGCGGCATTGCCGGCGAACAGCACGCGGCCGTGGCGGTAGGTGTCGAGCGTCATCGCGCCGGCGCGGTAGACCGAGGTCCAGACCGCTTTCCAGGGCAGGTGGCCTTCGCCGATGGCGTCGAGATGTCGCTGCACGAAGTCCTGCACCGCGTCGGGCTGCAGCGCTTCCTCGGTGCTTTGGCCCGGGCGCAGCTGGTAGTCGATGCGCCAGATGTCGTCGGGCTGGCGGTGCATGAGCACGGTCGAGCCCGGATTCCACGGCGGATCGAACCAGGCGCGCCGCTCGGTCGGATGCGTGCTGTGCAGCTCGATGTCGATGATCACGTAGCGGCCTTCGTAGGCCGTGCCTTTCAGCTCGAGGCCGAGCGCCTTGCGCACCATGCTCTGGCCGCCGTCGCATGCGACAAGCCACTGCGCGTGCAGCGCATAAGCGCCCCGCGCGTTGCGTGCCTGCAACTCGACGCCGTCCGCCGTCTGCACGAAGCCGGTGAGCTCGGTGCCCCAGCGCAGGTCGATCAACCCCGGCGCGGCCGCATTTCGGCATCCGATCTCGTCCAACAGGTACTGCTCGATGTAGTACTGCTCGAGATTGATCATCGGCGGCAGCTTCTGCCGCTCGTCGTGCGGCATCTCGAAGCGAAACACCTCGCGTGTCTTGTAGAAGCTGCGCCCGCCGGTCCACGGCAGGCCCTTGGCAAGGAAGGCCGGCAGCGCGCCGAGCCGCTCGACGATTTCCAGGCTGCGGCGCGAGATGCACGCCGCGCGGCTGCCGACGCAGACCGTGTCGTCGGCTTCGAGGATCACGCTGCCCACGCCGTGGTTGGCCAGGCCGAGCGCGAGCGACATGCCGACCGGCCCGCCGCCGGCGATCACCACGGGATGGCAGCCGGGCTCGCGGCCTTCCTGCAGCGGCGGGAGCGACGGCGCAAAGCGCGTGTATTCGAAGGCACCGACGGACGGCGGCAGTTGGTCGGCGGATGGCATGAAGGCGGCGGTGTTCATCGAAAGGGATTGTCCGGATGGCGTCGCGCCGCCGTTGTCATAACTTCGTATGAAGTGATAACCCTTGCGCCCCGATGAAACGCTGGTTGCTGACCGAGCCGCAGCATGCATTTGCGGCACCGACGGTCAGCGCCGTGCTCGCGGGCATCGGCACCCCGCAGCTGGCGGCCAGCTTTCTCGGTGCCATTCAGCCCATGCTGCCGGTGACCTTCTGCACCGTGTTTGCCGTGGGCGCTACCGGCCGCATCGAAACCGTCTCGGCCGCCAGCAGCTACGGCAACACCGCCGAACGCACGGCAGAGCGCTACGTGGCGCAGCGCTTCGACCTGCTCGATCCCAACATGGCCTGGCTGGCCGCGCGCAAGCTGCCGAAGCGCCCGCAGCTGTGGCTGGGCCACCAGCGTGCCGAAGAGGTGGCCGACCCGGCCTATCGCGCGGCCTGCTACGGCGAGGTCGGCATCCGCGAACGCGCATCGGTCTTGCTGCTGCTGCCGACCGGCCAGCGCGCGGCGGTGAGCTTCTACCGCAGCCTTGCGCAACCGGATTTCGCTTCGGCAGATTTCGCGCTGCTCGAAGCGCATGCGGGCCTGCTCGCCGACGCGACCGCCGCCCACGGCCGCAGTGCCGTCGCGGTGCGCCAAGCTGCAGCGCCGGCTCTGGCGTCGCGCCTGCTGACGCTGAGCCTGCGCGAACGCGAAGTGATCGGCCAGCTGCTCGCAGGCAAGACGGCCAAGGAGGCGGCGCGCGCCATGGGCTTGGAACTCACCACCGTGCGAACCCACCAGTACCGGGCGTTCCGCCGGCTGGGGATCGGCAGCTTGAAGGTACTGCTGAGGGAATTTGCCCCGGTCATGTCGCCAGAATAAAGAAACGACGACATGATTCGTTGACGTGTCTTCGTCGACGACCTAAGATGCCCGATATGTCGTCAGAACAACTAATTTCGAACACGACTGGCCGCGCTGCGTCCTGGTACCCCGACCGGCCTTATGCAGAACTGCCACAGCTGCCGCCCTCTGCCGACCTGGAAAGCCGGGCCATCCTCAAGCAGTGCATCCTTTCGCGCGCCGCCCTGGCCGAGCTCAAGCAGGCGACGGAGCTCATTCCCAATCCCTCTGTTCTCATCAACACGATCCCGCTGCTCGAAGCCAAGGACAGCTCGGAGATCGAAAACATCGTCACGACCACAGACCGTTTGTTCAGGCATGCGGACGGCCACGACGGCCAAGCGGATTCCGCAACCAGGGAAGCCTTGCGCTACAGAACCGCCTTGCAACAAGGTTTCCGGTCCCTGAATCAAAGGCCGCTGTGCACCACGACCGCCGTGGAAATCTGCACCGCCATCAAGGGTGTCGAAATGGACATCCGCCGCACGCCCGGCACACAACTGGTCAACGACCGCAACGGCGCAAGCATCTACACCCCGCCCGAAGGCGAAGCGCTGCTGCGCCGGATGCTCGCAAACTGGGAGCGGTTCATCCATGATGAGCGCGAGCTGGACCCGTTGATCCGAATGGCCGTAGGCCACTACCAGTTCGAGGCGATTCACCCCTTCACCGATGGCAACGGCCGCACCGGCCGGGTGATCAATATCCTGATGCTGATCCAGGAGCGGCTTCTCACGCTGCCAGTGCTGTACCTGAGCCGCTACATCATTGCCCACAAGGCCGACTACTACCGTTTGCTGCAAGAGGTCACGCAAGCGCAGGCCTGGGAGGAATGGGTGCTCTACATGCTGCGCGCGGTGGAGGAAACCGCCCGTTGGACCACCTACAAGATCGCTGCAATTCGCGGCCTTGCCGAGCACACGGCCGACCATGTCCGCCAAGTGCTGCCCAAGATCTACAGCCGGGAGCTGGTCGAGACGATCTTCGAGCAGCCCTACTGCCGCATCGGCAACCTGGTCAATAAGCAGATCGCGCAGCGGCAAGCAGCTTCACGCTACCTGAAGGAGCTGGCCGCGGCGGGCGTGCTCGACGAACTGCAGGCCGGCAAGGAGAAGCTTTTTATCCATCCCAAGCTCCTGCGCCTTCTGCTGCGCGACAGCAACGACTTCGTACGCTACGGCTAGGTGAAGAATGCCTTGCTCGTCACCAGGGAGGTGACGAGCAGCCGTCCGATCAAATGCCCTCCGGCGCCGCCACTTCCTGCTCGATCGCCCCGAACACCGACTGTCCGTCCCGCCCCTTCATTTCGATCCTGATCGTGTCGCCGTACTTCATGAACTCGGTCGCCGGCTGGCCGTCCTGGATGGTCTCGATGCAGCGCTTCTCCGCAATGCAGCTGTAGCCCTTCGGCCAGTCGGTGCGCCCGTTCTTCTCGACGCCCTTGTTGCTGACCGTGCCGCTGCCAACGATGCTGCCGGCGCGTACGTTGCGGGTCTTGGCGATGTGGGCGATGAGCTGGCCGAAGTGAAAGGTCATCTCCTCGCCGGCGTCGCACATGCCGACCCTGCGGCCGTTCCAGGTGCTTTGCAGGGTGAGATGCAGGCGGCCGCCCTGCCAGGCGTCGCCCAGTTCGTCGAGGGTGACTGCAACCGGGCTGAACGCGGTGGCCGGCTTGCTCTGGAAGAAGCCGAAGCCCTTGGCAAGCTCGCCCGGGATCAGGTTGCGCAGGCTGACGTCGTTGGCCAGCATCACGAGGCGAATGCCATCGAGCGCCTGCGCGGGCGACGCCCCCATCTTCACGTCGCCGGTGACGACTGCGATCTCCGCTTCGAAGTCGATGCCGAAGGCCTCGCTGGCCGCCACGATGCGGTCGCACGGGCCGGCGAAGTCGTCGCTTGCGCCCTGGTACATGAGCGGGTCGGCATAGAAGCTCTCGGGTACCTCGGCATTGCGCGCCTTGCGCACCAGCTCCACATGATTGAGGTAGGCCGAGCCATCGGCCCACTGGTAGGCGCGCGGCAGCGGCGCCATGCAGCGCGCAGCATCGAAGGGGAACGCATGCCGGGTGCGGCCGGCGTTGAGCGCATCCGAAAGATCCTGCAGTTGCGGGCTCATGAAGCCCCAGTCGTCGAGCACCTGCTGCAACCGGCTGGCAATGCCGGTGGCGTAGTGGGCGCTGGAAAGGTCGCGCGAGACAACGACCAATTGGCCGTCGCGAGAGCCGTCTTTGAGGGTGGCGAGTTTCATGGATTTGTGGGAGGCAGCGGCCGATGCCGGTGAGGCATCGCCACTAAACTGATTGGACGGGCGGCAGTGTACCGAGCACGCCGCTGCGCCCCCGATGACCATGCCTGAACTTGCCCTCCCTGCCGATGCCCATGCCCATGCGACGGACGCGCCCGCCGTCCCGGGCACGCCATGGCGTGCACTGCTGCTGCTCACCGTGCTGGTGACGTTTGTTCATGTCGCCGTGCTCACCGTGGCGCCGCTGACGCCGCTGACGCCGGGAGGCGAGCCGCCGCCGCTCGAGAACAGGTTCATCACGCGCACGATCGTCGTGGCGCCGCCGCCGGAAAAGCCAGCGGCACCGCCGCCTGCAATGCAGCAGCCGGCACCTGCACGGCCGCTACCGCAGCGCCGGGCTCCCTTGCCGAAACCGCTGGCGGCTGAAGCACGCGCGGCCGAGCCGGCATCGCCGCCGCGCAGCCCGAACCCGCCATGGCAGGCGACATGGCGGCTGCGCCATCGAGCGACGGCCCGACCGGAGCCGTCGGCGGCAATGCGGAAGGCGTTGCTGCCCCCGCTCCGGTCGAAGAAGCGCCGGTTCCAGCGCGCATCCCGGGGTCGGTGCAATTGAACTTCGACGGCATTGCAACCAGGGGCGCCGCGCCCTACCAGGGCTACGGCGAATTGGTGTGGCTGCAGGACGGCCAGAACTACGAAGCGCGGATGACGCTGAAGGCGTTCTGGATCACGTTTCGCACCCAGCAGAGCACGGGCACGATCGGTGTAACCGGCATCGAGCCGACGCGCTTTGCCGACAAGCGAAAGTCCGAGGTTGCCTCGCACTTCGTGCGCGACCGCCAGCAGGTAATTTTCAGCAACAACGCCCCTGCCGTGCCGCTGCTGCCCGGGGCGCAAGACCGCGTGACGGTGGTGATGCAACTGGGCGCGCTCATCGCAGGCGATCCGGCGCGCTATCCGCCCGGAGGCGCCATTGCCGTGCAGACCGTGGGGCCGCGGGATGCCGACATCTGGATTTTCAAGATCGAAGACGACGAACGGGTGAAGGTGCTGGCTGGCGAATTCGTGGCGCGCAAGCTCACCCGCAACCCGCGCAAGCCTTTCGACGACAAGCTCGAACTCTGGCTCGCGCCCGAACTCGGCTATCTGCCGGTGCGTATCCGGCAGACGGAAAGCAACGGCGACGAGGTCGACCTGCGACTGCGCAGCCAGGTGCGCCCCTGACACTGTTGACGCGCGTGCGGGCGCCAAGGCACGACAGCGACACCCGGCCTGTGCCTACAAAACAACAGCCGTCTTGAAACTACCGAAGCAATGGCTATCTAACCCAGCATGAACGCCATCGACATCCTGACTGGACCTGCCATGCAAATGCTTTACGACTCCGACGCTTTCGTCGTCGTGCACGTACAGCCGACCGAAGGCGAACCGCCGGTTGCGCCGCACCTGCCGGTGCTGGCGCGCCACGGCTTCGAGATCGTGGACAAGCGCTCCGGCAAGGAGGTCTACCTCGATGGCTCCTGGGCCGAGCTGTTCCAGCAGCAGATCACGGCCTGGCAACTGAACACGCCGACGCAGGAGGAAGTCGAGGACACGCTCGAGGGCTACGCCGAGCTGGCGCACACGCCGGTGCTCGTGCACTAGAAAAGGTCTCAGCCGACGCGGCGCCGGCCGTACAGCCAACCGTACATCGGGCCGACGATCAGCAGCACGGCCACAAGCCGGCACACCTGGAAAGCAGTCACCACCGGCACGCCGAGCTGCAGCACCTTGGCGGTGATCGCCATTTCGGCAATCCCGCCTGGCGCCGTGCCCAGGATCAGCGTCGCCGGATGGAGCCCGGTCCCCCAGGTCAACAGCCAGGCGAAACCGCCGCACAGCGCGACCATCACCAGGGTTCCCAATGCCACCGTGGCCAGCCAGCGCGGCGCCGTCTGGACGAACTCGCGACTGAATCGCACGCCCAGGCTCACCGCGACCACGAGTTGAGCGGCGTTGGAAAGCCAGGTGGGAATGGCCGACCACTGCTGGCCGGCGATTGTCAGGCCCATGGCGACCAGCAGCGGACCGATGAACCAGGGGTTGGTGCGGCCCGCAGCGCGCATCGCGATGCCGCCGACGCCGGTAACGACGGCGAGCAGCGCCAAGCCGCCCAAACTCAGTTCTCGCGCTCCCGGCGGGTCGATCTCCAGGCCGTGCAATCCGCTCCACTGCATCGCAAAGGGGACGGTGACGGTCACCAGCACCAGGCGCAGGCTGTGCGCCGCTGCCACCAGGTCGGTGCGCGCGCCGACATGTTCCGCCATCAGCGTCATCTCGGACGCTCCGCCGATGGCGCCGGCGAAGTAAGTCGTGGCTCTCATCGAGCGCGCCGGCACATGCGGCATCCTGCTTGCGTGCAGCCGCTGCAGCCAGCGGCCGAAGCCCCAGCCGAGCGCCAGGGCCCATACGATGCCGAGCAGGATCGCCCACCAGATGCCGGCCACCAGCGACACCACCTGTGGCGTGAAGTAAAGGCCGAGCGCGGCGCCGATGGTCCACTGCCCCGCGTTGCGCAGCGGCGTGTGGCTGGCGGTCGGCAGGCCCGCGATCGAGGCCAGCGACACCGCCACCAGCGGTCCGATCATCCAGGGCAGCGGCGTGCGCAGCAGCACGCAGGCGCCGGCTGCCGCGAGGGCGAGCAGGAGCGTCGCGAAGACGCGGGCCGGAAAGCGGAAGGACACGGACAGGAGGAAGGGCAAAAGGACGGCGGCACGGGCGGCGCGCCGCCGCATAGTATGGCCCGATGCTGATCCGCCAATCTTTCGCCCCTCTCGCAAGCTTTGCCGCGTTGGCGATGCTCATCGGTTGCTCGGCCCTCCCCGTCGGCCCGGAAGCGCCAATCGCCAAGCGCACGATGGCGCTCCTGCCGGCCGACGCGCTGCTCCTCGGCGAGCAGCACGACGCGCCCGAGCATCAGGCGATTGCGCTGCAAACGGTGGAAGCCCTTGCCGCAAGCGGCCGCCTGGCCGCGCTCGCCATCGAAATGGCCGAGGAAGGCAACGCCACCGCGCACTTGCCTGCCACCGCGACCGACGCCCAGGTACAGGCCGCCCTCAGCTGGGACGACAAAGCCTGGCCATGGAGCGCCTACGGCCCAGCCGTGATGGCCGCCGTGCGCGCTGGCGTGCCGGTGGTCGGCGCCAATCTGCCGCGCGAACGCATGAAGGACGCCATGGCCGACGTCTCGCTCGATGCGCAGCTCGGCGCCGATGCGCGCGAAGCGCAGCAGGAGGCGGTTCGCAGCGGGCACTGCAAGCTGCTGCCGGAAGCACAGATCGGGCCGATGACCCGCATCCAGATCGCCCGCGACCGCGCCATGGCGCAGGCGATAGTCAACACCCTTGTACCCGGCAAGACGGTCGTTCTGCTGAGCGGTGCCGGGCATGCCACGCGGCTCCTCGGCGTGCCGCAGCACTTGCCGAGCGACCTGACGGTGAAGACGGTGCAACTGCGCGCCGGCGCCGCCGCCGAGCAGCCCGGCGCCTTCGACGCGGTGTGGCTCACGCCGGCGCTGCCGGTAAAGGACTACTGCGGCACGCTCAGGCGTGCTTCCTGATTGAGTCGGCGAGCGTGTTGACCAGGGTATCGATGTGCGACTTCTCGACCACGAACGGCGGCGCGATCACGATCACGTCGCCGGCCGGCCGAACCAGCGCGCCCTTGTGATAGCAGTCCAGGAAGATGTCGTAGGCGCGCTTTCCGGGTGAACCGGCGATCGGCGCCAGCTCAACGGCTGCAGCCAGGCCCAGGCTGCGGATGCCGATCACGTTCGGCAGACCCTTGAAGGTGCCGTGGAACGCATCGCCGAGCACGCGGCCCATCTCGCCCGCGCGAGCAAAGAGCTGCTCCTTCTGAAACAGTTCGAGCGTGGCGATGGCCGCGGCGCAGGCCACCGGATGGCCCGAATAGGTATAGCCGTGGAAGAACTCCACCACATGCTCCGGCGCAGAGGTCTTCATCATCTCGTCGTACAGCTTGTCCCGGCAGATCACGCCGCCCAACGGGATCACGCCGTTGGTCACGCACTTGGCGAAGTTGAGCATGTCGGGCACGACGCCGAAATAGTCGGACGCAAAGTTGGTCCCCATGCGTCCGAAGCCGGTGATCACCTCGTCGAAGATCAGCAGGATGCCGTGCTTGTCGCAGATGGCGCGCAGCTTCTGCAGGTAGTCCTTGGGCGCCAGGTACCAGCCGGCCGAACCCGCCACCGGCTCCACGATGATCGCGGCCACATTGCTCGGATCGTGCAGCGGCAGGATGCGCTGCTCCAGGTCGGCCAGCGGGTCGTCGGCCCACACCGGCTCCTCGTTGTGGATGTAGGCATGGTTCACCGGATCGTGGATGAAGCGCATGTGGTCCACCCGCGGCAGGAACGCCGAGCCGAACACCTTGCGGTTGCCCGGAATGCCGCCGACCGACATGCCGCCGAAACCGACGCCGTGGTAGCCCTTCTCGCGCCCGATGAACAGATTGCGGTGCCCCTCGCCGCGCGCACGGTGATACGCCAGCGCCACCTTCAGCGAGGTGTCGGCCGCTTCGCTGCCCGAGTTGCAGAACAGCACCTTGTTCAAGTCACCCGGTGCCATCGCCGCGATCATCTCGGCGGCCTTGAAGGCCTTGTCGTTGCTGACTTGGAAGGCGGTGGCGTAGTCGAGTGTGTCGAGCTGCTTCTTGATCGCTTCGTTGATCGGCTTGCGGTTGTGGCCGGCACCCACGCACCAGAGCGACGAGATGCCGTCGATCACCTTCTTGCCGTCGTGCGTGGTGAACTCCATGCCGTCGGCCGCCACGAAGACCCGCGGGTCCTTCTTGAAGTGCCGGTTGGGCGTGAAGGGCAACCACTGGTTGTCCATGTTGAAGTCCTGATAGGCCATGGCTTTGGTCTCCTGTAAATGATCAATCGCCCTGCAGGCTGGCGGGAATGTCGCGGCTCATGTGCACCAGCCGCAGAACATCGAGGTGATCGCCATGTTCGATGTAGAACAGGGCATAGGGAAAGCGGTGCAACGCCCAGAACCGCAAGCGCGGAATGTCGAGCGCATGCGCATAGCTTGGGGAGCCAGTGCGGGGATTGGTTTCGATATACAGGCTCGCGTTTTCAAGCTCGTCGATGAATCCATCCGCAACATGAGGCGCTTCCCGCAGGTAGTAGTCAAGAGCATCCTGTATATCCTGCTCGGCCAGCGCCGAACGCAAGGCCGGCTTCATGCACCAGAGCGTCTGGCCGCCGCCTTCACCTGCTTGCGCAGCTTTCCGAAGTAGGCCGCGTCCAGCCTGCCGGCCGGCTTGGACGAGACCCCGTCGAGCAGGTATTGGCGAAACTGCACACGCTCCCGATCGCGGCGAATCAGTTCGCGCATGTACTCGCTCGACGTGCCGAACCCCTGCGTACGAAGCTGAAGGTCGACGAAAGCTTTGAGTTCGTCGGGCAGCGAAATATTCATGGTCCCCATGGATTGACGGTAGCAGCTTTGCCAAATTTTGGCAAAGACGCAGACACCGTTTCGCATGTCGCTGCGACAATCACGCCCCTTATGAATCCCGCGTACATCCTCACCCTCTCCTGCCCGGACCGCACCGGCATCGTCCATGCCGTTTCGGGTTTTCTGCTCGAGCGCGGCGGCAACATCGAAGAAGCGGCGCAGTACAACGACCGCAGCACCGGCCTCTTCTTCATGCGCGTGCGTTTTGCATGCAGCGACCACGGCGAGGCGGCCCTGCGCGAGCAGCTTGAAGGCTTTGCAAAAGGCTTCGGCATGAGCCTGAAACTGCATGCCGCCGCCGAGCCGATGAAGACGGTGATCCTCGTCAGCAAGGAAGGCCACTGCCTCAACGACCTGCTGTTTCGCTGGAAGAGCGGGCTCCTGGCCATCGACGTGCGCGCAATCGTGTCGAACCATCGCGACTTCTATCACCTCGCGGCCAGCTACAACGTGCCCTTCCATCACCTGCCGGTGACGGCCGCGACCAAGTCGCAGGCCGAGGCGAAGCAGCTGGAAATCATCCAGAGCGAAGGTGCCGAGCTGGTCGTGCTGGCGCGCTACATGCAGATCCTGAGCAACGACCTGTGCCGCCAGCTCGCCGGCCGCGCCATCAACATCCATCACTCGTTCCTGCCCAGCTTCAAGGGCGCCAAGCCCTACTACCAGGCGCACGATCGCGGCGTGAAGCTGATCGGCGCCACTGCCCACTACGTGACTGCCGACCTCGACGAGGGGCCGATCATCGAGCAGGACGTGGAACGCGCCGACCACACCGACACCGCCCTCGACCTCACCGCCCGCGGACGCGACACCGAAAGCCAGGTACTGGCCCGCGCGGTCAAGTGGCACTGCGAGCACCGGGTGCTGCTGAACGGGCATCGCACCGTCGTTTTCAGGTAGCCGGGCGCATGCCGATGCCGGCGCCTACGCCGGCCCGGCGCTCGGCCTGCAGGTGGTGCTAGCGGTCTTGCTCATGCCGCTGCTGTTCCTGCTCTTCTAGAAAAAGAAAAAGCCCGCCGGATCGCAGCGGGCTCTGGCCAGCGCTCAGGCGCCGGCGTCAACTGCGGTTCGGATTGTTTGGTCGGCGGTCGTCGCGGTTGCGCACGCCGTCGTTGTCGCGGTCACGGTCCATGCGGTTGGGCACGCCGTCGCGGTCGCGGTCCCAGCGGCCGCGGTTGTATTCCCAGCGACCATCGCGTTCACGCCATTGGGGGGCGCGGTACGCATAGCCCGGCCGTGCACGGATCTGGGTGCCGCGAACCCACACATGGCGCCCGCCGCGCCACTCGTAGTGGCCAGGCGCCCATACGTAGCCGCGGCGCGGCGGCGGCACGCGCTCGGCACGCGGCGGCGGCGGTGCGGACTGGATGGTGATGAAGGCTTGGGCCTGCGCGGCCGTCGGCACGATCACGGCACCGAGCGACAGAAGCGAGGCCGCGCCGACGGCAAGAGAAACAGCGAGTTTTTTCATGGGGGTACTCCTCATGAGTTGTTGGAGCCTTCATGCTGGTGCCTCAATGTGAAGCGGATGTAAGGCTTAGACCCCTATTTGTGTAACGTTGTGACGCGCTTTCGTTGTGTCGCCGCGACTACTCGCGCAATTCGCGCAGGTCGATCGCATCTGCCATTGCCGCGTAGCCGGCGTTGCCCGGATGAAGGCGGTCGCCGCTGTCGTAGAGCGGGTTCAGCACCAGCGGATCGGCGGGATTGCGCAGCACGGCGTCGAAATCGACCACTGCATCGATGTCCTGCCGGCCGCGTATCCAGCGGTTCACGGCCTGCCGCTGCTGCTCCTTCGCTTCGCTCCAGTAAGGCGCGCCCTTGAACGGCGGCAGCGTGCCGAGCATCACCTTCACGCCCCGCGCATGTGCCTGCGCGACCAGTCGCTGCAAGCCGGCGGTGATCTGCCCCGAACCGAGCGACTCGCCCAGGCCGATGTCGTTGATGCCCAGCAGGATCACCGCATGCGTGACGCCGCTCTGCGTCAGCACGTCGTGCGCGAAGCGCTCGATGCCCGGCGGCCCGGCCGGGCTGGCAAGCAGGCGGTTGCCGGAGATGCCGGCGTTGATGACGCCGAACGCGCCCGCGCTGCCCGGCATGCCGCGCAGGCGCTGTGCCAACCGGTCCGGATAGCGCGCCGAAGCACCCTGCCGTTCATCTGCGCCTGCGCCTTCGGTGATCGAGTCGCCGAAAGCCACCACCACGCGCCGCGCCTCGGGGCCGTGCACGTCGAGCCCGGTGACGACATGGTTCCATTGCAATGCAACGGCGTCGCGCCAGACCGGCCGCATGACTGCATTGCCTTGCAGCATCCGCGTTGCGTTTTCCGGCAGGCGATGCACCGTTGCGACGGGCGCGGGCCCTTCGAGCCGAAAGCTCACCGCGATGGCCTGGCCGGAAACCACGGCGATGCTTGCCGCATCGCTCCATGCCTCGGCGCCGGGCGCGATGGTGATGCCGCTGCGTCCGCCAAAGCGCAGGCGCCGCAGCGTGGCCGGCGACACCGCATCCGCACCCGTGCCGATCGCCACGCTGGCGCCTGCGA
>JBBJMS010000146.1:0-9145 GCA_037720315.1 Variovorax sp. | reverse complement strand
TATTCGATGCCACCGGCAGCCTGTCGGTGGCGCCCGCCTGGCGCAAGGAGCGCCACTGACATGGCCCGCATCGACCTCGACCTGGCGCATGCCTACCGCGCCGACCCCAAGCAGGAAAGCGACTATGCGTTGCTGCCGCTGAAGATGAGTTTTCGCGACGGCGGCGCCTACGCGCTGCTCGGGCCTTCGGGCTGCGGCAAGACGACCATGCTCAACATCATCTCGGGCCTGATCGAGCCTTCGCAGGGCAGCGTGACATTCGACGGGCGCGACGTCACCCGCGCGACGCCGCAGGAGCGCAACATCGCGCAGGTGTTCCAGTTCCCGGTGATCTACGACACCATGACGGTGGCCGAGAACCTGGCCTTTCCGCTGCGCAACCGCAAGATGCCGGCCGAGCAGATCAAGAAGCGCGTGGGCGAGATCGCCGAGATGCTCGACATGAGCGGCCAGCTCAACCATCGCGCGGCCGGCCTTGCTGCCGATGCCAAGCAGAAGATATCGCTCGGCCGCGGCCTGGTGCGCAGCGACGTGTCGGCGGTGCTGTTCGACGAGCCGCTCACGGTGATCGACCCGCACCTCAAGTGGCAGCTGCGGCGCAAGCTCAAGCAGATCCACCGCGAGCTCAAGCTCACGCTGATCTACGTCACGCACGACCAGGTCGAGGCGCTCACCTTCGCCGAAGAGGTGGTGGTCATGACGCGCGGCAAGGCGGTGCAGGTCGGCAGCGCCGAAGCGCTGTTCGAGCGGCCGGCGCACACCTTCGTCGGCCACTTCATCGGATCGCCGGGCATGAACTTCCTGCCCGTGCACAGCACCGCCGGTTCGCTTGAAGTGGGCGGTACGCTGCTGGCCAGCGCGCGCGCGTTGCCCGAGGGCGCGCTCAAGCTCGGCGTTCGCCCCGAATACGTTGTGCTTGCCGAAGCCGGCGCGCCCGGTGCCGTGGCTGCAGAGGTGGTGCGGCTGCAAGACGTCGGCACCCACCAGATGCTGAGCGCCCGCGTCGGCGACACCGTGCTCAAGGCCCGCCTGCATTCGGATGCGCAGGTGCCGCCGACCGGCGAGCCGGTCTGGCTCAAGGTGATGGACGCGCACACCTGCTACTACCGCAACGAGGAGCTGGTGGCATGAACAAGCCCGTGAACCAGAAGGCATGGTGGCTGGTGCTGCCGGTGCTGCTGTGCGTGGCCTTCTCGGCCATCGTGCCGCTGATGACGGTGGTCAACTACTCGGTGCAGGACATCATCTCTCCCGAGCGGCGGGTGTTCGTCGGCACCGAATGGTTCGCATCGGTGATGCGCGACGGCGAGCTGCATGCCGCGCTGCGACGTCAACTCGGCTTTTCGCTCGCGGTGCTGGCAGTCGAGATTCCGCTGGGCATCGCGCTCGCGCTGTCGATGCCGGCCACGGGCTGGCGCTCATCGGCGGTGCTGGTGGTGGTCGCGCTGTCGCTCCTGATTCCGTGGAACGTGGTCGGCACCATCTGGCAGATCTACGGCCGTGCCGACATCGGCCTGCTCGGCTACACGCTGCAGAAGCTCGGCGTGAACTACAGCTACACCGGCAATGCAACCGATGCCTGGCTGACCGTGCTGGTGATGGACGTGTGGCACTGGACGCCGCTGGTGGCGCTGCTGTGCTTTGCCGGACTGCGCTCGATTCCCGATGCGTACTACCAAGCCGCACGCATCGACGGCGCCAGCAAGTTCGCGGTGTTCCGCTACATCCAGCTGCCCAAGATGCGCGGCGTCCTGGTGATCGCGGTGCTGCTGCGCTTCATGGACAGCTTCATGATCTACACCGAGCCCTTCGTGCTGACCGGCGGCGGGCCGGGCAATGCCACCACCTTCCTGAGCCAGTACCTGACGCAGAAGGCGGTGGGGCAGTTCGACCTGGGCCCGGCGGCAGCGTTTTCTCTGATCTACTTCCTCATCATCCTGCTCTTGTGCTTCGTGCTCTACAACTGGATGCTGCGGGTGGGTACGCAGGAAGTGGAGGAAACCAAATGAGCGCGGCGCCGGGCCGCCCCAAGCAAGCTCGCGCCCCCTCGGGGGGCAGCGATGACACGAAGTGCAGAGCGTGGGGGTCTTTATGAACGAGAAGCGGTTTCACAAGCGCAGCATCTTCCTGGTGCTGTACATCCTGTTCGCTCTGCTGCCCATCTACTGGATGGTCAACATGAGCTTCAAGACCAACGGGGAGATCGTCTCCAGTTTCTCGTTCTTCCCGCAGGAGTTCACCTGGGCCAACTACGCGCGCATCTTCACCGACGAGTCGTGGTACTCGGGCTACATCAACAGCCTGATCTACGTCGGCATCAACACGGTGATCTCGCTCACCGTGGCATTGCCCGCGGCTTATGCGTTCTCGCGCTATTCGTTTCTCGGCGACAAGCATGTGTTCTTCTGGCTTTTGACCAACCGCATGACGCCCCCGGCGGTGTTCCTGCTGCCGTTCTTTCAGCTCTACACCACGGTCGGGCTGATGGACACGCACCTCGGCGTGGCGCTGGCGCATCTGCTCTTCAACGTGCCGCTGGCGGTGTGGATTCTGGAAGGCTTCATGAGCGGCATTCCGCGCGAGATCGACGAGACGGCGTACATCGACGGCTACTCGTTCCCGCGCTTCTTCGTGACCATCTTCCTGCCGCTCATCAAGGCCGGCGTGGGCGTGGCGGCCTTCTTCTGCTTCATGTTCAGCTGGGTCGAACTGCTGCTCGCCCGCACGCTCACCAGCGTGAACGCCAAGCCCATTGTCGCCACCATGACACGCACGGTGAGCGCATCCGGCATGGACTGGGCCACACTGGCGGCCGCCGGCACGCTCACGATCGTGCCGGGCGCGATCGTGATCTGGTTCGTGCGCCACTACATCGCCAAGGGCTTTGCGATGGGGAGGGTCTGAAAATGTTCCAGTGGATGGTCTGGACCACGCCGGTGGCCGTTTTCTTCATCTGCATCGGGCTGATGCTCGCGGGCATGACTGCCTGGGAGCTCAAGTCGCCGACCACGCTGCGACGTGGCTGGCTGCCGATGGACACCACGCGCGGCGACCGGCTCTTCATCGGCCTGTTGATCGCGGCCTACATCAACCTGGCCTTCATCGGCCTCGCGGGCAAGTTCCAGCAGTGGATGAGCCTGCAGGCCGAGCCTTCGATCTGGATCAGCTTCGTGCTGTCGATGCTCGTGCTGGCGCTTGTCATGCGCAAGGGCTGAGCGAAAAAATGATTTCAGCTGTCCGGCTCTCCGCATCCCCGGGGCCGAGATTTGCAGATACCGGGGAAGCATTCAACCGAGGAGACAAGTTCATGACCATGCGCTACACCGTACTCGCAGCCGCTGTCGCACTGACGCTGGTGGCTTGCGGGACAAAGGACGACACAACACCGGCCGCACCAGCGGCCGCACCGCCGGCAGCCATGGCGCCTGCGCCGGCCGTCACGCCGGCACCAGCCGCTGCGCCCGCGCCGGCCACCGCCGCTGCGCCCGCAGCCGGCGACGCCATCACCAAGTGGATCGACAGCGAGTTCACGCCGTCCACGCTTTCCAAGGAGCAGCAGGCGACCGAACTCAAGTGGTTTGCCGATACCGCCGCCAAGCTCAAGGCCAAGGGCGTGAACGAGATCTCGGTGGTTTCCGAGACCATCACCACGCACGAGTACGAATCGAAGACGCTGGCTCGCGCGTTCGAGGAAATCACCGGCATCAAGGTGAAGCACGACCTGATCCAGGAAGGCGACGTGGTCGAGAAGCTGCAGACCTCGATGCAGTCGGGCAAGTCGATCTACGACGGCTGGATCAGCGACTCCGACCTGATCGGCACGCACTACCGCTACGGCAAGATCATGAACCTGACCGACTACATGGCCGGCAAGGGCAAGGACTACACCAACCCCGGGCTCGACCTGCCGGACTTCATCGGCACCAAGTTCACCACCGGCCCCGACGGCAAGCTCTATCAATTGCCCGACCAGCAGTTCGCCAACCTGTACTGGTTCCGCGCCGACCTGTTCGCACGGCCCGACCTGAAGGAAAAGTTCAAGGCCAAGTTCGGCTACGACCTGGGCGTGCCGCTCAACTGGAGCGCCTACGAGGACATCGCCGAGTTCTTCAGCGTCGACGTGAAGACCATCGACGGCAAGCCCATCTACGGCCACATGGACTACGGCAAGAAGGACCCGTCGCTCGGCTGGCGCTTCACCGATGCGTGGCTCTCGATGGCCGGCACCGCCGACATCGGCACGCCCAACGGCCTGCCGATCGACGAATGGGGCATTCGCGTGGCGGACGACAAGTGCACGCCGGTGGGCGCTGCGGTCTCGCGCGGCGGCGCCACCAATTCGCCCGCGGCCGTCTACGCGCTCACCAAGTACATCGACTGGATGAAGAAGTACGCGCCCAAGGAAGCCATGGGCATGACCTTCGGTGAAGCCGGTCCGGTGCCGGCGCAAGGCCAGATCGCGCAGCAGATCTTCTGGTACACGGCTTTCACCGCCGACATGACGAAGCCCGGCCTGCCGGTCGTCAACGCCGACGGCACGCCCAAGTGGCGCATGGCCCCCGGGCCGAACGGCCCGTACTGGAAGCAGGGCATGCAGAACGGCTACCAGGACGTCGGCTCGTGGACCTTCTTCACCGACCATGACGAGAACCGCACCGCCGCCGCGTGGCTCTACGCGCAGTTCATCACCGCCAAGACGACGTCGCTCAAGAAGACGATGGTGGGCCTGACACCGATCCGCGAATCGGACATCCAGTCGAAGGCGATGACCGACATGGCGCCCAAGCTGGGCGGGCTGGTCGAGTTCTACCGCAGCCCGGCGCGCGTGGCCTGGTCGCCGACCGGCACCAACGTGCCCGACTATCCGAAGCTGGCCCAGCTCTGGTGGAAGAACGTGGCCGAAGCCGTGACCGGCGAGAAGACGCCGCAGGTCGCGATGGACACGTTGGCCGACGAGATGGACAACGTCATGGCTCGCCTGGAGCGTGCCGGCATGGCCAAGTGCGCGCCCAAGCTCAATGCCAAGGGCGACCCGGCCAAGTACCTGAGCGACCAGCATGCCCCGTGGAAGAAGCTCGCCAACGAGAAGCCCAAGGGCGAAACCATCGACTACGAGAAGCTGGTCGGTGCCTGGAAGGAAGGCAAGGTGCGCTAACAGCCGAGCGTTGCGCCTCGCCCCGAGGGCTGCTGTGCGAAGGCGCAGCAGCCCTTTTTGCGCCGTGGTCGGTGCGTGCTGCTAGCCTCGCCCTCCATGATCCAACGACGTCAATTCGCCTTGCTCGGCATCGCCGCCGCTGCAACCGGTTGGGCGCATGCCCAGACAAAAAGCGCCGAAGCCTTCGTCGAGCGCTTGCGTGCCGGCGGGTGCGCGGTGCTCTGGCGCCACGCGCTGACCACGCCCGGCGTCGGCGATCCGCCCGGGTTCCAGCTGGAACTTTGCAGCACCCAGCGCAACCTGAGCGACGAAGGCCGCGCGCAGGCGCGTGCTGCGGGCCAATGGTTCAAGGCACGCGCATTGAAGCCGGCGGCGGTGCGCACGAGCGCCTGGTGCCGGTGCAAGGACACGGCTGACCTGGCGTTCGGCACGCACGAGGTCTGGACGCCGCTGAACTCGACCTTCGGCCTCGGCGGGTCTGCGCGCGGCGGCCGCGACGCGCTGGTCGAGCGGCTGGCCGGCATACCGGCGCGCAGCTTCGAGGTCTGGGTCACGCACCAGGTCAACATCACCGGGCTCAACGGCGAGTTCGCATCGATGGGCGAGGCGGTGCTGGTCGATGCCGCGGGCAAGACGGTGGGGCGCACGGCCTTCCGCTGAGCCGCTTATTGCGTTTCGAGCGAATCGACCAGGCGCCGCGCGATGCGTCGCTGCGCGCATCGGTCTGCATCACTGCGCCATCGCTTCACGCACTTCGCGTCCGAGGTCGAGTACCGACATCGCGTAGTAGCTGCTCCAGTTGTAGCGGGTGATGACGTAGAAGTTCTGCGTGCCGGCCACGTAGCTCGCCGGCTCGGCGCCGTTCTGCAGTTCGATCAGCGCGAGCAAACCCTTGTGGTCGAGCGCTTCGCCTTCGAGCACCGCGCCGGTGGCCACGAAGGCATCGGCGCTGAAGGTCGGCAGGATGTCCGGCGCCATGAGGATGTCTTTTCGCAGCCGCGCCTCGTCGAAGCTCACCGGATAGACCGAAGGCATGCCCGGCTGCCAGCCGAAGGCCTTGAAGTAGCTGGCGACCGAGCCGATCACGTCGGTCGGATTACCGACCAGGTCGATGCGGCCGTCGCTATCGAAATCGATGGCGTACTTGGCGATGCTGCTCGGCATGAACTGCGGCATGCCCATCGCGCCGGCATAGCTGCCCACCGGCACCATCGGGTCCTGCGCGGTGCGGCTTTCGAGGCTCAGGAAGCTTTCGAGTTCTTCGCGGAAGAAGGCCTGCCGCGCGGCCGCGCGAGGATGCGCCTGCGGGAAATCGAAGGCCAGCGTGGCAAGCGCATCGATGACGCGGAAGTTGCCCATGTTGCGGCCGTAGATGGTTTCGACGCCGATGATGCCCACGATGATTTCCGGCGGCACGCCGTATCTGCTTCGGCGCGCGCCAACGCGTCGGCATTGGCGCGCCAGAAGCGCGCGCCGGCGGCGATGCGGACGGGGTCGATGAAGCGGCTGCGGTAGGCGCGCCAGTTCTTCGGCGCGCCAGGTGGCCCGGGCAGCATCAGGCGCGGCACGTTGGGCAGCAGGCGCGCGCGGCCGATGGTGGCGCGCACCCAGTCGCGGTCGAGGTCGCGCCGCGCGGCGACGTCGTCGGCGAACCGCATGGCGTCTTCGCGCGTGGCGTAGGGCGTCTCCCCGCGCACGGGCGGCTTCTGCGCCCAAGCCGAAACGGGAATGGCGAGTGCCGGCAAGAGCAGGGCGATCGCAAGAGCAGTCGAAAGAGCAGTCGCAAGAGCAGTCGAAAGAGCTGTCGGGATAAGGCGTCGCATGCGTCCGATTGTGCCGTCCGCATGCGCCGCGGCGGCAAGCGACACATGTGGTTTCAGCGCGGCCACGAGAGCCGGCGGAACTCGGCCCGCAGCCGCGCCAATGCGGGCGCCGGTGTTCGGGCGTACCGCTGTGCCTCGAGCCTGATCAGCCAGTCCTGCACATCCTGCGTGCCCTGTGCGCCGGTGCCGAAGCGCTCGGCCAGTCGGGCTGCCATCTGCCGCGGCGGCGCTGCCTCGGGCACGTCGATGCCGGCGCGTGCGAGCCGTGCTCGGGCCTGGCCGAGCAGCCGCAGCCACGGGTCGTGCTGGCTGCGTTCCCACAGCGTCCATGCGGCGCCGCCGAGGCTGGCCGCGACCAGCAGCGCCAGCAGCACGGTCGCCAGGTCTTGCAGGCTCGGCGCTTCGAAGCCGAGCTTCTTCAGCAGATCGAGTTGCCGGCTCTGCGTGTAGTTGAGCACCCACTGGTTCCAGCTGTTGTTCACCGCCTCCCATGCGGCGCGCAGGTTCTGCGCCAGGGTCGGGTTCATCGCGCCGATCGCGCCGGCGAAGAGGCCCGGCTGCGGCGCGAGGCGGCGGAACAGGCCCACGCGGTCGGGCGATATCGCGCCGGTGGGGTCGACCCGCACCCAGCCCGTGCCTTGTTGCCAGACCTCGGCCCAGGCATGCGCGTCGCTGTGCCTGAGCGTCCAGAAGTTGTCGACGCCGTTGATCTCGCCGCCCTGGTAGCCGGTGACGATGCGCGACGGAATGTCGAGCGCACGCATCAGCACCACGAACGCCGACGCGATGTGCTCGCAGAAGCCGGCCTTCTGGTTGAACCAGAACTCGTCGGCCGTGTCGTCGCCGTAGAGCCCGGGTTCGAGCGTGTAGCTGTAGCCGCCCGTGCGCAGCCGCTGCAGCACGGCCTGCACCAGCGCCGGGGTGTTGGCGCCGGCCAGGGCAGGGTCGCGCTTCATCTGCGCGGCCAGCGCGGCTGTGCGCGGGTTCGTGCCCTCCGGCAGCGCCACGTAGTGCTGCAGCGCGGCAGTGCGGCGCTCTGGCCCGCTCTGGAATTGCGTGAAGCTCTCGGCCCGGTAGCGCACCAGGTCGCCGACCGGGCGGCTCACCATCCACTGCAGCGCCGGTGTGGCGAAGGGTTCGTAGCCCGGCAGCACCGGTGCGGCAGGCGCTGCGTCGAGCGTCAGCAGCCAGGGCCGGTTGCTCGGTTCCAGGGTGACCTCGTAGCCGATCGGCGGGCCGCTGACGCGCAGGTTCTGCGGCAGGAAGCCGCGCCCGAATCGCGGCGCCTTCCATTCGCGGCCGTCGAACTGCGACAGCACCGGGCCGCGGAAGTACATGTCGCGCTGCGCCGGAACGCGGTCGCCGTCGAACCTGATGCGCGCGGCAATGCCGTCGTCGAGCGCGAGCTGCGCGATGCTGCCGACGCTCATGCTGTTCGACAGCCCGGTGCGCCCCGTCATCGCATCGCTCGGCGTTCCCCAAAGCGGCGCCATGCGCGGGAACAGCAGGAAGAGCACCAACATGATCGGCGCGCCCAGCAGCGCCATCCATCCGGCGGTGCGCGCTGCCTGCGCCAGCGGCGGCTTGCCGACCGGCATGTGGGCGTTGACCAGCGCGGTCAGAAGACCGAGCAACGCGAGCAGCATCGCAAACGCGGTGAGGAGCGATTGCGAATAGAAGAAGTTGGTGAGCATCGTGAAGAAGCCCAGGAAAAAGACAACGAACGCGTCGCGGCGGGCACGCAGTTCGAGCGTCTTGAGTGCGAGCAGGATCACGATGAGCGTGACGCCGGCGTCGCGCCCGAGCAGCGTGCGGTGCGTGGCGTAGGTGGCGACCAACGTGATCGCAAGCAGGCCGGCACGCCACCATCTGCCCGGCAGCGGCTGGGCCTGCACCGCCAACGTACCCCGCCAGAGCAGGACGATGGCGGTGAGGGCGCTGCACCACCACGGGATGTTGAGGATCTGCGGGAGCAGCAGCAGGCCGATGACTGCGAGCAGGAACAGCGTGTCGCGGGCTTCTCTTGGAAGGGCCTGCATGCGGGCGATGAGGTTCATGTGGCCTGCTCCCTGCGGAAGAGGGTTGGCGTGAGGACACTCTTGTTTTCTGTTCTGTGGCCTGGGGCCGGGTTTCGCCCCGGCGGTCGAGCTACTTTCTTTTGCGTCGC
>JBBJMS010000145.1:0-9145 GCA_037720315.1 Variovorax sp. | reverse complement strand
CGTCCTTGATGTAGGCATCGAACTGCTCGGGCTTGAGCGTCCATGCCTCGGCGCCGAGCTTCAGGAAGCGCTCCTTGACTTCGGGGCTGGCCAGCGCCTTCGCCACCTCGTCGTGCAGCCGGTTCACGATGTCGCGCGGCGTCTTGGCGGGCGCCATCATGCCGATCCAGAAATTGAATTCCGAACCGGGCACGCCCGCTTCGGTGGTGGTCGGCACGTCTGGCAGGGCGGCGGCGCGCCGGGGCGAACCGACGGCCAGTGCGAGCAGCTGGCCTTCCTTGATCTGGCCGATCACCGGCGCGATCGGCGAGAAGTAGTAGTCGACGCGGCCGGCCAGCACTTCGGTCACGGCTTCGGCAGAACCCTTGAACGGGATGTTCACCGCGTCGATGTTTGCGGCCATCTTGAACTTCTCTGCATTCAGGTGCGTGGCGCTGCCCTGGCCGGCCGATGCGAAGTTGATGCTGCCGGGCTTGGCCTTGGCGGCTGCGACCAGATCTTTCAGCGTCTTGATGTTCTTGGCCGGCGAGATCACCAGCGCGTTGGGCAGCGACGAGATCGGCGTCACGCCGGCAAAGTCGCCCATCGTGTCGAACGGCAATTTGGCAAATGTCGACGGGCTCACCGTGTGCGAGGACGAGTGAATCATGATCGTGTAGCCGTCGGGTGCGGCGGTGGCCACCGCCTGCTGGCCGATGGTGCCGCTGGCGCCGCCGCGGTTGTCGATCACCAGCGTCTGGCCGAGGCTCGTGCCCATCTTGTCGGCGATGGCGCGGGCAATGATGTCGGTGGTGCTGCCGGCCGCGAACGGCACGATCACGCGGATCGGCTTGTTGGGCCAGGCGCCCTGGGCCGTGGCGCCGAACGAAGCGGTCAGCGCCAGGGTGGCGATCAGCGCGCAGCGGCGGGTGGTGGTTTTCATGGGATCTCCTGGTGAGGTTGGAAGAGAGGAAAAAATAAAGGGCGGCTTAGACCAGCGAGGCTGCGCTGTGCAGCGGCTGCAAGCTGTCGAAGTCGGGGTCGGCCGTGTGCGCGAAACCGGGCCGCGCAAGCGATGCGATGGCGATGCGGCCGTCATGGATGGCAAGGCGCGGACGGCCCGAGGTGCCGTCGTAGAGGTCGGGATGCGCGGCCGCGAATGCCGAGCACTCGGTGGCGGGCGCGTCGCCGAATCCATCGACGTAGTGATGGCCGTTGCGCTCGCAGTGCGCGAGTCCCAGCAGTGCGGCGAGCGCCAGGTCCTGCTGCACCGCCAGGCCGGCCTGACAGGTCAGGTCTTCGGCCGACATGAAGTAGCGCAGAGGCTTGCCGGCTTCGGCGGCGTTCCACTTGTCGCAGCGTGCCCGGTTGATCACAGCCTTGTACAGGCCCTTGCAGGCCTTGCTGGAAACGCCGTGCCAGCCATGCGCGCGGGCTGCGGGAAAAGCGTCGAGCGTGCCATCGGCCTCGTCGAGCAGGAGCGGCGCGGGCGCGTCGAGTGCAGCCAGCGACGGGTCCATGCTCGCATCGCGTGCCAGCGGCTGCTCGATGTAGAGAAGCGCATCCGGGCGTGCCGCGAGGCGGGGCAATTTGCGCAGGCCGTCGCACAGCGCCTGCAGCGCCGCGACGTCGGCGTACTGCTCGTTGCCGTCCAGGCTGAACGTGGCCGGGCTGCACGGCGTCGAGTGAGCCAGCACGGCGTCGAGCCGCTTCAGGTCGGCATCGACAGCGCCGCCGAGCTTGATCTTGAAGAAGCGGTGGCCGTAGCGGCGCACAACGGCAGGCAGGCTGATCGGCAGGCCCGCGCCATCGGAGGTCTCGCCCTCCAGCACATCCAGCATGCCGACGGTGTGGCGCGCATGCAGGCTGTCGGCTGGCGCAAGCGCGGCGAGCCAGCCGTTCCAGTCCCAGCCCTTCATGTCGGGCGCGACGGCCGTATCGCCGATCCCGACCAGGTTGCGCTGGAATGCGGCGTACACCGGCACATGCACCGCGCGGCAGAGCGCGTCCAGCACGGCGCGGTCCAGCACCGCCTGCCCGAACGCGGTCGACAGCGTCGTCGCGCCGCGCGCGGCGCCTTGCGCCATCAGCTCGTCGTAGTGAAGCGCGAAGAGCCCGAAGGCCGACACTGGCGCGCCGCTCGCATAGGCGCGTGCGGCGGCTTCGAGTGCCTCCTGCAGATGCCGCACGTTGTCGGCCTGGCTCGGTTCGGGTCGCTTGTCGAACCAGCGCGGCACCATCATCTCGGCCGCCCAGCCCTGCACCGTGCCGCTTGCGCCGCAATCCACCGTGGCCCGCACGAACACCTGCGGACAGCGGGTCAGCGTGACCGCGCCGAACTTGAACGGCAGGCGCAGGTTCATCGGCCGCACGCCGAACTGCACGGCGAGCACGCGCACCAGCGGCGGGGAATGTGCGGAAGCGGCGGACACGACTCGTTCGCTCAGTGGGCGTCGAGGTTGCCCTGCGCGAAGAAGTGCGCGCGCAGGGTGCGGGCATACGAGGCGAAACGCTCCGTCCCCATCACGTCGAGCGGACGGGGGCGCGGAAGGTCGATGTCGTACACGGCGGCAAAACTTCCGGGCCGCTCGGTCATGACGAGCACGCGGTCCGACAGGAAGATGGCCTCGGGAATGCTGTGGGTGATGAGCAGCACCGTCTTGCCGGCGGCCATCCAGATGCGTTGGAGTTCGAGGTTCATCTTCTCGCGCGTCATCGCGTCGAGCGCGCCGAAGGGCTCGTCCATCAGCAGCACTGGCGGGTCGTGCAGCAGGGCGCGCAGGATCGCCACCCGCTGCTGCATGCCGCCCGAGAGCTGCCACGGGTACTTGTTTTCGAAACCCAGCAGGCCCGCCATCTCCATCAGTTCCATGGCGCGCTTGCGGGCCGCCCGCGCAGGCAGGTTGCGGATCTCGGCCTGGAGCAGGATGTTGTCGAGCACGCTGCGCCAGGGCAGCAGCAGCGCGTTCTGGAACACGATGCCGACGTTGGTCTGCGGCCCGCTCACCGGCTTGCCCGAGCGACAGTCGCCGCCCGAGATCGGAGCAGCCCGGCCACCAGCTTCATCAGCGTGCTCTTGCCGCAGCCCGAGGGCCGACCACCGAGACGAACTCGCCTGCGCGGATGTCGAAGTCGAGCGGCTTCAGCGTCTCGACATCGCCATCGCGCGTGCGGTAGGTCTTGTGCACGCCGCGGCCTTCGATCAGGTCGGTGCGACCGACGCGGCCGATCGCGCGATCGCATCGAGCGGCACGACGTTGTTCGGCACTGCGCTCATTGCGGCAGGAAGTCGTTGGTCACCCAGTCCTCGGCCTTGCCGCGCGCCGACGCCTCGAGTCCGCCGTACTGCACCAGCAGGTCGAGCGATTCGTTCACGTCCTTCATCGAGGCGCGTAGCGGCCGCGCGTTCTTGGTGTCGGCGGTGTGATAGAGCGGCGTGGTGAGCTTGATGCCGGTGACCAGGGTGTCGCGCTGGCCGGCCTTGCTGTTGGCGTTGAGCATCGCGTCGATGGCAGCCTCGGGCGCCTTCTCGGTCTCTTCGAAAGCCTTGGTGGTGGCGCGCATGAAGCGTCTGACCATGTCGCTCTTGTTCGCGAGCGTGTCCTTGTGGGCGACGATGCCCGAGCTGATCAGCGTCACGCCGTAGTCGGCGAAGCGAATCACCTCGACAGGCTTCTTGGTCGCGTCCTGGATCTTGATGTTCTGGTCCATCACGTAGCCCAGCAGCAGATCGGCCTGGCCGTGGATCACCGCGTTCAGCTTGGTCTGCGCATCGCCGGATACAACCTTGAACTGGCCCTCCTGCAACCCGGTCTTCTTCAGGAACAGCGGCCAAATCTGGCTCATCGAATCGCCGGGTGTCATGGCGACCGTCTTGCCCACGATGTCCTTCGGCGTCTTGATGTTCTTCTCTGCCAGGCCCATCACCGACATCGGGCTGACCTGCAGCGCCACGCCGATCGCCTTGACCGGCGCGCCCTTGGTCGCGGCCTTGATCATCGTCGGCACGTCGACATAGCCGAAAGTAGCCGAGTTGGCGGCCACCGCCTGGATCGACACCGCCGAGCCGCGGCCCTCCTGGATGTCGAGGTCGATGCCTTCCGCTTCATAGAAGCCCTTCGCCTTGCCGATGAAGAAGGGCGCGTGTTCGCTGTACACGTACCAGTTGAGCAGCAGCGTGACCTTGTCCCTTTGCTGCGCCACCGCGCCGGACACCAGGCCTGCAGCCAGGGCGGCCGCGCAGGCCACCCGAATCAGATTGCGACGTTCCATCTCTTTGTCTCCTTCTTGTATTGCCGGTTGAGGAAAAATTGGATATCAGGCCGTGGCCTGCAGATCGTTGCGCTGGGACGCATGCCACGGCATCAGCCAGCGCTCGACCAGTTCGACGACGAGGAACAGCACCACGCCCATCATCGAAAGCACCACGAGTGCGGCGAACATGAGCGGCAGGTCGAAGGTGCCGGTGGCGCGCTGCAGCACGAAGCCGATGCCCGAGTTGGAGCCGACGAACTCCCCGACCACCGCGCCGACGACGGCCAGCGTGACCGACACCTTCAGTCCACTGAAGATCGATGGCAGCGCGTGCGGCAGCCGGAACTTGAGGAAGATTTTGAAGCCGTTGGCGCCCATCGAACGGGCCAGGTCGATCACGTCGGGCTCGACCGACTTGAAGCCCTGTACGGTGGAAACCACGACCGGAAAGAAGCCCAGCAGGAAAGCCGCGATCACTTTCGGCACGATGCCGAAGCCGAACCACACCACGAACAGCGGCGCGATCGCTACCTTGGGCACCGACTGCGAGAAAACGAGCAGCGGATAGACGAAGCTCTCGACCACGCGCGAGTAAGCGATCCACATCGCGATCGGCACCCCGATCACGGCCGAAAGCACGAAGCCGCCCAGCGCCGCATAGAGGGTCGGCATCATTTCGCGCAGCAACATCGGCCACTCGGCGCCGAGCTGCTTCACGACTGCGAGCGGCGGCGGAATCAGGTAAGGCGGAACCTTGAATGCGCGGATCAGCAGATCCCACAGCACCAGCAGCACCAGGATCAGCCAGAAGGGCCGCGTGGCCGGATGCATCCAGTGCTTCATCGCTCAGGACACCTGGAACTTGAGGGAGTGGTCGTACGGCAGCGCAGGGTTGTCGAACGCGTTGCCATTGCCGACGAAGTGCAGCGCGCATGCGCGGCGCCATCGGGTGCTCAGTTCGGGCCGGAGCAGTGGAAGGTGTTGCCGTGGTGAAAGCTCACACCGCCCTTGCGCACCGGCGCCGGCGTCATCGGCTGGCGCTCGAGGATTTCGGTCGGCAGTTGCAGGTTGTAGGGCTCGCCCTCGGGCGCGAAGTGCGTGTAGACCGGGCCGATGTTGGTGCCGTCGCCGAAGTAGAGGCAGCCGTTCTCGAGCGTGGCGTCGTCCATCGCGATCCACGCGGTGACCATGCCCTCGGGATCGGCCGGCCCGAAATAGAAGTTGTCCTGGTGCGCTGGCTTCGGCCCCCCGCCTTCGGGCGGCTTGAAGAAAATCTGACTGAAGTACACCGAGACGCCGGGGCCGATGAAGGCCTCGACGAGATCGAGCAGCCTGCGGTCGCGCGCCAGTGCCTGCACCGCGGGCCGGTGCGCATGGGGGTTGTCGAGTTTGCGCAGAACGGTGCGTGCGGTGACGCCGCCATCGACGTACCACGCGCGCTGCTCGATCGGCAGGGTTTCGAGGAACGTGGTGCCCCACTGTTCGATGTCCTGCACCACCCGGTCCATCTCCTCGGCGAGGAACACGCCGTTGACTGTGAGATGGCCGTGGTGGCGGTAATAGGCTGCGTCGTTCGAGTCCATTGTGTGTCCGCTGCAATTAACGTATTGGTGAATTAAGGGGCTTGAATCGATGGGGTTCTTACTTGCGCAGCAAGTAGCCCATGACGACATCGGTGACGTGCGACAGCCGCTCCGACAGTGCTGTCGGCGCCAGCAGGTCGCGGCCGAAGATCGTCGACAGCGTTGCGTTGTTCGAGAGATAGAAGTAGCACAAGCTCGCGATCGAGATGTAGATCTGGACCGGGTCGACGCCGCCGCGGAACAGTCCGGCGCGCTGTCCGCGGTCGATCACGTCGCGCAGCAGCTGCACCAGCGGCGAGTTCATTTCCTGGATGCGCAGCGAGCGCTGCAGATGCCGAGCCTTGTGCAGGTTCTCGCTGTTGAGCAGCGTCAGGAATTCGGGGTTCTCCAGGTAGTACTGCCAGGTGAACTCGACCAGCCGGCGCACGGCCCTGGCGGGGTCGAGGTTCTCCAGGCACAGCATCCGCTCGGCATCGCGAATGCGCGCATAGGTGTCTTCCAGCACCGACAGGAACAGCAACTCCTTGCTTTCGAAGTAGTAGTAAACGAGGCGCTTGTTCACCCCCGCGATGGAGGCAATCCGCTCCATGCGCGCACCGCCGAGCCCGGCATTCGCGAACTCCTGGGTGGCGGCCTTGAGGATCTCCTGTTAGGTGCGGTCGGCGTTGCGGCCGCGCAGTTCCGTGGGCAGTGCGTCGACAGGCGAGAATGTGCTGGGGTTCAACATGGCGCCATAATTCCCCATAACGTGAATAGAGGCCACGTCGTTTTCCCGGATGCCCTCGGTGAATTGCGCACGGGGGGCTGCGGATAATCGGCCCATGACCTCAACCTCCCACACAGCGAAAAAAGGCGATGCCGCCGCTCCTGCCGTCTTGGCGGGCCATCTTCTCGTCGAGTGCCTGGTCGCGCAGGGCGTGACGCATGCCTTCGGCGTGCCGGGCGAAAGCTTCCTCGCAGTGCTCGACGGCTTCCATGCGCATCGCGAAAACATCCGCTTCATCGTCAATCGGCAGGAGGGCGGCGCGGCTTTCATGGCCGAGGCACACGGCAAGCTCGCCGGCCGGCCCGGCATCTGCTTCGTCACCCGCGGGCCCGGCGCCGCCAACGCATCGATCGGCGTGCACAACGCGTTTCAGGATTCGACGCCGATGGTGCTGTTCGTCGGCGACGTCGGCAGCGACTTCCGCGACCGCGAGGCGTTCCAGGAGGTCGACTACGGCAGCTTCTTCGGCCCAAGCACCAAGGGCTTCGCCAAGCGCGTGGAGCGCATCGACGACGCCAACCGCATTCCCGAATATGTGGCGCGCGCCTTCGCGACCGCGATGAACGGCCGCCCCGGCCCGGTCGTGCTGGTGCTGCCCGAAGACATGCTGCGCGCAGTCACTGCGGCGCGACCGATGGCGCGCGTGGAAGCGGTGCAACCGTGGAGCGACCCCGGCGCGTTGCGCACGCTGCGCGAACTGCTGATGAAAGCCGAGCGTCCGCTGGTGATTGCCGGCGGCGGCGGCTGGACGGTGCAGGCGGCGCAGGCGCTGCAGCGCTTTGCCGAGAACTGGAAGCTGCCGGTGGCGAATGCGTTCCGGTTCCAGGACACCTTCGACAACCACCATCCGCTCTACGCTGGCGATGTCGGCATCGGTATCAATCCGAGGCTGGCCGAGCGCGTGCGGCAGAGCGATTTGATCTTGGCCATCGGCCCGCGGCTGGGCGAGATGACGACCGGCGGATACGAGTTGCTGCAAGTACCCAAAGCAAAGCAGACGCTGGTGCACATCCATGCGAGCGCGGAAGAACTCAACCGGGTCTACCAGGCCGACCTGGCGATCAACGCAGGCATGAGCGCGGCAGCGCGCAGCCTCGAAGTGTTGAGCGCGCCGGCTGAACTGCCCTGGGAGACGTGGACTGCTCAGGCTCATGGCGACTACCTGGCCAATCTCGCACCGCAGGCGCTGGCCGGTTTGCCTGCCGACATGCCGCGCGGCGCCGTCGACATGGTCGAGGTGGTGCGCCTGTTGCAGCATCATCTGCCGCACGACGCGGCCATCACCAACGGGGCGGGCAACTTCGCGAGCTGGGTTCATCGCTATTTCCGCTATCACGGGCTCGCCAAGGGGCACAAGACACAGCTTGCGCCAACCAGCGGCGCGATGGGCTACGGCGTGCCCGCCGGCATCGCTGCGAGCATTGCGACCGGGCGCATCGCATTCACCATCGCCGGGGACGGCGACTTCCTCATGAACGGCCAAGAGCTCGCCACCGCTGCGCAGCATGGGGGCAAGTCGATCGTCGTTCTTCTGAACAACGGCATGTTCGGCACCATCCGCATGCACCAGGAGCGCGACTATCCGGCCAACGTCAGCGGCACGGCCTTGCGCAACCCGGACTTCTGCGCACTGGCGCGGGCCTACGGCTATGCGGCCGAGCAGGTGACGGAAACCGCGCAGTTCGAAGCGGCGCTGTTGCGCGCGCTGGCGGCCGAGACAGGCACGCTGATCGAAATCCCGCTCGATCCGGAAGTCATCACGACCCGCGGCACGCTCTCGTCAATTACGCGGGCGGCGCAGGCGCGCGCGGCGGACTGAAGGCAAAAAAAAGCCGGCAACTGCCGGCTTTGTTCATTGCAGGGCGGCAAGCCGCCCGACGGCTTACTTGACGTGCTTGCCGATCAACGAAGCGAGCTCGAACATCGAGACTTGCGGCTTGCCGAAGATTTCCTTCAGCTTGGCGTCGGCGTTGATGTTGCGCTTGTTGGCCTTGTCTTGAAGATTGTTCTTCTTGATGTAGTCCCACAGCTTGCTCACGACAGCGGTGCGCGGCAGCGGCGTCGAGCCGACCACGGCGGCCAATGCCGGGCTGGGGGTCAGGGCCTTCATGAACGCGGCGTTGGGCGTGCGCTTCTTGGCGGGGGCCTTCTTGGCCGCAGCCTTCTTCGCCGGAGCAGCCTTCTTTGCGGGCGCTGTCTTCTTCGCCGGAGCAGCCTTCTTTGCCGGTGCGGCCTTCTTCGCGGGAGCAGCCTTCTTTGCCGGAGCTTTCTTGGCCGGAGCCTTCTTTGCAGTTGCCATGATTGATTTCCTTTTTTGGTTGAACACTTTCACCAATGAAAAGCGTTGTCTCCACTGGCATTGCGGATGCTAAAGGAGAAAAAACTCGTTTCCAAGCGGAAAAGCGACTTTTTCATTGGGAGTTGTTGTTTTTTCAGAGGGGAGAAGCCGTGTGTTTTCTCGAGGGCAGGGTGGCGAGCACCACCCCCAGCAGCGCGAGTGCGAATGCGCAGACCAGCAGCACGGACAAAACCTCGCCCAGCACCAGCACGCCGACCCCTGCCG
>JBBJMS010000144.1:0-9160 GCA_037720315.1 Variovorax sp. | reverse complement strand
GCGGCCGCTGCGCGACCTGCGCATCTCGGTCACCGACCGCTGCAACTTCCGCTGCAGCTACTGCATGCCGAAGGAAGTGTTCGACAAGGACTATCAGTACCTTCCGCACAGTGCGCTGCTGAGCTTCGAAGAGATCTCCCGGCTTGCGCGCATCTTCGCGACGCACGGTGTGCGCAAGATCCGGCTCACCGGCGGCGAGCCGCTCCTGCGCAAGAACCTCGAGGTGCTGATCGAGCAGCTGGCTGCGTTGCAAACGCCAGACGGCGCGCCGCTCGACCTCACGCTCACCACCAATGGTTCGCTGCTGGCGCGCAAGGCGGTTGCCCTGAAAGCTGCAGGCCTGAAGCGCGTGACGGTGAGCCTCGACGGCCTCGACGATGCAGTCTTCCGCAGCATGAACGATGTCGATTTTCCGGTGGCGCAGGTGCTCGCCGGCATCGATGCGGCGCATGCGGCCGGGCTCGGCCCGATCAAGGTCAACATGGTCGTCAAGCGCGGCACCAACGACCAGGAAATCCTGCCGATGGCGCGGCGCTTTCGCGGCACGGGCGTGGTGCTGCGCTTCATCGAGTACATGGACGTCGGCGCCACCAACGGCTGGCGCATGGACGAGGTGCTGCCTTCGGCCGAGGTGGTGCGGCGCATTGCCGAAGAATTCCCTCTGGTTCCGATGGAGGCGAGTGCGCCCGGCGAGACAGCGCAGCGCTGGGCCTATCAGGACGGCGCCGGCGAAGTCGGCGTGATCAGCAGCGTGACCCAGGCGTTTTGCCAGGATTGCAGCCGCGCTCGCCTGTCGACCGAAGGCAAGCTCTACCTCTGCCTCTTCGCAAGCGCGGGACACGACCTGCGTCCGCTGCTGCGCGGCGACGCCGACGATTCTCAGATCGCGTCCGCGCTCGGCCACATCTGGCAGGGCCGCGCCGACCGCTATTCCGAACTTCGCGCGCTGCGCGGCCCCGACAGCGCCGAAGCAGCTGGCGTCCGACGGGTTGAAATGAGCTACATCGGCGGATGACGAACACACTTCGGATCGAGCCCGCGGAGATCACCGGCCTGCTGCTCGCCGGCGGCCGCGGCTCGCGCATGGGCGGGGTCGACAAGGGACTGCAAAACTTTAACGGCTCGCCGCTTGCCATGCATGCGGTGATGCGCCTGGGCATGCAGGTCGGGGAAGTGATGATCAATGCCAACCGCAATCTGGCGGCCTACGAGGCTTTCGGCGTACCGGTATGGCCCGACGGGCTGGCCGACTATGCGGGTCCGCTGGCCGGCTTTCTGACCGGCCTGGAACGCTGCGAAACTCCCTATCTGCTTACCGTGCCTTGCGACACGCCGCTGTTCCCGCTCGATCTCGCGAGCCGCATGGGCGAAGCGCTGGCAGGTGCGGATGCGGAGATCGCCATGGTGAGCGCTCCCGAGGCTGCCGAGCCCGGCGCTGTGGCGGCCTTGCGGCCGCAGCCGGTGTTCTGCCTGTTGCGCGCCACGCTGCTGGAAAGCCTGGTGCGCTTCACCCACGGCGGCGGCCGCAAGATCGACCTTTGGACAGCGCAGCACCGCACGGTACTGGTGCCGTTCGATCGCCCCGGCGACGCGCCCGACGCATTCTTCAACGCCAACACGCTGGCCGAACTGCACGCGCTGGAAAGTCGATGAGCCGCATCGCGGAGATTGCCGCCGCACTGGCCGGCTACGACCCCAGGGCGCTGCGGGTCGACGCAGTCCATGACTTTCTCGCCCAATTGGCGGCGCCGGCGGCCGTGGCGCAAAGCGAGCACATCGCGCTGCGCGACGCGCTCGACCGCGTGCTCGCCGAAGACATCGTCTCTCCGGTCAGCGTGCCGCCGCACGACAACTCGGCGATGGACGGCTTCGCGTTCGACGGCGCCGTTCTCGACGCCGATGCACCGACCGATGCGTCGCTGAGGCTGCGCGTGGTCGGCACTGCGTTTGCAGGCACCGCATGGGGCGGCGCGGCGGGCGCTGGCGAAGCGGTCAAGATCATGACCGGCGCCGTGATGCCGGCCGGCCTGGACACGGTGGTCCCGCAGGAGTTCTGCGTCGTCGAAAGCGACAGTGTTTCCTTTCCGGCCAAAGTGCTGCGGCGCGGCGACAACCGCCGCTTTGCCGGAGAAGACCTGATGCAGGGGCAGCCGGCATTGCGGCGCGGCGAGCGCATCACACCTGCGGCGCTCGGCATGGTGGCAAGCCTCGGCCTGCCGATGGTTAGCGTGATGCAGCGCCTGCGCGTGGCCTACTTTTCCACCGGCGACGAGATCCTGAGCCTCGGCGACGTGCCCCGCGAAGGCGCGGTGTACGACAGCAACCGCTACACCGTGTTCGGCCTGCTTGCGCGGCTGGGCTGCGAAGTGATCGACCTCGGCCTGGTGCGCGACGACCCCGAGTCGCTCGCCGCAATCTTGCGCCGCGCTGCGCATGAGGCCGACGCCATCATCACCAGCGGCGGTGTCAGCGTCGGTGAGGCCGACCACACCCGCGCCGTGATGCAGCAGCAGGGCGACATGGCTTTCTGGCGCGTCGCGATGCGCCCCGGACGGCCGATGGCGGTCGGGCTGATCCCCAGGCAAGACGATGGCGGCAGTGCCGGCGTGCTGTTCGGCCTGCCCGGCAATCCGGTCGCGGTGATGGTCACCTTCCTCGCGTTCGTTCGCCCCGCCCTGCTGCAGATGATGGGCTGCAACGCCCGCTGCTCTGCACCGCCGCCCCTGCTGCGAGCGACGAGCGTGGATGCGATTCGCAAGAAGCCCGGTCGCACCGAGTACCAGCGCGGCCTGGTGCAGGCGGTGCCGGGCGCAATGCCCGAGGTTCGCATCGCGGGCAACCAGGGCTCGGGCGTGCTGAGTTCGATGGTCGAGGCCAACGGCCTGGTGGTGCTGCATCACGACCAGGGCAGCGTGGCGGCAGGCGAAGCGGTCGACGTGATGATGTTCGACGGCGTGATGTAAGTCTGCGCGCATGCTGGCCGCTCGAATCGAGTTGATGCAGCAGATGCCGGTCTTCGGCGCCATCGCTGCAGAGGCGATCGAGTTCCTGCTCGAAGCCACCCCGCTGGTACATGTGGCGGCCGGCAATTTCTTCTTTCACGAGGGCGATCCGGCAAGCTCGATGTTCGTCCTCGAAGCGGGGCGCGTGACCGTGTCGAAAAGCTGGCAGAACAAGGAGCTCCTGCTGCGGCGCCTGGCCCAAGGCGACTGCTTCGGCGAGATGGCGCTGCTCGATCTTTTTCCGCGCAGCGCGTCGGTGCGTGCCGACGCGGATTGCAGCGCGATCGAGCTGTCGTCGGGCAACCTATACCGGCTGTTCGAACGCGATGCCGAGCAGTTCGCCCTGATCCAGATGAACATTGCACGCGAAATGAGCCGCCGGCTGCGCGCGACCGACGAGCTTCTGTTCAAGGCGCGCATGGGCGAACCGCTCGATGCGCCGCAACGCGTGCCCACGCGGCCTGCCTCGCTCTAGCTAGAGCCGGCCCAGCGCGCGCTCGACGCCCTTGTTGGCCAACATGTCGGCACGTTCGTTGCCGACATCGCCCGAGTGGCCCTTGACCCAGCGCCATTCGATCTGGTGGCCGCCTTCCGCCACCAGCTTGTCGAGCTCCTGCCAGAGCTCGGCGTTCTTCACCGGTTGTCCGGTGGAGGTGCGCCAGCCCTTGGTCTTCCAACCGCGAACCCATTCGGTGATGCCCATTCGCACGTACTGGCTGTCGAGGTAGAGCACGACCTTGCAGGGCCGCTTGAGCGCGCGCAGGCCTTCGATCACCGCCTTCAGTTCCATGCGATTGTTGGTGGTCGCGAGTTCACCGCCGAACAAGTCCTTCTCGGTCGTACCCGCCTTGAGCCATGCACCCCAGCCGCCAGGACCCGGGTTGCCCTTGCAGGCCCCATCGGTGTAGATCTGTACTTCGGTCAAGAACCTGTTCCTCTTTGTTGTTGGCTGTCGCCGCTGTCGCGGTGCACCTTGCCTGCGATCGGCACCGGCGCGCTGGCGCGCTGCGCCGCGCGCCGCCAATCCGCGCTCAGGATGCGCAGCCCGCGCACCCGCTTGATCGCGACCAGAAAATAAACCGCGCCGAAGATCGGCCACCAGCGCTCGCCGGCTGCATCGAACCAGCGGCACCGCTCCAGCCAGGCGTCGCTGCGCACCGCCGGCCGATAGATGCCGAAGTCACCCGACTCGACCTCGAAACTCAAGAGCCGCAACCAGTCGCGCATGCGCCAATAGCCGATGAAGTCGCCCGCTTCCGGCAGGAACAACTCGCCGAAACCCATGCGCCGGTAAAGCCGCGCGCGGCGCTGCCGCATGCCCCAAAGGCTCGCGGGGTTGAAGCCGCAGATGACGACGCGCCCCTCGGGCACCAGCACGCGCTCGACCTCGCGCAGGGTCGCGTGCGGTTCGTGGTTGAGTTCGAGCGTGTGCGGCAGCACCACCAGGTCCAGGCTGTTGGCAGAGAACGGGAGCGCGGTGAAGTCGGTGACCAGCGCGCTCCGTGCAGCCGCGGCGGGATAGTTCAGCGCCAGCCAACGGTGCGGCATGCGGTTGGTCCGAAGTCCGTCGACCTCGCTCAATCCGAGCTGCAGCGCGTGGTAGCCGAACACATCGGCCACCGCCTGGTCGAACCGAGCCTGCTCCCAAGCAAGCAGATAGCGGCCGGGAGGGGTCTCGAACCAATCATGCAAACCTATAATTTGACCGCTCATGACCCTCGTTCCACTGCCCGCCTTTGCCGATAACTACATCTGGATGCTGCAGGATGGGCGCAACGCGATCGTGGTGGACCCGGGTGAAGCCGGCCCGGTGTTCGACGCACTCGGCAGCGGCCAGTTGCAGTTGGCCGCGATTCTAGTCACGCACCATCATGCGGATCACACCGGCGGTGTAGCGGCGCTGCATGCGGCCACCGCCGGCGCACCGGTCTTCGGGCCGGCGCGCGAATCGATTCCCGAACCCTTCACGCCGCTGGCACACGGCGACTTTGCCGAAGCGCTCGGCATGCGCTTCGAGGTCATCGACATTCCGGGCCACACCGCCGGGCACATCGCATTCTTTCTGAAGGCCGATGGCCGCTCTGCGGTCGTCGGCGAAACGACGCCGCTGCTGTTCTGCGGCGACACGCTTTTTTCCGGCGGCTGCGGCCGGCTGTTCGAAGGCACGCCGGCGCAGATGCTGGCGTCGCTCGACGCATTGGCCGCGCTGCCCGATGACACCCGCGTTTGCTGCGGCCACGAATACACGCTCGCCAACCTCCGATTTGCGCGGGTAGTGGAACCCCACAACAGCGAGGTGACTCAGTACATGGCGCATTGCGAGGCATTGCGCGCGCGCGGCATGCCGACGCTGCCATCACGTCTTTCAATCGAGCGCAACATCAACCCCTTTCTTCGCAGCCGCGAAGCCACTGTCTTTCAGGCAGTCCAGGCCCATGCCGGCCTCCGCGCACAGAGCGCCGAGGTCGACGTATTTGCCGCGCTGCGCCAATGGAAAAACGACTTCCGATGAGATTTATCGCTGCCGCCTGCCTTGCAGGCTCATTGTTTCTGGCAGGCTGCGCGAGCACCACTGGAACGGGTTCTTCTTCCTCCACCACCGTCGACACGACACCGTCGGCTGCCGCATCCGCCGCCGCCGCGGCACCCGTCTATCCGGCTGGAGTGCTCACGCCCATCGCTTCGGGCGACATGAAGTCGCGCGCCGTAGTGACGCTCGCGCCCCCACCGACATGTGGGATCGCATCCGCCGCGGCTTCAAGATGCCCGACCTCGAAGGCGATCTGGTGCGCGACCGCGAGCAGTGGTACTCGAGCCGGCCCGACTACATCGAGCGCATGACCGGGCGCTCGAATCGCTACATCTTCCACATCGTCGAAGAGCTCGAGCGGCGCGACATGCCAACAGAACTCGCGCTGCTGCCCTTTGTCGAGAGCGCGTTCAATCCGCAGGCGGTTTCGAGCGCGCGCGCGGCCGGCATGTGGCAGTTCATGCCGGCCACCGGCACAGATTTCGATCTCAAGCAGAACGTGTTTCGCGACGACCGGCGCGACGTGCTGGCCTCCACCCGCGCAGCGCTCGATTACCTGCAAAAGCTCTACGGCATGTTCGGCGACTGGCACTTGGCGCTCGCGGCCTACAACTGGGGTGAAGGCAGCGTCGGCCGCGCCATCGCAAAGAACAAGCGTGCCGGCTTGCCGACCGGGTACACCGATCTCACCATGCCGGCAGAAACCCGGCTCTACGTGCCGAAGCTGCAGGCGATCAAGAACATCGTGGCGCAGCCGGCGCGCTTCAACGCCGACCTCCCGCTGATCGCCAACCATCCTTACTTCCAGACCGTCACCCTGAAGCGCGACCTCGACGTGGCGCTCGCCGCCAAGCTGGCCGACGTGAAGATCGACGACTTTCGCGCGCTCAATCCGTCGGCGCACAAACCGGTGATCCTCGCCGCCGGCACGCCAGAGATCCTGCTGCCATGGGACAACGCCGCGCTGTTCGAGCGTAATTTCGAAGCGTATACGCAGGGCCAGTACGCCAGCTGGACCGCCTGGACCGTGCCGTCGACGATGACCGTGTCCGACGCAGCCCAGCGCAGCGGCATGATCGAGTCGGACTTGCGCGCCATCAACAGCGTGCCGCCACGGATGCTGATCAAGGCAGGCTCCACGCTGATCGTGCCGCGTGGCGCACGGGTGCAGGAAGACGTGCGGGCGTTGGTCGCCGACACCGGACACCTGAGCTTTCAGCCCGAGATCGTGACGCGCAGGACGGTCGTGAAGGCCGGTCGCAGCGACAGCGTGGCCAGCATCGCGCGCCGCTATCGCATCAGCGCGGCGAACGTGGCCGAGTGGAACGACGTCAAGCCGACCCATGCGTTCGCCCGTGGCTTCCAAGTGATCGTCTACTTGCCCGTGAAGGCGGCAGTGGCCGAACGCGTCGGCCGCGGCGCCGCACCGCGCACGGCGATCACGAGCAAGCGCGGCGGCGGCGGCGTCAAGACCAGTGCCGGCAAGAGCACGCCGATCGTGCGCGAGAAGCGCGGCGGCACGCCTTCCAAGAAGAAACGCTGAGCCCAGCCAAAAGCAGCCAGATCGTTTCGCTAGAGCTTTTCAGTTTCTCCACTGCGCGGCTGCCATTTCATCAGCCGCTTCTCGGCAACGCCGACGATGCTGTCGAGCAGCAGCGCAAATGCGGTGAGCACCGCGATGCCCGCGAAAACCGTGTTGACGTCGAATGTGCCTTCGGCCTGCAGGATGAGGTAGCCGACACCACGCGCGGAGCCCAGGTACTCGCCCACCACCGCACCCACGAACGCCAGGCCCACCGAGGTGTGCAGGCTCGAGAACACCCAGCTGGTCGCGCTCGGCAGGTACACGGTGCGCAGCAGCTGCCGCTGGTTCGCGCCGAGCATCCGCGCGTTGGCCAACACCACCGGGCTCACCTCGCGCACGCCCTGATAGACGTTGAAGAACACGATGAAGAACACCAGCGTGACCGCCAGCGCCACCTTGCTCCAGATGCCCAGGCCGAACCAAAGCGCGAAAATTGGCGCCAGGATCACGCGCGGCATCGAGTTGGCGGCCTTGATATACGGGTCGAGGATCAGGCTCGCAGTCGGTGCGAGCGCCAGCCAGAGGCCGCAGGCCAGCCCGAGCAGCGTGCCGATGCCGAACGCCAGCACGGTCTCGAGCAGCGTGGTGCCCAGATGCCGGTAGATGTCGGCATTGCCCGGCAGTCCTTCGGGAAACAAAAGGTTGGGCGGCACCGCGAACGGCAGGAACCAGCTCCAGATGCGGCCCGCGACCTTGATCGGTTCGCCGAGAAAAAATGCAAACTGTTCGTCACGCGAAAAAAGGTGCCACAGCACGAGCAGCACGACCAATAGAGCGATCTGCCAATAGCGCGCGTTGCTGGGGTCGGGACGAAAGCGCATCTTCAGGCCGCCTTCTTTAGCTGCTGCGCATAGCCCTTGAGCACCTCGTCGCGCAGCACGTTCCATATCTGCGTGTGCAGCTCGACGAAGCGCGGATGCGTGCGCACCTCGGCAACGTCGCGCGGGCGCGGCAGGTCGATCGCGAACTCGCCGATCGGATGCGTCGCCGGGCCGGCCGAAAGCACGACCACGCGGTCGCTCATCGCGATTGCTTCATCGAGATCGTGCGTGATGAACAGCACCGCCTTCTTCTTGGCCGCCCAGAGTTCGAGCACCTCGTTCTCCATCAGTTGGCGGGTCTGCACGTCGAGCGCGCTGAACGGCTCGTCCATAAGGATGATGTCGGGGTCGAGCACCAGCACCTGCGCCAGCGCAGCGCGCTTGCGCATACCGCCGGAGAGCTGATGCGGGTAGCGGTCGCCGAATCCGGTGAGGCCCACCCGCGAAAGCCACTGCTGCGCCAGCGATCTGGCCTCGGCATCGGGAACGCCGCGGTACTCCAGGCCGACCATCACATTGGCCAGCGTGCTGCGCCAGGGCATCAGCGCCTCGGTTTGGAACATGTAGCCGGCGCGGGCATTGATGCCCGCCAGCGGTTCGCCGAAGACCTTGATCGTTCCCGAGGAAGGCGCAAGCAGGCCAGCGCCGACATTGAGCAAGGTCGACTTGCCGCAGCCCGTGGGGCCGACCACCGACACGAATTCGCCCTCGCGGATGCGAAGCGTGGTGCCGGCCACCGCGGTATAGCGCTGGCCGGGGTCGTCTTTGGCGCGGAAGGTGCAGCCGATGTCGAGGAGTTCGAGCGCGTAGTAGGACATGAAAATCGAAAACAAAAAACCCGGCCGAAGCCGGGTTGCGGAACGCCCCGATCAGGCTTTGAACCTGTCCTTGGCGCGCCGCGCGAAATCGTTGGTGAAGGTCTTGGCGAGATCGATCTTGTCGGCCTTGACTGCCGAATCGAAACTCGCGATCGCGCTGAGCGCGGTCTTGGGGCCATCGGCCGGCACGAGTCCGTCGGTCGCGATGGCCTCGCGCACCTTGTCGAACGAGGCAAGGTACAGCGCGCGGTCCCCGAGCAGGTAGGTTTCCGGCACGGTCTTGATGATGTCGCCCGGGCCGGCAGTCTGCAGCCACTTCAGGCCGCGCACGATGGCGTTGGCGAGCGCCTGGCAGGTGTTCGGATTCTTCTGAATGAAGTCCATCGGCGCATAGAGGCAAGCGG
>JBBJMS010000025.1:0-26664 GCA_037720315.1 Variovorax sp. | reverse complement strand
TCGAGGGGGAGGCGCCGCAGGAGGTGTTTCATCTAACCACCTGCCGCGAGGAACGACAGCACGTCGCTGGTGAGCCGCGCCTTGTGCGATGCGAACACGCCGTGCGGCGCGCCGTCGTACTCGATCAGCGTGGCACCGCGAATCCCCTTGGCGGCGGCCCGGCCCGTGGCGTCGATGGGCACCGTCTTGTCGCTGGTGCCGTGGACGATCAGCGTCGGCACCTTGAAGGCCTCGAGGTCGCCGCGGAAGTCGGTGCTCGCAAATGCCTTGGCCGCAGCCAGCGTCGGCCGAAGCCCGGCCTGCATCGTCATTTGCCGCGACCAGTCGATCACTTCGGAGCTGACCGCATGCGAAACCAGCGAGACGCCGTAGAAGTCCTTGAAGAAGGCGGCGAAGAACTTGGCCCGGTCTTCCTTCATGCCCTGCGTCATCTGGTCGAACATTGCCGAGTCGACGCCGTGGGGGTTGTCCGCAGTCTTGAGCATGTACGGCACCACCGACGAGATCAGCACCGCCTGCGTCACGCCCTTGCCGCCGTGGCGCGACATGTAGCGCGCGACCTCGCCGCCGCCCATCGAGAAGCCGACCAGCGCCGCGCCGTGCGCCTGCGTCTGTTCCACTACCGCGGCCAGGTCATCGGCGAAGGTGTCGTAGTCGTAGCCTTCCGAAGGCTGGTCCGAGCGCCCGAAGCCGCGCCGGTCGTAGGCGATGGCGCGCATGCCGGCATCGGCGAGCGCCTGCGACAGGTCGTCGAAGCTGTCGGACGAGAGCGGCCAGCCGTGCATGAGGATGACCGGGCGGCCCCGGCCCCAGTCCTTGCAGTAAAGCCGGGTACCGTCCTTGGTGGTGATGAAAGCCATGGTTTTCTTTCGGTGCGGTGATGACGGTGGAGGTTCCACTCTGCGATGTTGGCAGAGCAGCCAGCGGAAGTAAGTCGATCGTCTGCGTGTCGGCGGGTTCTTACCATTCGACGGTTCACGCACGCGTGCGCGAAAATCCGCCTCCCCGCGACCGCGCTCAACGAACCGACATATGAAAATCCAAAAAGACTCCGTGGTCACCCTGCGCTACAAGCTGGCCGACCTCGCCATCAACCGGCTCATCGAGGAAAGCAGCGAGCCGATGGTCTATCTGCATGGCGGGTACGACAACACCTTTCCCAAAGTGGAGGCGGCGCTCGAAGGCAAGGAGGCCGGCTTTCGCGCCACGCTCGACCTGCAGCCCGAACATGCCTTCGGCGCGCGCGACGAATCGCTGGTGCGAACCATCCCCAAAAGCGACTTCCCGCCCGGCGTCAAGATCGGCGGGCAAATGGAGAGCCGCAACGACAAAGGCGAGCCGCAGGTCTACACCGTGATGAAGATCAAGGGCCCGCAGGTGCTCCTGGACGGCAACCACCCCCTGGCGGGCAAGGCGCTCAAGTTCAGCGTGACGGTGGTCGGCGTGCGCGCCGCGACCGAGGAAGAGATCGCGCACCGGCATGTGCATGGGGAGCATGGGCACCATCACTGAAGTAGTTCATGAACTCCACCACGCTTTCCGCGATCACGAGCGCCTTTGGCATCCTCACGCCGCTGCTTCTGGCATTCGCGTTTGTCTGGGTCATTTAGCGCACCGATTCACGCCATGTGCTGATCCGGCGCCTATGGCAGGTGGTCCACGGGACGCAGGATATTGCAGACCCGGCGGTGCGTTCATTCGTGAATGAGCAAACAAGCCTGGTTTCCTTCCGCTTGTTCTCCGGCGTGCCGGTGACCCGCCTGGATGAGGCGCACAGGCTCATCGAGTGGAGCAAGCTCAACGGTGTGCAAATGAGAACGCTGCGCCTATGTGGCGAGTACTTCGACCCGGAACTGCGACAGGTCCGCGTACAGAAGCTTCCCGGTCGTCCATGGCAGATCGCAAGACTTGCCGGTTTCGGCATTGCGGTGGCTGTTGGCGCTTGCAGTGCTTCAAGTCTGCTGTCAGACCGCGCGCTCGTGACTCTCAAGGCGACCGGAAAATCCTTTCTCGCAACAAGTACGGACGCACAGGAGTTCTGGCCCATGTGGCCGTTGCGCAGCGCCAGGTTGAACGTTGCCGAGTGCGACCAGCCGGCAGCCGCCAACGTTGAGCGCACCGCCTTCACCGAGCAGGAGATAAATATTCTCTGCAGCGTTCTCAGGGACCAGGGCACGGCCGCTTTCAAGAAGAAGGCGCTCAACTCACAGCGCTGGACGCTGATTCTGGCCATGTCGTTGCAGTCTGGATCTCGTGGCTGTTGCTTTCGGCTTGGGTCAGTGCCACTGCCGCGCGAAATTTGGCACGACGAAATGTGGACCCTTCTGTGCAAGGCTCTCAGCTCAACCTTGATTGGCAAAGCTGACCAACAAGTCGCGGACAGCATCGATCGTCCTGCCCACGGCACCACCGCGTTGCGCCCCCGGGCACTTTCGCGAGAGCACGCCGCCCCCAACTTCAGCGCATCGCCTACTCATATCGAGTTGGCAGAAGTCGAAGGAAGCCTTGCCATGACCACCCCAGTAACCACCAGCCCTATCCTCCAGATCAAACCCCTCGGCTTCCCGTGGGCGACGATCGACCCGTTCCTGTTCTGCGTCTACCACGACGACGCCTATCCGCGGGCCAATGCGCAGATGGGGCCCGATGCGTCGCTCGCCGGGCGCGACCTGGGGCAGGACTTCAGCCGCAAGGACGGCTGGAGCATGTACCACGGCACGACGGTGCCGGGCTTCCCTGGGCATCCGCATCGCGGCTTCGAGACGGTGACGATCGTGCGCCAGGGGCTGATCGATCATTCGGATTCGCTGGGCGCCACGGCACGCTTCGGCGGCGGCGACGTGCAGTGGCTCACAGCCGGCAAGGGCATCGTGCATTCCGAAATGTTTCCGCTGCTGGATGCGGCTTCGCCCAATCCGCTGGAGCTGTTCCAAATCTGGTTGAACCTGCCGGCACGCAGCAAGATGGCCGAGCCGCATTTCACGATGTTCTGGTCAGAAGACATTCCGCGTTTCACTGCAGTCGATGACGAAGGTCGCGCCACCGAGGTCTCGAACATCGCCGGGCGCATCGCTGCGACGGATGGCGCCGTGCAAGCCGGCGCGCCGTTGCCGCCGCCGCCCGATTCATGGGCTTCACAACCCGATGCGGCCCTCGCGATCTGGACCCTGAAGATGGCGCCCGGCGCGCGCTGGACGCTGCCGGCCGCGGCGGGCGCAGACACGCGGCGCAGCCTCTATTTCTTCAAGGGGAACTCCGTCGGCGTGGCCGGGCGCCAGGTCGAAGGCCATGCCGCCATCGAGCTGCGTGCCGATGCCGCGGCAGAGCTGGTGAACGGCGACGAGACGAGTGAGTTCCTGGTGCTGCAAGGCCGTCCGATCGGCGAACCGGTGGTGCAGCAAGGCCCGTTCGTGATGAACACGCAGTCCGAGATCGCGCAGACCTTGACCGACTACCGGCGCACGCAATTCGGCGGCTGGCCGTGGCCGGACCATGCCCCGGTGCACGGGCGCGATCCAGCGCGCTTTGCGCGGCATCCAGGCGGGCGCGAAGACAAGCCGAAGCAAGCAGCCGGCGCATCGACGCAGGGCTGACCGTTCGGGCTTCGCGTCCCCGCGCTGCTCCAACGCCTGCGCCAAGACAACGCCATCACGCTTGCGCGTTCTATAGAGCCTGCCCGGTGGTACGCGCCAGCGCCTCGGCCAGCATCTCGGCCGAGCAGGGCTTGGGCAGAACCTCGAAGCCCTCGCGGGTGATGCTGTCGATCTGCTCGGCGTAGCCGGTCATCAGGATGATCCGCAGCGCGGGAAAGGCTTGCCTCGCCTGCTGGGCGAGCGCGGCGCCGTCCATTTCACCCGGCATGACCACGTCGCTCAGCAACACGTCCGGCCGCTGCGTCTGCGCCAGCAGCCAGTCGCGCGCCGGCGCGGCCCGTTCGAATCGGCTCACCGTGCAGCCCATGGCTTCGAGCACCGGCATCAGGGCAGCCGCCACTTCGTCGTTGTCCTCCACCAGCATCACGCGCAAGCCCAGGTGGCTCCGATGCGCGGGGGCGGCCACTGAGGATTGCACCAGCGGCTGCGGGGCCGCCGGGAAGAACAGGCGCACCGTGGTGCCGCCGCCCGGCGGGCTGTGAATGGTCGCCAGCCCGCCGGCGCGCTGGCACAGGCCATAGACCTGGCTCAGCCCGAGCCCGGTGCCCTGCCCGACGGCCTTGGTCGTGAAGAAGGGCTCGAAGACCTTGTCGAGCAGCTCGGGCGCGATGCCGGCGCCGGTGTCGGTCGCTTCGACCAGCACCATCGGGCCGCTCAGCAGAGGCGGCAGGTCGCCCGTGGCGTTTTGCGCGGTAAGGCGGAACTCGCCGCGCGGGCCCATGGCATCGCGCGCGTTGATGGCCAGGTTGAGCAGCGCCAGCTCGAGTTCGGCCAGGTCGACGAAGATCGCTTTCGTATCGGGTGCGGCGTCGATGCCCAGCTTGATCTGCACGCCGAGCACCGGGTCGAGCAGGTCTTGCATCTGCGGCAGCTTCTGACGCAGGTCGACGTGCTCGGCCACGAGCGGCTGCCGCCGCGAGAAGGCAAGCAGCTGGCGCGTCAGCTTGGCGGCCGAATCGACCGCATGGCCGATCGATTCGGCATAGCGGCCGGCGGCATCCGGATGCTTGCGCTTCAGGAGATACAGATTGCTGCTGATCACCATCAGCGCATTGTTGAAGTCATGCGCCACGCCGCCGGTGAGACGGCCGAGCGCTTCGAGCTTCTGCGCCTGCAGCAGCGCTTCCTCGACCCGTCGGCGGGCTTCGGTTTCCTCGTGCAGCCGCTCTGCAGTTTCGAGCGACACGCGGGTGCGCCGCAGCGCCAGGCGCGCCGACAGGTAGAGCCCGATCATCGGCGGCAGGCCGAATGCCGCGAGCCATGCCATTTCCACATTCCAGCGCTTCCAGATTTCGGCCACGTCCATGCCGGTGCCCAGGAAGACCGGGTAGTCGCCAAGCTTGCTGAAGGCAAGCAGGCGTTCGCGCCCGTCCACCGACGAAACGCCGTGCAGCGAACCCTCCAGTTCGCCGGCCTTGACGCGGCTCATGACGGGGCTGGTGGCCGACAGGTGCGACGGCACGTTCGTCAACTGGGGCGTGCGGCTGATGACGGCACCGTCGGTGCGGAACATGGTGATCGCCAGCCCGGGCTCGTCGGCCACGATCTCGCCGTGGAATTCCTGAAAATAAGACGGGAAGAGACTGACCGACACCACCCCGGCGAAGCTGCCGTCGGCACGGTAGCGGCCACGGCTCATGTTGAAAAAAAGCTCGCCGTTGGCCTGCGCGAGCAGGGGCTCCGAGACGTACATGCCCCTGCCTTGGTCGCGATGCCAGACGAAGTATCCGCGCTGCGACACATCGAGGTCGGCAGGCACGGGGAAATACCGGTCGCTCGCCAGCGCCCGGCCATCCACGTCCCAGGCCCACACCGACTGGATCTGCGGTTTGTTGAAAGCCATCGCCCTGAACTGCTCGTGCAGCACCGCCTCGCGCTTCTTGATGGCCGCGGCATCGTCGGTGCCGAGCGCATCGGTTACGCGGGCCAGCAGCGTCTCGTTGGTGTCCAACACCTTGAGCGCATGTTCGTGGGCAATGCGCAGGGCCCGGTCGAGGCGGAGCTCTGTCTCTGCGCGAATCTGCCGGTAGCGGTAGGTGCCGACGGCGGCGAACGCGATCAGCGGCAGGGCGATGCAAAGAATCGTCAGGACGCGCAACGACGACAGCGGCGCCGCGGTCGCTCTCATGATTTGTACGCGGCAGTGGGCAGGCGTTCGAGGCGCAAGGGCTGACGGTTCATCGGGCCGATTATTGCCGGGCCGACGTGCCGGCGCCCCCCGCAGGGACCCTAAAGCGCGTGCCCCGCCACCGCGTTCATCACCCGTTCATAGTGCGCGAGGGGCGGCGTCTTTTTCTGCGGCTGCTTGGCTTCGTCGTCGTAGCGTCGCAGGCGAACCGCCGCGGCCGCGAAGGGCTGCGCCATGAAGCGCTCGGCTTCTTCAGGGGTGAAGGCGCCGCCCTGCAGTTCGAGGCTGCGCCTCGATGCCGGCGACAAGCCATGCCAGTAGGCCGGCTCGGTGGTGCACAGGAAGCGCTTGGCATCGACGTGCAGGCGGATCGGCTCCAGTACCGCCGGTGCGAACAGGCTGCGCAGAAATGGCAGCGCGATGTATTGATGCAGGTCGTCGCGCTGCTGCTGCTCGCCGTCGCCCGCATCACGCTCGGCTGCCAGCAGGTGGCCCAAGTCGTGCAGCAGCGCCGCCGTCACCGTCTCGGCGGTTTCACCTGCTTGCTCGGCGAGCTGCGCGCACTGCAGCGCATGGTCGAGCTGGCTCACAGCCTCGTGGCCGTACTGGCGCTCGCCCTTTGCGTTCAGAAGGCGCGCGATCTCTTCGACATTCAAGGCCATGGCTGAGCTCCTAGACCAAGAGCTTGCGGATGCGCGCGGACACCAGGTCGATCGCGCTGACGCTCACCACGATGATCAGCATTACCGCGCAGGTCTGCGCGTACTGGAAGCCGCGGATGATTTCCCACAGCACCACGCCGATGCCGCCCGCGCCCACCATGCCGACGACCGACGCGGAACGCACGTTCGATTCGAAGCGATAGAGCGTGTAGGAGATCCACAGCGGCATCACCTGCGGGATCATGCCGTAGACGATCTCGTGCAGCGCGCTCGCGCCGGTGGAGCGGATGCCTTCCACCGGCTGCGGATCGATGGCTTCGACCGCCTCGGCGAACAGCTTGGCGAGCACGCCCGAGGTATGTACCCACAGCGCCAGCACGCCGGCGAACGGACCGAGCCCGACCGCTACCACGAACAACATGGCAAACACCATCTCGTTGATGGCGCGGCAGCCGTCCATCAGCCGGCGCATCGGCTGGTAGATCCACCACGGCACGATGTTGGCCGAGGCAAGCAGCGCCATCGGCACCGCAGTGACCACGGCCAGCGCGGTGCCCCACAGCGCGATCTGCAGCGTGATGACCATCTCGGCCACGTACACGCGCCACTGCGAGAAGTCCGGCGGAAAGAACTCGGCGCCGTACTCGGCCATGTTGCCGGCATCGCGCCACAGGTCGAGCGGCCGCATGTCGGCGCCGTTCCACGAGGCTGCGAGCAGCAGCAGCAGCGCGGCCCATGAGAACTGCCAGGCCCAGCTGCGCTTGGGCTGCGTGATCGCGGCGATGGGCGCGCGCGGAATCCTGACCGTCGTCGATTGCATGACGCCCGATCAGTTCAGTGCGCCGAGCTTCTTGTCGATGTCGGCGAGCTTGGCCATCTTGTCGGCGTCGCTCAGTATGGTGTCGGACTCGATCTTGTTGCGCTGGCCGAACAGGTCGAGCTGGCGGATCGGAACCAGCTGCTGGTCGCTCGATGCCCTGAAGCCCGAGAGCTTGGAGATCTTCATGATGATCTCCTTTTCGCGCGCATCGGTCTTGGCATAGTTCAGGAAAAAGTTCTTGAGCTTGGCCTTGGTCGGCTCGGGCAGATCCTTGCGCATGACCAGCGGGTCGAGCGGGATCAGCGGCGAGGTCCAGACAACCTTGATGTTGGCAAACTTTTCGGGCGAGCGGTCCTTCACCTTTTCGAGGTTCTCGCTGTTGTTGGTGGCCACGTCGACCTGCTTGTTGGCCACGGCCAGCGCATTGGTCTCGTGATTGGCGCTGCGGGTGAGCTTGAAGACCGACTTGGCATCGGTCTTGTTCTTCGCGAACACGTAGAAGCCCGGCACCAGGAAGCCCGAGGTGGAGTTGGGGTCGCCATTGCCGAAGCTCAGGGACTTGCCGTTCTTCAGCACGTCGTCGAGGGTGTTGAGCGGGCTGTCGCGGTGCACGATCAGGTGCGAGTAGTAGCCCTGCGTGCCGTCGGCATTGACCATCTGCGCGAACACTTCGCCGCTGGCGCGGTCGACCGCCTCCATCGCCGACTTGTTGCCGAACCAGCCGACGTGCACCTTGTTGAAGCGCATGCCTTCGATGATGCCGGCGTAGTCGGGCGCGAAGAAGGCGGTGACCTTCAGCCCCGTCTGTCGGTTCATGTCGTCGATGAGCGGCTGCCAGTCCTGCTTGAGGTTCTGCGTCGCCTCGGTCGAGATGATGCCGAAGTTGATGTCTTGCGCCAGCGCGGCGGTCATGCCGAGGCCCACGGCCAGGGCTGCAACGAGTTTCTTGATCATGATGGTTCCGTTCGAGGGAAAGATGCGAGGGATGAGGGAATCAGGCCGCCGCGGCCCACGGCACCAGCGCCGGCTGCGGGAGCACATGGACGTTGGCGTTGTCGGAAGAAGCGGCGGGCGGCGGCGCGAGCAACTCGTCCGCATGCACGCCATAGAGCTGTCGCAGCAGCGCCGGCGTGAGCGCGGAAGAGGGCCCGTCGAACACCACCTCTCCCTGGTTGAGCGCGACCACGCGCGGGCAGTACTTCATCGCGATGTCGACCTGGTGCAGCGAGACGATGACGGTGCAACCGTCCTCGCGGTTGATGCGCGCCAGGATCTCCATCACGTTGCGCGACGACTCGGGGTCGAGCGAGGCGATCGGTTCGTCGGCCAGCACCACCCGGGCGCCCTGCACCAGCGTGCGGGCGATCGCGGCGCGCTGCTGCTGGCCGCCCGACAGCGTCGATGCGCGCTGGGCATGGCAGTCGGCAATGCCGACGCGTGCGAGCGCATCCAGCGCCAGCGCGCGCTCCTCGCGCGTGAAGGCCCGCGCCCAGCTGCGCCACCATGGCGCCCGATGCAGCGAGCCCACCAGCACGTTCACCAGCACCGGCAGCCGCGCCACCAGGTTGAACTGCTGGAACACGAAGCCGACCTGCGCGCGCACCTTGCGGATGTCGCGATGGATGCGCCCTGCGCGCTGCACGCAGCGCCCGTCGATCTCGATCAGCGAGTCGCTCGCGCCGTCGGCTGCAATCAGCCCGGCCACATGCCGCAGCAGGGTCGACTTGCCCGAGCCCGAAGCGCCGATCAGCGCCACCATCTCGCCGCGCTGCACGGTGAGATTGATGTCGCGCAAGGCATGGCGGCCGTTGCCGAAATGCTTGTTGAGCTGGTGAATGCGCAGTGCGGTTTGCATGGTGGCCGGTTCCGAGTCGTCTAGACAACCGCAAGTCTGGAGACCCCGTGTGACGCTGGCTTGACGGTTCCGAGACGCTGGCGTGTCAGCCCGACGGCCGGGCGCAGGCGCGGGGGCATACTTTCCGAAAAGCGAGGAACAAGCATGCAGACGTTGCACCCATCCCTGCAGCACCAGCCCGATTCGCGCTACGCCATGCTGCGGCTTCTGGTGACGATCCTGCTCATGACGGTCGGCAGCAGCGGCATGTACGTGGTGTCGGTCGTGCTGCCGGCGGTGCAGGCCGACTTCGGCGTCGCGCGCGCCGACGCCGCGCTCCCTTACACGCTGCTGATGATCGGCTTCGGCATCGGCGGCGTGCTGATGGGCCGCCTGGCCGACCGCTTCGGCGTGATGTGGCCGCTGCTCGTCGGCGCGCTCGGCCTCGGTGCCGGCTACATCGCCTGCAGCATGGCCGGCGGCATCGTCGCCTTCACGGCGGCGCAGGCGCTGCTGGTCGGACTGCTCGGCAGTGCCGCCGCCTTCGCGCCGCTGGTGGCCGACACCTCGCTCTGGTTCGTCAAGCGGCGCGGCATGGCGGTGGCCGTGTGCGCCAGCGGCAACTACATCGCCGGCGCGATCTGGCCGCCGATCGTTGCGCACTTCGTCGAGACGGTCGGCTGGCGGCAGACCTACTTCGGCATGGGCATTTTCTGCGGCCTTTCGATGGCGGGGCTCGCGCTCTTCATGCGGGCGCGCCCGCCGGTGGACCCACACGTTGCCGCGCCTGCAGCCAGGGGGCCGAGCACTGCACTTCCCGCGTCGGCCATGCGCCCGTTCGGCTTCAGCCTGGGCATGGCGCAAGGGCTGCTGTGCGTTGCCGGTACGGCTTGCTGCGTCGCGATGGCGATGCCGCAGGTGCACATCGTGGCCTACTGCGGCGACCTCGGCTATGGCGCCGCGCGCGGCGCGCAGATGCTGTCTCTCATGCTCGGCTTCGGCATCGTCAGCAGGCTGGTGTCGGGCGCCATCTGCGACCGCATCGGCGGGCTGCGCACGCTGCTGCTGGGCTCGGCGCTGCAGTGCATTGCGCTGCTGCTCTTTCTGCCCTTCGACGGCCTGGTGTCGCTCTACGTCGTGTCGGCCCTGTTCGGGCTGTTCCAGGGCGGCATCGTGCCGTCGTACGCCATCATCGTGCGGGAGCACTTTCCGCCGGCCGAAGCCGGCGCCCGTGTCGGCACCGTGCTTATGTGCACCCTGTTCGGCATGGCGCTCGGCGGCTGGATGTCGGGCATGGTGTTCGACCTCACGGGCAGCTACGACGCGGCGTTCCTGAACGGCATCGCGTGGAACCTGCTGAACATGTCGATCGCGGTGATGCTGCTGCTGCGCACGCGGCGCATTGCGGTGGGCGCTGCGGGGTGAGGTCCGCAAAGCGATTCACCGGAGCGCCGCTGCGACAGAATGCCGGCATGAAACTGCTCACATCCTTGCCGCTCGCGTTCGTCCTCGCGGGCTGCGGAATTCCACCGAACCAAGCCGTTCCGGTTCGCGATGGCGTTCTGCGCGCACCCACCTACGCGGACGCGATCGCCCATTGCGAAAGAGCCGGCGCTACCGCCACGATGCTTGGCAAGGCGCCGGCCGAGAGCGGTGTCCTGTTTCGCTGCGAGGCGGCGGGCGGCCGCTAGGGCCTGGTGCTTGCTACGGACGCGGCGGCTCGATGGTTCAAGGACGAACGCCTTCCGCCACCTCACGCACCAGACGGAATCCGACCAGCGTGTAGCGCGTGTCCGGTGCGTTCCAGTTGCGAAACGCTGCGCGCGCATACAAGTCCCAGGTGTGCCACGCGCCGCCGCGGCGAACGCGCACCGCGCCGGTTTCCGGCCCTTGAGGATCGTCCACGGGAGACCGGGCGTAATAGTCTTCGCCATGCCAGTCGGCACACCACTCCCACACGTTGCCATGCATGTCATGAAGACCAAAGGCGTTCGCAGCGAACTGGCCGACGGGTGCCGTGAACGCGAAGCGGTCACGCCCTGCAACGCGGACGGCGACCATCGCGGCCAGTAGGGCGCGGCGTCCTTGGCGATGGACTCGGGCACATGGCCGCTTTCGCGCAGGAACCGCCGAAACTGCCCGACCGTGACTTCGTAGCGGCCCATCCAGAAACTGCGCGTGATGCGAACACGATGGACCGGGGCTTCGTCCTGGAACTTGGAAAGCCGCGCGACGTCGTGGCCCATGAACGTGGCGCCCAGGGCTTCCGGCGAGGCGTCGCTCCCCATCCAGAACTCGCCGGCTGGAATGCGCACGAACTCCAGCCCAGGGCCATCTTCGAGGCGAGTTGCCTGTGCGTTGCAGGCCTGGGCCCAGCCGGCCGCAAGCAGCACGAAACTGCAGATCCGGATGACCGCTGCGGCACGATGGCCTTGGATCGAAACGAGACGGCGCTGGTTCATGGGAAGAGGATGCCGCATCGCGCCGGGCCGCGTGGAGCGGCCGGCTACAAGCGTCTCGCCGGCGCCGCTGCGGCCCCCGAGAAGACAGGCCCGCCCAGCTCGCTCGCCCCATACCCTCGATTCACATCCAGCCCGGTGATCCGCCAGTCGTGCGCCGGCAGCGCGATCGGATGCACGATGCGCTCGTACGACCGCATCGGCCACACCACGCCGAAGTGGCGCTCGTGCTCGAAGGTGTCGACCTCGGCCACCGCGCCCTGCGTGTTGGCGAAACCTTCCAGCGTGAAACGCAGGCGGTGCACGAGGCCGTCGACGCGGTCGATGCAGACGGCGACGCGGTCGGTCGCGACGCGGCCCAGCCCTGGCGACAGCCACACGTCGACCACGTCGCAGACCCGGCCATCGACGCGCTCGGTGCCGCCCGTCTGCGTGCGCAGGCCGCGCTCGGCGAGCCACAGCGGACCGAGCAGGAAGAGGCCGTAGCCCTCGGCGACCAGCGCGGCGGCATCTTGCGCGTTGGCGTCGGTGCTGCGCGCGCCGTTGAACCAGACTGCCACTTGGCCCAGGTCATCGGGCGTGCGGCCCCCGCGGCGCCACGTCACCTGCTTGCGGCCCATCGGCCCGGTGTAGGCCTGCGCCACGATGCCGGCCCGGGGCAGCAGCCGTTCCTGCGAGCTGCCGCGAAAGCCCTGGTCGACGACCACGGGCTGAACACGGTTGACCAGCGGGCGCCACTCACCGCTGTAACTGACGTTGATGTCGGTCAGCGTTTTGTATGCATCGAGGCCGTGCGCCTGCGCGCTGTCCCGAAGCCGCGCAGCAGCATTGGCGTCGCCGACCGGTTGCAGGCCGAGCGGCAACGGTGTGCTGCATCCGCTCACGAGCCAGGGCAGGGTGATCGCCCCCAGCAGGCTGCGCCGGGAGATCGGGTGTGCGTTCATGGTGAATGGGTTCCTTGCGAATGGACTGCAGCAGCGAGAACTTGACCAGCGAAGGCCCGTTCAAACGAGGGCACTGTCACTTGAACGGCGAGGGCGCGCGACTCACGCCTTCTTGGCCCAGGCGCTGCACCAGCCCTTGCCTGCGACCTGCTTGCCGGCGAACAGCGGGCAGGGTGCCGCCGCGTCGGTCGGCTTGCCCTGATACAGGGCGCAGTTGGTGCAAACCTGCCCTGCCGCGTATTTCGGAAACTTCTTGACGTCTGTCTTGGTCGCGTCGGCGACGTACCCGAGGGCGGTGGCCTGCGGGCTCTTCTCGTCGAGCATGGCCTGCGCGTGCGCGCCAAGGCCCAGGCCGGCGGCGCCGGCGGAAACGGTCATCAGAAAAATGCGGCGGGTGGTGGACATGGAAGTCTCCGGTAGTTGTAGATGAATCGGTTGAAACGTGGGTCGTCGGTGCGCAGCGGCGGTCGCTCAAGCCGTGGTCGAGGCGCAGGTAACGGGGGCCGCGTGGAACGAGGCCGCCACGGCGTCGGCGAGTTCGTCGCCCGAACACCACGCGGCTTCGACCGAGCCGTTTCCGAACGAGTCGCCGCAGACGCCGAGCCCCAGGCCTTCGCTCCACCAGCAGTCGATGCCGGCGGATGCGGCCTGCGCGAGTTGTGCATAACGCCAGCGGTGTACGCCGGTGTAGTGGAAACGTGCCGGGCGCGCGCCGGCGAGCAGGTCGCCGAATGCGGCGCGCAACACCTTGGCGACCTGCGCCGGATCGTCGTCCAGATGGGCGAGGCTCCACGCCGGGCTGGCATGGGCCACCCATGGCACGAGGCCCGACGGCGGGCAACGCCCGGGCGCGCGGTCGTTGCGCGCAACCCAGGCCAGCGGGCCGCGCTCGATCTGCGCGGCGTCCCATGGCCAGTCGAGGTCGTCGGTCACGGCCATCAGCGTCCAGCACGGGGCCATGCGAACGGATGCGAGCGCATCGGCCCAGCCGGTCTGGTGACGTCGCAACAGCGTCGCCGCCTGCGCCGCGGGGATGGCGAGCAACACGTGATCGAACGGGCCCTCGCCGCCACCGTCGACGCTTCCATCGGCCAGGTGCACCAGCCAACCGTCCGCAGAGCGTTGCAACCCACTCACTGCGTGCCCGAGCCGAAGCGGCACGCCGCTCAGCAGGTGTCGGCTGAGCGCCGGCATGCCCGGTGTCGGCACGACCACGTCGCGCAGCTGCGGCGCCCGGAAAGTCGCGTACACGCGCTGGTGCCAGCGCGCGACGCAGCCGTGCGCCTCGGCCCTGCGGATCACGGCCTGAAAGCGCGGGCGCGTCGCCGTGAAGTGCGGGCAGCCGTGGTCGAACTCGACCGAGCGCGACGTGCCGTCGACATCGGTCCATCGCGTGCGGCGCGTCGCCATCCGGCCACCGACGCCGCCCGACTTCTCGAATACCGTGACATCGAAGCCGGCCCGCAACAATGCGGCGGCGCAGGCCGCCCCTGCCACGCCGGCGCCGACGATGGCAATGCGCGGCGGCTCCATGCGGTCGCTTGCGGCGGGCCGGGTTGAAATCACGAGTGAAGTGCTTTTGAATTGAGAAGAGCAATTATCGGCTCAACATGAATCAGCAATGAAGCATTGTTTGCCTCGATCGTGTTAATAACCGATTCAATATCGCTTCATTTATGTATCATGCGGAACGACGACCAAACTCACGCCATGTCCGAAACGCTGCCCGACCCGGCCCCCATCGCCCGACAGCACCGCCTTCGCAGCGGCACGGCGGCCCGTCTGGCGGGTCTGCCGGTCACCACGCTGCGCGTCTGGGAGCGTCGCTATGGGGTCGTGGCCGCGATGAAGACCGAAAGCGGCCAGCGGGTGTACTCACCGCACGACGTGTCGCGGCTGCGGTTGCTGCGGCAACTCACCCATGCCGGCCACGCGATCGGCACCATCGCGACGCTCGAGCTCGAATCGTTGCAGGCACTCGTCAACGGCATGACGGCGATTCCAAGCGCATCGACCGGCTCTGTGCCTGATGCCGTCGTCATCGGCCGCTGCGCAGCGCACGCGCTCGAAGCGGTGCCCGGCTGCGTGCTGCGCGCCGTGTACGACGACCTGGACCAGGCCGAGGCAGCGCCGCCGCCCGATGGCCGCATCGGCCTGCTGCTGGTGCGGCTGGCTTCGCTGCAGCCGGCCGCCGTCGACCGCGTGCTCGCGCTCGGCGCGGCGCTGCGGGCGGGTGCGATCCTGGTCGTCTACGCGTTCGGCACCGAGGCCAGTGCGGGCTTGCTGCGCGAGGCCGGCGTCACGGTGCGGCGCGAGCCGCTTGCCGGCCGCGAGCTGGCGCAATGGGTGCGCGGCGTGCGCGAATTGCCTCCACCGGCAGCCGTGCCTGCAGCGGCGGATGCCGGCTGGCGCGTCGCGCCGCGGCGCTTCAGCGACGAATCGCTGGTCCGCCTGACCGAGATGCAGTCGCCGGTGGCATGCGAATGCCTGCGCCACATGGCCGAAATCGTCGCGCAACTCGCCGGCTTCGAGCGCTACAGCCAGGATTGCACCTCGACCGGCCCGGCGGATGCCGCACTGCACCGTCAGTTGAGCCGCACCGCCGGCGCGGCACGCACGATGTTCGAGCAGGCGCTGCAACGCGTCGTCGACGACGAAGCACTGGAGCTTCGCGATGAACCGATCCGCTGACGATTTACCCGACTGGCTGCGCACCGCACGCGAACACTGGCAGTGGCGCGGCCAAGCCCGCCCGCCGTTCGTCGCCGTGCCGGGGCCCGAGCAGTTCTCGGTGTGGGACTACCCGCGCCCGCCCTGCCTCGCGGCCGAGACGCGCGAGGTCGTGATCCGCTGGGGCGACGTGGAACTCGCCCGCACGCGGCGTGCGATCCGCGTGCTCGAAACGTCGCACCCGCCGAGCTTCGACCGGCCCTGGGACGACGTCGCCCGGCACTTTCTGCAGCCCGCGGCGGGCAGCTCGTTCTGCGAATGGAAGGGGCCGGCGCGCTACTGGACGCTGGTCGACGGCGCGCGCCGCCTCTCGCGGCCCGCCTGGAGCTACCCGCACCCGCTGGCCGGTGCCGAGGCGCTGGCGAACTGCGTCGCCTTCTACCCGCACGATCTGGACTGCCGCGTCGACGGTGCTGTCGTGCGGCCCCAGCCCGGCGGCTTCTACGGTGGTTGGATCACGCCCGAGCTGACCGGGCCTTTCAAGGGTGAGGCGGGGGGCGAAGGCTGGTGAGCCGGGCTCGTGCTGACGGCGATGAGCTAACTACCCGGCGCGATTGCTCCGTCCAAAGATCATTAGCGCTACGCCGCCCAGCACGGCGACTGAGGCGACCAACAGACGTGCGGTCAGCACCTCGCCCAGCAACAGCACGCCTCCGGCAGCGGCCAACGCCGGTACGCACAGCTGCGACACCGCCGCGCTGGTCGTGCTCAGCCCGCGCAGCGCGATGTACCAGACCGCATATCCCAGCCCGGAAGCCAGCGCGCCCGACGCCAGCGCCAGGACCAGTCCTGCGCCGTCCCAGCGCGCCTGCGTCCACAGCGCAGCGCTGAGCGCCAGCGTCAGCGGCACGGCGCGGATGAAGTTGCCTGCCGTCACCGCGGTGGCATCACCCGCGTTGCGTCCGCGCAGTGAATAAACCGCCCAGGCTGCTCCGGCTGCAGCCATCAGGCCCCCGCTCGAAAGCGACGGCGTCGCGAGACCCGGCAGCAACAGCACGAGCAGTCCGGTGCTGGCGGCTGTCAGGCCCAGCCATTGCATCGAGCGCAACCGTTCGCCGCGCCACAAGCCCCAGCCGATCATCACCGTCTGCACCACGCCGAAAAGCAGCAGCGCGCCGGTGGCCGCTGTCAAGCTGCGGTAGGCGAACGAGAAGCCCGCTGCATAGACGAAGAGCACCAACGCCGATGGCCAGTCGCCGGCTGCCCACGGCGCGGCACCGACCCGGCCGCGGTCCCGCCAAACCACCAGCAGCATCAGCACCAGTGCGCCACTGGCGAGTCGCACGCTGGTGAAGCTGGCGGCGTCGATGGCGGTGTGCTGCAGCGCCAGGCGGCACAGCAGCGAGTTGCTGGCAAACGCCAGCATGGCCAGCAGCGTCAGCGCAGCGGTGCGCGCCAGGGCTGCCGCGGGCAGGGATGTCGGCATGGTCCGATGGTAAGAGCAGGGCCGGAGCCGGCTGACACGGGATGGCGTCCGGCCCGGCGGCGTAAGTCAGCAGCTCATCGCATCGCATGCGCGTGCGCGCGCGTCACGGTGGCCACTGCATTCGGCGGCGTGACCATCTCGTCGTCGACCAGCCGCATGACGGCGCCGAGCAGGCTGCAACAACGACCGATGTCTCCGGTGGCCGACAACGGAAAACTCACACCTTCTGCTCTGACAAGTCGCCAGACGCCATAGGCCTTTGTGGTGCTTGTCTCAGGAAGCGAAGCGGCGTTTGATAAGAGTCTCGTGCAGAGTTTTCACGTGCCCAACCTTCTGCCGACAGCAATTGCGCACGCATGAACGGTAAAGCGATCTCACTCACTTCTTGCAAGGAGACTCAAATGGACGCACACGACTCGGCACGCCGCAAGCTACTGCGGCAAGGCGGCGCAGGCTTGGCCGGACTGGCCTTGCTGCACTCCTCGTTCCTGGCCCAGGCTTTCCCGAGCAGGCCGGGCGAGGAAGTCATTCCTTGGGTCGACCAGCCGCCGGCGAACCCCAGCGGCGGCGTGGTCGAAAATCTTCCCCAGTGGGAAGAGCTGGGTTCCTGGCTGACGCCCAACGACAAGTTCTTTCGGGTAGCGCACTACAACAAGCCGGTGATCGAGGAAAACGCTTGGAACCTCGAAGTCGGCGGCTGGGTGAAGCAGCCGATGACGCTGTCGCTGCCCGCCCTCAAGGCCCGGCCAAGGAAGGAGGTTGTCTTCACGCTGGAGTGTTCGGGCAACCATGGCTTTCCCTGGTTCACCAGCGGGATCGGCACCGCCAAGTGGGCCGGGACACCACTTGCGCCATTGCTCAAGCAAGCGGGGCCAATGGCGCAAGGCAGCGAAGTGGTCTTTTTCGGCAGCGACACCGGCGAGGAGGAAGTTCGCCAGATCAAGATGCCGCAGCACTTCGCGCGCAGCATGTCGATGGCCGATGCGATGAACCCGAACAACCTGCTCTGCTACGAGATGAACGGCGCTGCACTTCCACAGCCGCACGGCTTTCCCGTGCGGCTGATCGTTCCGGGCTGGTACGGCATTGCCAATGTCAAATGGCTCCAGCGCATCGAGATCAGGGACAGCCGCTTCATGGGCCGCTTCATGGCGCGCGACTACGTGACTATTCGTGAAGAACAACGCGACGGTGAAACCGTGTGGACGGAAAGCTCGGTCGGGCGCACCCTCCTCAAGTCGGTGCCGGCGAAGGTCACCCGAAGAAACACCGAGCACCGGATTGTCGGAGCGGCCTGGGGGGGCCCGGTGGCACGCGTGGAGGTCCAGGTGGACAAGGGCCCATGGGTCGCAGCGACGATCGATCGAAGCGAAAGAGCAGAGTTCGCATGGAAGCTCTGGCACCTGGACTGGCCGAACGCCGCGCCCGGGGAACACGCCATCACCTCGCGGGCGGTAGATAGCAAAGGCAATGTCCAGCCGTCGATGGACGATCCCCACATCGCCAAGAAGCGGACTTACTGGGAAAGCAACGGGCAGGTCACGCGACAGGTGCGCCTTGCGTAGTCGGGACGTGGATGGTCTGGCCCGCGCTGGAATGGGTGGTCAAGGGCGTGGCTCGGAGCTTTCAAGGAGGTCTCATGGCTGAGAGCGACAAGGAATTCACGGGCTCGATCCCGACGTTCTACGACACGCTGATGGTCCCCCTGATCTTCGAGGCCTATGCCGCCGACATGGCGAAGATTGCGGCTGCCTTCTCGCCCGGCTCGGTGCTTGAAACGGCGGCCGGCAGCGGCGTGGTCACGCGGGCGCTTGCGCCAAAAATCAGCGCCGACGCGCGCTACGTGGTGACCGACCTCAACCAGCCCATGCTCGACTATGCCGCCACCCGGCAGGGGTCCGATAGTCGTATCGAATGGCGGCAGGCGGATGCGCTCGACCTGCCGTTCGAAGAGGCTTCGTTCGACGTCGTTTGCTGCCAGTTCGGCGTGATGTTTTTCCCCAATCGGGTCGCCGGCTACGCCGAGGCGCGCCGCGTGCTGAGGCCAGGCGGGCGCTTTGTCTTCAGTGTTTGGGACCGCATCGAAGAGAACGCCTTTGCCGACGACGTCACCAAGGCCGTCGCCGCGGTGTTTTCGCACGACCCTCCGCGATTCCTGGCCCGCACGCCACATGGCTATCACGATGTCGCACTGATCCGCGAGGAATTGAGTCGTGCAGGGTTCGTCGACATCGACATCGAGATCGAGACGCGCGAGAAGTTGAGTCGCGCGCCTTCGGCACGCGACGCCGCCACCGCCTATTGCAAGGGAACGCCGCTGCGCAACGAAATCGAGGCGCGCGACGCCAACTTGCTTCAGCTCGCGACGGACCGCGCGACGGAGGCGATCGCCAGCTGCCGTGGCGAAGGCCCGGTGGCCGGCAAGATTCAGGCGCATGTGGTCGTGGCGGCGCGATAGCGGCTTGTGACAGGCAATCAGGAGGAGGCAAACAAGGTCGCGGTGCCCCATGCGACCAACACCGGAACGAACGAAACGGGTCAGCGAGGCGCTGACCGGCTGTTGAGGGCCCGAAGCCGGTGCTGGATCTTGTCAGTTGAACGACTCAGACCGGCCAGTTACTGTCGGTCCCACGACCTGAAGTTCGCGGCCGCGCCGACCGGTCTCGAACAGAAACAGGCATGGCTAGACCGGCCTTTGGGACTCCTAACGCCTGCGAGCAGACGGGGTGCCTTCACCTTCTGGCGGCGAGACTATGCCCCACCATCTCCATCACGTGCGCCATGGCCTGGCTGCGCACCTTGGCTTTGAGATGCAGCTTTTCGACGCAGTTGCCGTGCATGACGCCGGCGGCGCCGTGCATGGACGACCAGATGTAGAGCGCGTCCAGGTCGGCCAAATCGCGTTTGGCGGCCACATTGCCATGCATACGCCGCATCACCTTGCGCAGGATGTCGAATGCGTGGACCGCATCGCGCACCAGGTCAGGATGCTCTGCCGATTTGGGCCAGGGGGTGCTGAACATCAACCTGTACTCGAGCGGATGCGCCTGGGCATAGCTCAGATACTGCTGGCCCAATGACTCAAGGTCGGCCTTCGGATCGTCGAAATGCTCGCGTGCGTCCAAGTGAGTGGCAAATCGTTCAAAGCAGCGGCGCATCACCTCCGCCAGCAGGTGATCCCGGCTGGTGTAGTGCTTGTAGGGCGCTTGGTGCGATACACCCAACTTGCGCGCGACGTCACGCAGGCTGAGGTTCTCGATGCCGCGTTCGGCAATCACCTCTTGCGCGGCGACGATGCAGGCGTCCCGCAACTCCATTGGCTTGACGGGCGGGGCGTTCTTCTTTGACATGGGTGGAAGGGTGACTGGCGCGGCTGGCAGTCTAGCGTCCGCTTACCGCGACCCATGGCATCCGCTGCTACGCACGGCAGCGATTCGGGGTCTCCGTGGTGGCGGCTGGCAATGTGTGTCCATGGAACTCCAGTCGATGGCGAGCAGCTTGAGAAGCGGTGTACGGGGCCACGACATGGGGCCGCAATGCATTTTGGTTGACAGCGTCGGCGACTTTAGGAACACTTGTAGACAGTGTCAACCTTGTTCCTGCAGCCCTTGGAGCCCCGCCCCCGCATGTCACGGCAAATTGGCGGGGCTACCGCACGCGCGCAACTGCCAACCTTGCCGGCCAACGGGAGAGAATTCGATGAACGTCGATACAGTACATGCGCTGCCGCTGGATGCCATGTTCAGCCTGGCCAACGCCTCGGCGTTGCTGGCCTGGGTAGCGCTGATCGCGCTGCCCCGCTGGGTTTTGTTGCGCCGTGCCATCCTGGCCCTGGTCGTGCTGGGCTTGTGCTTGCTGTACACGGTGCTGATCCAGGTGTACTTTTTCCGCGTGCCCGGCGGTGGTTTTGGCACGCTTGGCGAGGTGCAGCAGCTCTTCACCTTGCGCGAGGTGGCCTTGGCCGGCTGGGTGCACTACCTGGCCTTCGACCTGTTCGTGGGCCTGTGGATAGCCCGGCGTGCCGACCGTATGGGCTTGTCACGCTGGCTGCAGGCGCCGGTGCTGGCCACCACCTTCATGTTCGGCCCGATCGGACTGCTGATGTTTTCAGCAGCGCTCGGCGTGAGCGGATGGCAGCGCCGGCGCAAAGTCACCGCGGCGGCCGTCAGTGGCATCACGGCATGAACCGCAAGGTCACGCACCGCGAAGGCGCCGCCGAACAGACGGCGTGGGCCACCGGCGCGCTGTGCGCGGCGCTGCTGTTGCCCACCGCGCTGGCATCCACTATCGACACGCGCACGCTGAACGACATCAGCGTCTGGGCCAAGCCGCTGAAGTTCCAGTTCTCGTTTGCCTTGCACTGGCTGACGATGGCCTGGTTGCTGCAGTGCCTGGCCGCGCCGGCGCGGCTCGCGGCCGGCACGCGGGCAATGCTGGCAACGGGCGGCCTGGCCACGGTGGCCGAATTGCTCTACATCACCGTTCAGGCGGCACGGGGACGGGCCTCGCATTTCAACTTCGAGACCGTCTGGGAACGTGCCCTGTACTACGGCTTCATGGGGCCGGCGGCGGTGCTCATCGTGGCCGTGACGGCTTGGCTGGGTTGGCAGGTCTGGCAGCATCGAGACCCGCACTGCGGTGCCGGGCTGTCGCTCGGTGCCGCACTCGGCCTGATGCTCGGCGGCGCGCTGACGCTGCTGGTGAGTACGCCGCTGGCCGCCGGCGTCATCGACGGGCCGGGCCACTGGGTGGGCGGGCAGCGCACCGACGCCCTGGGGCTGCCCTTGTTCGGCTGGTCGACAACAGGGGGTGACCTGCGCGTGCCACACTTCTTTGCGACGCACCTGCTGCAGGCCTTGCCGCTGCTGGGTTGGCTGGCCGATCGCGTGGATCGGCTTCGTGCGGCGCGCTGGGTCTGGTCAGGCGCCGCACTCGGGCTGGCGGTGGTCGCGGCGACGACGGTGCAAGCTGTCTCTGGCCGAGCACTTCTGAACTGATGGGGGTTGGTTCGGCCTGGAGTGCCGCACAGTTGATGCTGAACGATCGCGCGTCGAAGTTCGCAGACCCTGCCGAGGTCCAACCCCCACTACCATCACCCTCAGGCTCAACGCGACGATGGAAGGCGTGGTCCGCCGCGAGAGCATCATGACCGGCGGCAAGCGGACTCGCTGCCTTTTCGATCATCGAAGAAGAATAGCCGGCGATGCGGGACCGCCTTGCAAACCGGCTGCTCGCTCGGCCGGCGCATGCGGCCGGCTGGCCTTCAGCGCCTGGCCGCCTGATCGCCCCAGAGTTCTTTCAACCGGTCGTCGCGTCCGCAGCGATAGCGATAGAAGTTGTAACGCACGGGATTCTTCTGGTAGTAGTCTTGGTGATAGTCCTCGGCTGGCCAGAATTTCTGGTCCGGCACGATCTCGGTCACGATCGGAGCCTTGAACGGTTTCTTTTTCGCGATTGCGGCTTTCGAATCTTGCGCGGCTTTGAGCTGTTCCGCATTCTGCGGAAAGATCGCGGTGCGGTAGGAATGGCCGACGTCGCAGAACTGGCGATCCTTCGTGGTCGGGTCGATCGTGTACCAGAGATGATCGACCAGCTCCTTGTAGCTGACCTTGCGGGGGTCGAACTCGATCCGGACTGCTTCAGCGTGGCCGGTGTCGGTGTGCGACACCTGCTCATAAGTCGGTTGCTGGGCGCGGCCGCCGATGTAGCCGGAGGTGGTCGACAGCACACCTGGCACCTTGTCGAAGTCCGATTCGACGCACCAGAAGCAGCCGCCGGCAAACACCGCGGTCGCTGTGTTGGCGGCAGTCGGCGCGGCTTGCGACCCCGCGGGTGCGGCCGCTGTCGTCTGTGCGGCGACGAACGGGTTCGCGGCGGCGAGCAATAGCGCCGCGCCAAGAGCACGGCGGACGGGCGAAGCGGTCAGCATGATTGTTTATTGCGGGTTTCGCGGTGTTCCTGGATCTGGGCCTCGGCGACACCTCCAAAAAAGGCAACGGCCACGGCGAATACGGTGCGTTTAAGCTTCATGGCGCTTCCTTTCCGAGTTGAATGACAGGATTCGCGTCGCGGCATTCAGTGAATGCCTCAAGACGTGGGGCTTGTCTGACCGCGGAGCCCCGCCGCAGTTCCCAATGGCACGAGCGGATACGTTCGTCACCGTTTTGGACCTTCGGAAACGCTGCGAGCGGGGTCTCGTAATCGAGTACCTCCGAGATTTCCTGGCCGATCTCGCGAAGGCCGCGGATCTTCACTCGTACGGTGGCCACTGGCGACTACCAGCAGGTACTGCCGCCCGCCTACCGTAGTCCAGCGTCCCTTACAGAAAAGCCACGCCGGCCGCAGTTGTGATGGGGTCCCCTGGGAAGCTGAAATTCGCACCAGAACCGGTCAAGGCACACCCGGAACCCAAAGGACGTAAGTCATACGAGCAGCAGATCGGTCTGACCGTCGCCCGATCCTAGTTGGGCAGCAAGAACGTCGAGCACCTCGACCGAGAACGGACGAAACGCGTCGCCCGGCTCGTTCAGATCGCAGAATGACGTGTAGCCGGCTATCTGCAGTGCGTGCCTAAGTCGCTCCATGCCACCGCTACGCGACAGCCCACCGGGCCAGAACTTCATGACAAGGGGAGGCTTGCGCTGCAGTGTCCGCGTCCCGCCTGCCAGCACATAGCCCTCGAATCCCTGGGTGTCCATCCACAGTAGCGCCGAAGTTAAATCCACACCTTCTGCAATCCGGTCGAGGCTCTGCGATGCCACCTCGATGCTCTCTTGGCCGGGGCCAGTGCCGTCGCTGCCGTAGCGAACCCGGTGATTGCCGAAGTTGATCTTCGAGAGTTCGAACGCTAGGGTCTCGTCGTTCTTCTCTCCCAGCGCAATGTTGTGCGTTGTGATCTGGGCAGAGACGCGATTGACCTCGACGTTGGTCCTCAGCAGCGAATAGTTCAGGGGCTCCGGCTCGATCGCGATGGCCCTTTCGAACAGCCCGCGCTTCACCGCAGGGATGCAGATCGTTCCGATGTTGGCGCCGATATCGATCAGCGAAGTCAGGCGGCGTCCGCTCAGCAACGAGGCAGCTCGGTGCAGCATGGAAAAGTTGTAGGGCTCGCGATGCTTGAATAGCCACTGTCCTATGACGGGGTCGCCTGCCGCGACCACAAAAGTTTCGGATGGGCAGGCGGCCAGCAGCAAGGCTTCGCGTGGTGCCGTGTCCCACAGCAGGCGGGCCACCAGCGGGCTGTGGAAAAATCGATGCCGGCCGAAGCTGCGAACAGACTTAAGAACGCTCCAATAGATCTTATTTTTCAACATAAACGTTTCTTTTCCTTCCATCTAGTTGCTGCCGTGCAGCATGCACTATGGCACTAAACGCGCAACCTAGGCAGTCTCCGCCGCTTGCGCCGCTTGACACCGCGATCCGCCGTGTTGAGGGTAGGCGCCTGCAGCTTTCTTCTGGGCCTCTGCGAGTTGCACCTACCCTGACTGTCTTTGGGGAAAACGCGGCGCACGTTCGATGCCAAAAGAAATGCGGATGGCGCGAACTGCTCGGGCGTGACGCCATTGCACGCAAAAAGACCACGCGCGCACGCGCAATCACGCCCTACAACACCCGCACCCCCACCCGCCAAACCCCTCGCACCACCGCATGCCGCCCACCCCCCGGCAGCTGCATCATCCGCACCCGCACCAGGTCCGCGCGCAAACCCTCCGCGATCTCGCCGCGGTCGTGCATCCCCGTCGCATGCGCGGGTGCGCGGGTCACGGTGGCCACTGCATTCGGCAGCGTGAGGATATCGTCGTCGACCAGCCGCATCACGGCGCCGAGCAGGCTGCTTGGCACGTAGTCGGACGAGAGGATGTCGAGCAGGCCTTCGCGGGCCAGGTCGGCGGCGGCGACGTTGCCCGAGTGCGAGCCGCCGCGCACGACGTTGGGGCTGCCATCACGGTGGCGAGGCTGCGTTCGCGAGCGCCCGCGCGGCGGCGAGGGTGGTCGGGAACTCCGACATGCTCGCGCCTTCGGCATGCGCCTGCACCACGTGGGCGACGGTGGTGTCGTCGTGGCTGGCGAGCGCGATGCCATGGGCGCGGCAGTAGTCGACGAAGTAGCGGCGGTGCGGCTCGGCGTACTCGGCCTGAAGCATGGCGGCGTGCGCCACCTGGCGCTCGAACTTCTCGGCGCTCCAGCCCTTCTTGCCGGTGTAGTAGATGCGCGCCATCGAGATGTCTTCCCACTGGCGCTGGCCGGGCGTGTGGTCCATCAGCGAGACGAGCGACAGGCGCGCGTGGCCCTTGAACGGCTCGAACAACGCGATGGTGTTGGGCGCGGGCAGTTCGCAGCGCACGTGCAGATGGTGGTCGGCGCGCAGCAGGTCTTGCGCGGTGCAGGCGTCGAGCGTTTCGAGCGTCTTGTTCCAGGTGCTGCCGCGCAGGCTGTCGGTGTCGGCCTCGCCGACGCCGAGCGCGTCGAACACGGTCGTGATGCCGGCCGCAGCCACTTCGGCATCGTGCGCCAGCAGCGCGGGCAGCTCGGCCCATTGAACCTTGGGCGCGGCATCAGGTGACGCTCGAAGTTGTCGGTGTGGACCTCGACCAGGCCGGGCAGCAGGTAGTCGCCTTCCAGGTCGATGCTGCCTTCGGCCGTGCCGCCGCCGTTCAGCGCGGCGATGCGCCCGTCGTTCACGGCCAGGCTCCCGAGCACCACCTCGCCCGGAAGCACCATGCGCGCATTGGAGAACACGGCGTTCATGTGGCGCTCCTGAAGCTGCCGACATCGACCCGGCGCGTCGCCACCGCGTCGCCCACCTGCGCATCGTGAAAGATGCCGACGATCGCCGCGCCGCGCGCCGTGGCTTCGCGGATCAGCGCGATCACGGTGGCGCTGTTGGCCGCGTCGAGCGATGCGGTGGGCTCGTCGAGCAGCAGCAGCGGCTTGGGCTTGATCATGTTGCGGGCGATGTTGATGCGCTGCTGCTCGCCGCCCGAGAAGGTGGCCGGCGGCAGGTGCCACAGGCGCTCGGGGATGGCGAGCCGCGCGAGCCAGGCGCGCGCCTCGTCGCGCGCGGCCTCGATGCCCGCCGCGTCGCCCGCAGCGTCTTCGGCCAGCGGCTCGGCCACCACGTCAAGCGCGCTCACGCGCGGAATCACGCGCAGGAACTGGCTCACGTAGCCGATGGTGTCGCGCCTCAGGCGCACCAGCGTGCGCGGGTCGGCTTCGGTCACGTCCACGGCGTCGCCCTGCGCCGGCTGCACCTTGATGCTGCCCGCGCTGGCGCGGTAGTTGGCGTAGATCAGCTTGAGCAGGGTGCTCTTGCCGAGGCCGGAGGCGCCGTCGAGCACCACGCATTCGCCGGCCGAGACGCTGAGGTCGACGCGCTCGAACACCGACAGCGCGGCCTCGTTCTGGTGATGGAGCGTGAAGCGCTTGGCCACGCCTTCGATGCGCAGGAGAGCCTGGTTCATGGTTGCAGTACCGAAGAGACGAGAAGCTGGGTGTAGGGATGCTGCGGATCGTCGAGCACCTGGTCGGTGAGGCCCGATTCGACCACGCGGCCCTTCTGCATCACCATCATCCGATGCGCGAGCAGGCGGGCCACGGCCAGGTCGTGGGTGACGACGATGGCGGCCAGCTGCATCTGCCGCGTGAGCTGGCGCAGCAGGTCGAGCAGGCGCGCCTGCACAGATACGTCGAGGCCCGACGTCGGCTCGTCCATGAACATCAGGCGCGGCCGCGTCACGAGGTTGCGCGCGATCTGCAGCCGCTGGCTCATGCCGCCCGAGAAGGTGCGCGGCGCATCGTCGATGCGCGCCGGGTCGATCTCCACGCGCTGCAGCCAGTCGGTGGCGCTGGCGCGCAGCCGGCCGTAGTGCCGCTCGCCCAGGCCCATCAGGCGCTCGCCGACATTCGCGCCGGCCGACACGTCCATGCGCAGGCCGTCGGCGGCGTTCTGGTGCACGAAGCCCCAGTCGGTGCGCGCCAGCAGCCGCTGCTCGGCCTCGCTCATGGCTA
>JBBJMS010000143.1:0-9354 GCA_037720315.1 Variovorax sp. | reverse complement strand
CAAGGCCGGCGTGGTCGGTGCGATGCCGGCGCTCAACGCGCGGCCCGCATCGCAGCTGGAGGACTGGCTGGTCGAGATCACCGAGGCCCACGCGGCGCACGACAGGGCACATCCAGATCGTCCCGCCGCGCCCTTCGCCATCAACCAGATCGTCCACAAGAGCAACGACCGGCTCGCGCACGACATGGAGATGGTGGTGAAGTACAAGGTGCCGCTCGTGATCACCTCGCTCGGTGCGCGCACCGATGTGAACGATGCGGTGCACAGCTACGGCGGCGTGACGCTGCACGACATCATCAACAACACCTTCGCGAAGAAGGCGATCGAGAAGGGCGCCGACGGCCTGATCGCGGTGGCAGCCGGCGCCGGCGGTCATGCGGGCGTCAAGAGCCCGTTCGCGCTCATCCAGGAAATCCGGCAGTGGTTCGACGGGCCGGTCGCGCTGTCGGGCTCCATCGCCACCGGCGGCGCGGTGTTGGCCGCGCAGGCGATGGGCGCCGATTTCGCCTACATCGGCACCGCTTTCATCGCGACCGAGGAAGCGCGGGCCAGCGATGCCTACAAGCAGGCAATCGTCGAGGGCAGCTCGGACGACATCGTCTATTCCAACCTGTTCACCGGCGTGCACGGCAACTATCTCGCACCCAGCATCGTGGCCGCGGGCATGGACCCGGCCAACCTGCCCGAGGGCGAGTTGAAGACCATGAACTTCGGCGGCGGCGATGGGAGCAAGGCCAAGGCCTGGAAAGACATCTGGGGCTCGGGCCAGGGCATCGGCGCCGTGACCGAAGTGGCGACTGCCGCGGCCTACATCGAGAAGCTCAAGCGCGAATACTTCGAGGCGCGTGCTCGGCTTACGCTCTGACGCTGCCGCAACCCTGAGCGCCCCGCATTCGGTCGCGGGCGCAGCGGTTGCGGTGCGCCTGCCGCTGGTCGACGTACTGAAGGGACTGGCCTGCGTGGTGATCGTCGGACATCACTTCGCACGCTACGGCCCGCTGCCGGCGCATGCCTCGCCGCTGGCGCCCGGCTTGTTCGAGTGGCTGGCGCAAGACGGCCGGCTGGCCGTGCAGGTGTTCCTGGTGCTGGCGGGATTTCTTGCCGCCGGCAGCCTCGCGCCCGACGGCGTGCTTCGCGGCGACCGGCCGCTGGCCCGCGTGATGCAGCGCTACGGCCGGCTCGTGATGCCCTATCTGGCTGCGCTGAGCGTCGGCGTGCTGGTCGCTGCGATTGTGCGGCCCTGGCTCGACGGCGACACCGTGCCGGCTGCGCCCGTGCTTGCGCAGCTGATCGCCCACGGCCTGCTGCTGCAGGACCTGCTCGGCTACGACGCGCTCTCGACCGGCGTCTGGTACGTGGCGATCGACTTCCAGCTGTTCGTTCTGGCGCTGGCCGCCATCGCGTTGTCCGAGTCGCTGCAGCGACGCTGGCCGGCCCGGATCCGGCCTTCACGCTGGCTGGCGGTGGCAGTGGTGCTGGTGCTGGCCATCGCTTCGCTGGCGGTGTTCAACCGGCACGAAGCACTCGACGACACGGCGCTCTATTTCTTTGGTGCCTACGGCCTGGGCATGCTGGTGTTCTGGATCGGGCGCGCAGCGCGACGCAGTACCTGGCGCTTCGCGGTGCTGCTGCTGGCGCTGGTCGGTGCCGCGACGCTGGCGCTCGACTGGCGCAGCCGCATTGCGGTCGCGTTGGTCACGGCGCTGATGATCGTCGCCGCCCAGCGCCACGCTGCGGCCGCACCTGCGTTATGGCCTCGGCTTGCACAGCCACTGGTGTACCTGGGGCGCATTTCGTACTCGCTGTTCCTGATCCACTTTCCGGTGTTGCTGCTGATGAGCGCGGCGATCGGACGCGTCGCTCCGGCCGGGCCCTGGGCGGCTCTGCTGGGGCTCGCCGCTACTTTTGCGCTGTCGGTCGCGGCGGCGGCACTCCTGTACCGGTGGGTCGAATGCCGGCCCACAAGCTGGCGGGCGGTGCTGGCACTCTTCGCGGCGCTGCTGCTTTGCGGTGCCGTCGTTTCGGCCTAGGAGCCCAAGCTCCTAGCGCCGCGCGCCTGCAACCGCCTCGGCATAAACGGCCGAGAACTTGCGCGCCACCGTGTTCCAGTCGTACTTGCCGGCCTTGGCCTGCGCCGCGGCCGACATGGTCCCGGAGCGTTGCGGGGTCAGGTTCGCAATCTCGCGCACCGTCGCCATGTCGCTCTCGCCGAGGTCGAAGTCGAGGAAGAAGCCGTTGACCGCCGGCAGGACGAATCCGTTGATCGGCGCCATGTCGCGGCAGACCACGATCTTGCCGGCGGCCATCGCCTCCAGGATGCCGACGCCGAAGCCTTCGTATTCGCTGCCGGTGACGAACACGCTGCGCTGCCGCAGTTCCTGCAGCAGGGCCGCGTCTTCGATGTACGAATGGAGCTTGACCGCGTCGTCGAGCTGCAGCGCACCGATCTGCTCGCGGAAGGAATCGCCGAGGTTGTCGAAGTCGGGTCCGGCGATCAGCAGGTCGATCTTGATGCCCTTGTCGCGCGCCGCGGCGACCGTGTCGATCACCGCGTCGATGCGCTTGTTGCGCGACCAGCGGCCCCAATAAATCCAGCGCGTCGGATCCGGCGTGCCGGTGTTGATCCCGTGCTGGAACTTGTCGAACGCGATGCCGTTCTCGTACTTCTCGACCTTGCCGGAGAAGCGGCTGAAGTACGCCGCATCCGACTCGCTGCTCGCGAGGATCTTGCGGTAGTGCGCCAGCAGCATGGGCATTGCCAGGCGCTCGTGCAGCCATTTGAAGGTGCGGTGCTTTGCCGTGTGGCGAAAGCCGCCGTGCGTGCTCAGCACGGCCGGGATGCGGCGGCACTGCGCCAGCACGTTGCCGGTGAGCATCATCAACTGCGGATCGTGCACATGCAGCAGGTCGTAGCCGGCTGCGAGTTGGCCAAGTCCGCGGGCGTGGCCGGCGAGGCGATTGCCCGTGACCGGCACCCGGTGCACCCTGATGCCGTCCAGCTGGTCGACCGAATAGTCCGCGTGCCCGGCCGAGACATGCGCCACGTCCACCTGCACGCCGTCGCCGGATGTTCGCAGGGCCAGCTCGCGCACCACGGATTCGATGCCACCCACCTCGGGAAAGTAGGTCGGCGTGATGGAAAGGATCTTCAATTTCGCTCTTGGACGCTGGGTTCGGCGGGTGATCGTAGCATCGGCGCGCCGTAGCTCAGCGTCATCGCCCGGCCCCAGAACACCCGGTACATGAAGATCGTATAGCCGATGATGGCCGGCAGGCTGATCGACACGCCGACCAGGATCACGGCCAAAGCCTCGGTCGAACTGGCGGCCTCCCAGATGGTCATCCGGTCGAGCACCACGTAGGGATAGATGCTGTAGGCAAGGCCCAGGAAAGCCAGCAGAAAGATCAGCACCGTGCAGGCGAAGACGATCCAGCCGTAGCCGGCCGCGACCACCTTCGGTTTCGAGATCACATGGAAGATCGCGAAGAAAGCGGCGCCGCAGGCCAGCGGGATCGGCAGCAGGCCGAACAGCTGCGGCAGCGCGAACCACTTGTCGAACACGTTCGGGCTGACGATCGGCGTCGCCACCGAGATGCCGACGAGCGCGATGCCCATCGGCCACAGCACCGCGCGCGCCCACTGCACCGCCTTCAGCTTGAGGTCGTCCCAGGTCTTCATGATCAGCCAGCCCGCGCCGAGCATGGCGTAGGCCGTTGGCAGCGTCAGCGCGATGCCGAGGCTGAAGGCCAGCGACACGCCGCTGTAGCTGAAGGCGGTCAGGTAGCTGCCGAGCATCCAGCCCTGCGACATGGCGGCTGCGAGCGAGCCGATCGAGAAGGCCCAGTTCCAGGCCCGCTTGTGTTCGTTGCGCGCCTTCACTCGAAAGTCGAACGACACGCCGCGCAGCGTCAGGCCCACCAGCATCACCATCACCGGCAGGTACAGCGCCTGCAGCACCACGCCGTGCGCGAAGGGGAAGGCCACCAGCAGCACGCCGATGCCGAGCACCAGCCAGGTCTCGTTGGCATCCCAGAACGGGCCGATGCTCGACACCATCACGTCTTTTTCCTCGTCGGTGGCGAAAGGCAGCAGGATGCCGACGCCGAGGTCGTAGCCGTCGAGCACCACGTAGATCATCAGCGACAGCCCCATCACGGCCATGAAGATCAGCGGCAGGGCGGTGGCCCAGGTGAGTTCTTGCATCTCAGGCTTTCAGCGCGGAGGGCGGGGCAGTGGTCGTCACCTGCAACGGCGACTCGGATGACGGCTTGTCGGGATGCTCCGCCATGTACTTGAGCACCGCCACGTACGAGACGAGCAGCACGACATACAGCAGCAGCCACGCAACGAGCGTGCTCGCCACCAGCGTCGGCGGATGGTCGGCCACCACGTCGGCGGTGCGCACCAGGCCGTAGATGATGAAGGGCTGCCGGCCGATCTCGGTCACGTACCAGCCGGCGAGCGTGGCGACCCAGCCCGAGAAGGTCATGCCGGCCAGCGTCCACAGCAGCAGGCGCGGCTCCGGCGCCTCGGGGCCGGCCTGCTTGCGGCGGCGAAACAGCGTCCATGCCGCCCACCACGACACCAACAGCATCAGCACGCCCACGCCCACCATGACGCGGAAGCCCAGAACACCGGCGCCACCGGGGGGTGCGCATTGGGAAACTCGTTCAGACCCTTGATCTCGGCATCGATGTCGTGCGCGAGGATCAGGCTCGCCATCTTCGGGATCTGGATGGCGTAGTCGGTGCGGCCTTCCTTCTCGTTCGGAATGCCGAACAGCGTGAGCGGCGCGCTCTTCTCGGTTTGCCAGACGCCTTCGATGGCCGCGATCTTCGCCGGCTGATGCTCGAGCGTGTTCAGGCCGTGCAGGTCGCCCATGAAGATCTGCAGCGGGATCGCCACCGCGGCGATCGTGACTGCCGTGCGCAGCGCCTTGCGGGTGCCCGAATTGGGCGTGTTGCGCAGCAGCTGCCAGGCGCTCAACCCGGCGATGAGGAACGAGACGGTGAGCGTCGAGGCCAGCAGCTTGTGCCCCAGCCGGTACGGGAACGACGGATTGAAGATCACGTCCCACCAGCTCAGCACATGGAAGCGGCCGTCGACGATCTCGTAGCCGCTGGGCGTCTGCATCCACGAGTTGAGCGCCAGGATCCAGAACGCCGACAGCGTGGTGCCGCCCGCCACCATCAGGCTGGCGATCAGGTGCACCCGCTCGGACACGCGGTCGCGGCCGAACAGCATGATGCCGAGGAAGGTGGCTTCGAGAAAGAACGCGGTGAGCACCTCGTAGCCGAGCAGCGGACCAGCCACGTTGCCGGCCTTCTCCATGTAGCCCGGCCAGTTGGTGCCGAACTGAAAGCTCATCGTGATGCCCGACACCACGCCCAGCGCAAAGGTCAGCGCGAAGACCTTGGTCCAGAAGTAGTAGGCCGCCTCCCAGTGCTGCGCCGCCGCCGTTCCGCGCGCGCCCATCGTGCGCACGCGGAAGAAAACCAGCACCCAGGCGAGCCCGATGTTGATGGTGGGAAACAGGATGTGAAAGCTGATGTTGGCCGCGAACTGGATGCGCGAAAGGACCAGCGTGTCGAGTTCCATCGTTCAGCTTTCTTTCTTGACGGCCTTCAGGGCCTTGGAAGATGCGACCGGTCTGGGCGGCGATTTGCCGGTGAGGCGGTCCTTGAATTCGAGCACTCGGGTCACTTTCGCGCCCATGCCCATCAGCTGCATCGCCGTTTCCGGCGCCAGTTTCTGGACATCATCGAACCAGGTCATGAGCCGGTCAATCAGCGCGTGCATCTCTTTCATGCGGGCTTGCGCATGGCGCTCGGCGGGACTGGTGGGCGATTCGAGCAGCGCGTTGCGCAGCATCGAGAGCGTGGGCTCGATCTCGCGTCGGCGTCGTTCTTCGGCCAGCACTCGGAAGATCTCCCACACGTCCGACGGCGCCTCGAAATACTCGCGCCTGTCGCCGGGCAGATGGCGCAACCGCACCAGGCGCCATGCCTGCAGTTCCTTCAGGCCCATGCTCACGTTGGAGCGCGAAAACTCCAGCAGTTCCGCTATTTCGTCGGCATTGAGTCCACGTTCGGAAATGAAGATGAGTGCGTAGATCTGGCCCACGGTGCGGTTGATGCCCCATCGGCTGCCCATCTCGCCGAAGTGGGCGACGAACTGGCGGTTGAGCGGAGGGATTTCGGGTGTATCGGCCATGCGCGATTGTGTCTCAAGCTTGCTGTAATTTCAAGAATTACTGAAAACGCAGGACGCCGAAAAGGAATTGACACGGCGGCCGGGGCGTCTGCAAACTCAACCGTATGGTTCACTCGGATGCAAACGCCCTCGATGCCGTATTTGCCGCCCTGGCCGACCCCACGCGGCGTGCAGTGCTCGAGACACTGGGGGAGGGGGGCGGGCTCAGCGTGAGCGAACTTGCGCAGCCGCACGACATGTCGCTCACCGGTTTCATGAAGCACCTGCGAGTGCTTGAAAACGCAGGGCTCGTGTCCCGTACGAAAGAGGGCCGCATCGTGCGCTGCGCGCTGTCGCCCCAGCCGATGCAGGAGGCCGCCGTGTGGTTGTCCCGCTACGAAAAATTCTGGGCCCGGCGCCTCGATGCGCTGGCCCGCTTCCTATACCACCAAGAGGAGACCGAATGGCGAGTCCTGCCACCCGAGACGAAGAGCGAGAACGCCCCGCCCTCACCCTCCGAAGGCACTACCGCGTCGCGCCCGAAAAGGTCTGGCGGGCCTGGGTCGACCCGCAAGCCCTGAAACACTGGTTCGGCCCGGCCGAGATCACGTCGGTGCCCGTGGTCGACGTCGACCTGCGCGTGGGCGGCCGCTTTCGGGTCGTGATGCTGGCGGCCGACGGCGAACGCCACGAAGTCGGCGGCACCTACCGCGAGATCGTTCCGCATCGCAAGCTGGTGTTCAGCTGGGCCTGGCACAGCACGCCGGAGCGGGAGTCGCGCGTCACCGTGCTGATCGAACCCGCTGCCGATGGCTGCGAACTCGTGCTGCGCCACGAGCAGTTCTTCGACCAGGCCGCGCGCGAAGGCCACGAACACGGCTGGACCGGCTCACTGGCGAAGCTGGAGGCCTTGCTCGGCGACGCGGGCGAGCACTGACGCAGGCGATGCCGAAGCGCACTTTGTCGGGATAATCGCCGGCATGAGCGGCAACACCTTCGGCACCCTTTTCGCGGTCACCAACTTCGGTGAGTCTCACGGCCCCGCGATAGGCTGCGTCATCGACGGGTGTCCGCCCGGAATGGCGCTTGCCGAAGCCGACATCCAGCGCGATCTCGACCGCCGCCGCCCCGGCACCAGCCGCCATGTAACGCAGCGCAACGAGCCGGACGCCGTGCGGATCCTCTCCGGCGTGTACGAGGGCAAGACCACCGGCACGCCGATCGCGCTGCTGGTCCAGAACACCGACCAGCGCAGCAAGGACTACGGCCAGATCGCGCAGCAGTTCCGCCCGGGCCATGCCGACTTCACCTACATGAAGAAATACGGCCTGCGCGATCCGCGCGGCGGCGGGCGCTCGTCGGCGCGGCTCACGGCGCCGATGGTCGCCGCCGGCGCCGTCGCCAAGAAATGGCTGGCCGAGCAGTACGGCACCGTGTTCCGCGGCTGCATGACGCAGATCGGCGACCTCGCGATTCCTTTCGAGAGCTGGGACCATGTGTCGAACAATCCGTTCTTCGCACCCATGGCCGACGTGTCGCAGCTCGAGGCCTACATGGACGCGCTGCGCAAGGCGGGCGACTCCTGCGGCGCCCGCATCCGGGTGACTGCATCCGGCGTGCCGGTCGGCCTGGGCGAGCCGCTGTTCGACAAGATGGATGCCGACATCGCCTGGGCCATGATGGGCATCAACGCGGTCAAGGGCGTCGAGATCGGCGCCGGTTTCGCGAGCGTCGTGCAGCGCGGCACCACCCATGGCGACGCCATCGCGCCTGACGGCTTCGAAACCAACAACGCCGGCGGCACGCTCGGCGGCATCACGACGGGCCAGGACCTGGAGGTGAGCATCGCGATCAAGCCGACCAGTTCGATCATCAGCCCGCGCCGCTCGATCGACGTCGACAACAACCCCGTCGAGGTCGTGACCAAGGGCCGGCACGACCCCTGCGTCGGCATCCGTGCCACGCCGATCGCCGAGGCCATGCTGGCGCTGGTGGTGATGGAGCACGCGCTGCGCAACCGCGCGCAATGCGGCGACGTGGCGGGCCGGCAAGACCGGGCGAGGTCCGCTGCCGAACTGCAGTCGCCGCAGGCGTCTTTCCTTTAGTGCCGGCAGCACCGCCCGCAGCTGCCGGCCGCGGCCACCTGCTGGCCTTCGCTGCGCTCTCGGCCAGCTACTTCGCCCACATCGGCTTCTTCAATCCGTACCTGCCGTTGTGGCTGAAGGATCTGGGGCTGCCCATCTTCACCATCAGCCTGTTGACGTCCGTGCAGTCGATCACGCGGGTCTTCGCGCCTTATGCATGGGGCGCGCTCAGCGATCACACCGGCCAACGCGTGAAGCTGCTGCGCTTCAGCGCTGGCGTGGCGCTGCTGTCGTCCTTCGGGCTGTGGTGGCACGGCGGCGCCTGGTGGCTCGGCCTGGTGCTGCTGGTGGTGTTCACGCACACAAGTTCGATGATGTCGCTCACCGAGGCGGCCATGGCGCACCTGGTGGCCGGCGACTGGGGCCGCTATGGCCGCATCCGCCTGTGGGGCTCGGCCGGCTTCCTCGTCACCGTGTTCGCGGCCGGCGAGTGGTTCGAGCGCTTCGGCATGGCGCACTTTCCGGCCTGGGCTGCGGGCACGCTGGCCGTGGTGCTGATCGCGACGCTGCGGCTGCCCGACGTTCGCGAGCCGGTGGCGGTGCATGCGGGCGCGACGCCGCCGGTCGGGCCGGTGCTGCGGATCCCGGCGGTGCGCTGGTTCTTCGCATCGCTCTTCTTCCATGTCATGGCGCATTTCGCGGTCTATGGCTTCCTGTCGCTCTACCTCGATTCGCTCGGCTACGGCAAGGGAACCATCGGCCTGCTGTGGGCGCTTTCGGTCGTCGCAGAGATCGTCTGGTTCTTTCTGCAGGGCCGGCTGCTGGGCCTTTTCGCGATGCCGCGCTGGCTGCTGATCTGCGGGGTGGTCGCCGTGCTGCGCATGGGCATCACGGCAGGCGCCGGTCAATGGCTCTGGGCGCTTGCATCGCCATGGTGTCGCGGCACTTCCAGGGGCGGTTGCGCGGCCGCGGGCAGGCGCTCTTCACCGTCATCGGCTACGGCTTCGGCGGCGTGTTCGGCGTGCTGGCCGGCGGTGCGATTGCGCAGCACTTCGGCTATGTGGCGATGTTCGGCGT
>JBBJMS010000142.1:0-9416 GCA_037720315.1 Variovorax sp. | reverse complement strand
GACAGCGGTCCCGGAATGCGCAACCTGCACCCAGCTCCCAGATCGATGGCACGACGCCGGGGATTTCGGCAAGCTCGGGCCTTTCTGCGTCCAGCGCAGCAGCACTGCTGCCGAGTTCGGGCAGGCAGTCGATCAGGCCGCGGGTGTAGGGATGTCCGGGCGCGGAGAGCACCTGCGCCGTCGTCCCCTGTTCGATTACGCGGCCGGCGTACATCACCATTACGCGGTCGGCCATCTCGGCGACCGCGCCCATGTCGTGCGTGATCAGCATGATGGCCGTGCCCTTTTCTTGCTGAAGGTCGCGCAGCAGGTCGAAGATCTGTGCCTGCACAGTCACGTCGAGCGCAGTGGTGGGTTCGTCGGCGATGAGGATGTCCGGGCGGCAGGCCAGCGCCATCGCGATCATCACTCGCTGGCGCATGCCGCCCGAGAGCTGGTGCGGGTACTCGTCGACCCGCCGCTCCGGAGCGGGTATGCCGACCTGCCGCAGCATCTCGATGGCGCGCTCGCGCGCGGCGCCGGCGTCCAGCCCGGCGTGCAGTCGCAGCGATTCGCCAATCTGGTCGCCCACCGTGAGCACCGGATTGAGCGAAGTCATCGGCTCCTGGAAGATCATGGAGATGCGGTTGCCGCGCACCTCACGCATGCGCGTGGGGGTCGCCGACGCCAGGTCCTCACCCTGGAATAACACGCGACCCGCGCTGATGCGCCCGGGTGGCGAAGGAATCAGACGCAGCAGGGCGAGCGCGGTCATGCTCTTGCCACAGCCCGATTCGCCGACCACGCAAGCGTCTCGCCGCGCCGGATCTCGAAATCGACGCCGTTGAGCACCATCGCCTGGCCGCGGCGGGTCTTGAATTCGACGCAGGTCCTGCACGCACAAAGTGCCTCGTCCATGATCAGCGCTCCCGCAGTTTCGGATTGAGGGCGTCGTTCAGCCGTCGCCGATCAGGCTCACCGCGAGCACGGTCACGAAGATGGCTGCACCCGGGAAAGCGACCGCCCACCAGCACGACAGCACGTACTGCCGGCTCGATCCGATCATCAGTCCCCAGCTCATCTGGTTGGGGTCGCCAAGTCCCAGAAACGACAAGCCGGCCTCGAAAAGGATGGCCGCGCCGACCGCCAGCGTGGCCGACACCACCAGCGGCGGCAGCGCGTTCGGGAGAATCACCTTCCAAATGATGCGGGCGTCGCCTGCGCCGATGGCGCGCTCGGCCCGCACGAACTCCAGCCCGCGGTACTTGAGGAACTCGGCACGCGTGAGGCGGGCCGTGCCGGTCCAGCTCACGATACCGATGGCCAGCGTGACGGTGACCAGCGACGGCGAGAACAGCGTCACCACCACCATGGCGAACAGCAGCGCGGGAAGCACCTGGAAGAATTCCGTGACGCGCATTAGCGCGTTGTCGATGCGCCCGCCATAGTAGCCGGCAAAGGCGCCCAGGGTGATGCCGATCGTTACAGACAGCAGGGCAGCGACCGCGCCCACCAGAAGCGTCGCACGGCCGCCGTAGATGAGCGTCGTCAGCACGTCGCGGCCGAGGTAGTCGCTGCCGAGCCAGGCGTCTTCTCCGAATGGCGGCGTCAGCGGCGCAGCGCGAATCTCGAACGGATCGGCCGGATACACCAGCGGTCCGGCGATGGATACCAGCAGCACCACCAGCAGCATCGCCATTCCGGCGATGGCGGATGGGTTGCGCAGGAACATCCGCATCGCCTCGGCGGAGGGATGCTCGACCTTTGGGACCGGACGCGCCGGAGCGACGGCCGCGGGCAACTCGGCAGGAAGGATTGCGGGCTTGGTCATGAGGCCTTGATCCGCGGATCGATGAGCCGGTAGCAGAGATCGGTGAGCTGGTTCATCACGATCACCACGATCGACGAGAACAGCAGCACGCCGAGGATGGTCGGATAGTCGCGGCGCAGCACCGAGTCGAATGCCAGCCGCCCCAGCCCGGGCCAGTTGAATACAGTCTCGACAAGGATCGCGCCCGCGAGCACGTTGCCGAACTGCAGCCCCAGCACCGTCACCACCGGCAGGAGCGCATTGCGCAACGCGTGCTTGTAGAGCACCACGCTCTCGGCGAGGCCCTTGGCGCGCGCGGTGCGGATGAAGTCCGAGCCGAGCACGTCGAGCATCGACGAGCGCGCAAGGCGGCTGTATTGCGCGAGGTACACCAGGCTCAATGTCACCGTCGGGAGCACCAGGTGGTGCAGCACGTCGAGCATGTCCCCCAGCCCGCCGCCGGACGAGTCGATCGACCGCATGCCCGACACCGGCAGGATCGGCAACAATGACGCGAACAGGATCACCAGCATGATGCCGACCCAGAACACCGGCGCGGCAAAGCCGATCATCGACAGCACGGTGATGAACTGCGACAGCATGCCATTTGGGTTGCGCGAGGAAAGCACACCGAGCGCAGTGCCGACGGTGAACGCGAGCAGCACCGAACTCAGCACCAGCAGCAGCGTGGCCGGCACCCGCTCGGCAATCATTGCCGTGACCGGCAGGTTGAAGAAGTACGAATAGCCCAGGTCGCCCTGCAGCACTTTGCTTAGGTAGACCCCCAACTGCACCGGCAGCGGCTTGTCGAGCCCATACTGGGTGCGCAACTGCGTCATCAACTCCACCGACATGCCGCCGCTGGCGCCGGCGATGGTTTCGACCGGGTCGCCCGGCGCCGCATGGACCAGGATGAAATTGAGGACCACCACCGCCAGGACCAGGGCCAGTCCCTGCAACAGGCGCGATAGCGTGTATCGGAGCATCCGGAATTCCCTTACTTGAAGTAAACCTCGTCGAGCGGCGACATCGGCCCCCAGATGGTCGTTGGCGCGTTTGCCAGCTTCTTGCTGTAGACGGTGTGGTACGGCGTCTGGTTGATGAAGACGATGGGCACCTCGTCGGTCACGATCTTCTGAAAGGTCGCGTAATAGGCTTTTCGCTTGGTCGGATCGATGATGCCGCCGGCGGTGTTGAGCAACTCGTCGACCTTTGGATTGCTGTAGGACTGCGTATTTGTCCAGATGATCGGCTTGATGTTGGTGGACAGGTAGGTGCGGTGCACGCCGATGATCGGATCGCCCCAGTTGAAGACGAGGTCCATCGACATGTCGAAATCGTGCGAGGCGAGGCGCTTGGCCCACGACGGGAAGTCGGCCGAAGCACGCACCTCGACCGCGATGCCCACCTTCTTGAGCTGGCCGCGGATGTACTCGGCCACGTTCTTCTGCTGGTCGTCGGCACCGGGCAGGTAGTCGATGGTCAGCTTGAAGCGTTCCCCGCCGTCGCCCACCTTGTAGCCCGCGGCCTCGAGCATCGCGGCCGCCTTCTTCAGATCGACCGGATAGCGCACCAGGTCCTCCACCGCGAAGGGGCTGCTCGCCACGATCGGTCCGTCGGCCGCCGTGGCGAAGCCGCCCATCAACGCCTTGGTGATGAAGTTCTTGTCGATTGCCGTGGCGATGGCCTTGCGCACAGCCACATCCGACAGCGGCTTCTTGGCGGTGTTGAAGGCCAGCCAGTTCAGCGCACCGATGCCCTCGTAACCTTTCGGCGTCAGCGACACCTGCGGGTTCGTCGTCAGGCGCTTGAGGTCGGTCGGCACGGTTGCAAAAGGCAGCATCTGCACGTCGCCGCGTTCCAGGCTCAGCATCAGGCTGGCCATGTCGGGCGTGACGGTGACGATCATCTTGTCGAGATAGGGCTTGCCCGGCAGGAAGAACTTGTCGAAGCGCTCCAGCACGATGCGTTGCGCCGGCTTGAACTCGGTGACCCGGAACGGGCCGGAGCCCACCACGTCCGTCCCGTTGCGCGGATGGGTCTTCAGGTCCTGTCCGTCGCCGTAGATGTGCTTCGGAAGGATCGGGCACAACGCAGGCGACATGGCCAGCACGATGGCCGGGTGCGGCGTGCTCATGCGGATGATCGCAGTGTGCGCATCGGGTGTATCGACCTTCTCGACCGGCCCCATCATCGTGGTGAACGGATGGTTGGCTTTGATCGCCATGATTGAGAAGGCCACGTCTGCCGAGGTGACAGGCTTGCCGTCGTGGAACACCGCGTTCTTGCGCAGGTTGAGCGTGAGCGACTTGCCGTCCTCTGCCAGCTTCCATGATTCGGCCAGGTAGGGCTGGGGATTCCACTTGTCGTCGAAGCGCAGCGGGCTCGCGAAGATCTGGGTCGAGGGCACCGCAGTCGCGATGCCGGATTGCACGGCGCCATTCAGATGCCGGGGCGTCTGCGTGCTGCCGATCACCAGCGTTCCGCCGCGCTTGGGTTCCTGTGCCACGGCGGGAAGTACGAGAAAGGCGCTGGCGGCAAGCATGGCGGCCGACAGCGCGGCAACGCGGCGGGTGAGTGCGAGATGTGGCATGGACGTGACCTCCTGAAGTTCGTCAAGACAGTTGGGGCCGTCGTTCGGCCTGAAGGTCGAAGATATGCCGACGCGGCCCGCCGACGAAGAGCCACGTGCCGGCCACCTGCAGGGCCAGAAAGCTCGGGTTTGTCCGGGTGCGCACCAGCCTGACGCATGGCATCGGGGCGGGCACGCCGCCGGTGCGCGCTACTTCTCGTCGCGCAGCCAGTACCACTTGTAGAGAACGCGTTGGCCGATGCGCCGGAACGGCGCGAACGCCGGTGACTCGACCAGACCCAGCACGTTCGGAAAGGGCAGTGGGGATCGATAGATCGGCAAGTCGAAGACGTCCTTGCCTGCGTCCCTGCCGGCCACCCGCTCCGCAAGGCGCTTGCCGGCCCAGGTCGAGAACGACACGCCGTTGCCCCCGTAGCCGACCGCATACCAGATCTTCTTGCCTGCATCCGGCTGGGCGATGCGCGGCATCATGTCATGGCTCACGTCGACCCAGCCCCACCACGAATAGTCGATCTGGATGCCCGCGAGCGGGGGAAACTTGCGCGCGATTGCATCGGTGAGGAGTTTCAGGTGGACGGGGTCTTCGGCATCGGCGCCGCTCACCGAACTTCTGCTGCCCAGTTGCAGCCGGTTGCCTTTGAGCAGCCGGTAGTAGAAGCGCAGCATGCGCGTGTCGGTCAGGAAGGTGAGCGACTTGAAATTGGTCGCCTGCAGCTCGGCATCGGTCAGCGGCCGGGTCACTACCGAGTTCGACAGGATCGGCATGATCTTGTTCTTCAGCAGCGGATTGAGCGCCTGGCCGGTGTAACCGCCGGTGCACACCGCCACCCGGCGTGCGCGCACCACGCCGCCGGGCGTCTGCAGATGATGCACGCCATCTATCGTCTGCCAGCCCTGCACCGGGCTCGACGTGTGGACTTTGACGCCGAGGGCGCGAGCCTTCCTCATCAGGCCGAAAGTGAACTTGAGCGGATGGATGCCGACGCCTTCTGCCTCGAACATCGCGCCTGCGGCCTCGCGCTCGTCGCAGTAGTCGCGCCGCACTTCCTCGGCACTAAGCATGCGGGTGTCGTAACCGAACTTTTCGCGCATGAGGCGAGCTTCGGCGGCCAGTCCGGCGAGCTTTTCGGGCCGGTGCGCGAGATAGAGGTGGCCGCCGTCGAACGCGTCGCAGTCGATCTCGGTCGTGAGCTGCCGAAAATTCTCGAAGCCGCGACGGATCTCGGCGTCCAGCCGCTTCGCCGTGTCCAGGCCCCAGCGCTCGATCCACTGCGAGCGCTTGAGCCTCCCGCTGGCGTTCTGACCCTGCCCGCCGCTTCGGCTGGAACAGCCCCACGAGACCTGGTTGGCTTCGAGCACCGTTGCCCGGATGCCGTGTTCCTGCGCCAGGTAGAGCGCGGTCGACATGCCGGTCGAACCGGACCCGATCACCGCCACCTCGACATCGATGTCGCCGAGCACAGGGCCGTCGTCGTCGGGCGGCGTGCCTGCGCTGGCCACCCACCACGTGGGCGCATAGGCGCGGCCCGTGCCGGGGTTGGCCGCCACCAAAGGGTCGTAGCGCGGGTCGTAGGGCCTGGCCGCATGCGCGGACTGGCCGACGGTGGTGAACTGGGCGGTGCCGGTCATCGTCATGGCGCCGCCCGGTCTACGCCTGTGCGGCCGGAAGGTTGGGACGCACCTTGCGGAACACGTTCTTGAGTGCAATCTTCCCGTCCTTGAAGGTGAACACATCGACGCCGTCGGTCTCGATGCGGCTGCCATCGGCCGCCGTGCCGGTGAAGGTCCATTGCGAGGTGCCGAAATCGCCCTGGACGAAGTGCTGGCCGTCGTTCCACTGCGCGTCCGGCACCGTCTGCCAGGCGGCCGCGAATGCCTGCGCACCGCTTCGGTGCCGGTGTGGCGCGTGCCGCAGGCGTCCGGGCCGGCGGCGGTCTGGAACACGCAGTCCGGTGTCATGAAGGTCATGAGCGCGTCGATGTCGTGGCGGTTCCAGGCATCGCTGAAAGCCGCCAGCGTCGCGGTGGTCACGGGCCGGATGGGTGAGGTTGTCACGCGAGCTCCTGTTTTCTTGAATGGACCGAGCGTAGAGAGCCGCGGCACGCAGCGATAGGGCCAGTTGCGGTGATTCGACCGAGCCAGCGCGTCCAGACCCTAAACTTCGCGCACCATGTCCAATCCCCGATCCACCCAGTGGGCGCAGCTGTTCGCGCTGCCCGACCACCCGGCCCTGCCGTTGCAGGGCCGGCTGCGCGCGGCGGTGGTCCAGGCCATTCTGGAAGAGCGCCTCGGCCCTGGCGCGCCGCTGCCCTCGTCGCGCGAACTCGCCGCCTTGCTGGGGCTGAGCCGGAATACCGTGACCTCCGCCTACCTCCAGCTGATGGATGAAGGCTTCCTCGAAGCACGTCCGCGCAGCGGCGTGTTCGTGGCGCACGACGCGAGGCCGCTGTCGGCCGCGCTGGCAGAGCCGTTGGTCGGCCGCAGCGGGCAGACCGGCCAGCCGCCGGACTGGAGCGGGCGCGTGCTGCGTTCTTTGCATGGCATGCCGACGCTGTCCAAGCCCGAGCGCTGGCGCGACTATCCGGATCCTTTCATCTACGGCACCTACGATCCGCAGCTTTTTCCCACCGAAGACTTCCGTGAATGCTGTGCCCGCAGCCTTGCGCGCTCCCAGCTGCCGCACTGGACGCCCGACTTCGAAACCGAGGACGTTCCCGAACTGATCGAGCAGATCCGTACCCGTCTGCTGCCCAAGCGCGGCGTGTTCGCGCCCAAGGAAGAGATCCTCGTGACGCTGGGCGCGCAGCATGCGTGCTATCTGCTGGCCGACGCGCTCTTCGACGAGCGCACCCGCGTCGGCCTCGAAGAGCCCGGCCATCCCCATGCGCGCAACAGCTTTGCGCTGCGCAATCCGAAATGGGTCGAGGTTGCGGTCGACAACGACGGCCTGGTGGTCGATGCACTGCCGGCGGCCGACTACCTCTTCGTCACGCCCTCGCACCAAAGCCCGACCACCGCTACCCTGAGCCTGGAGCGCCGCCAATGGCTCTTGCGCAAGGCCGAGCTTCAGGATTTCGTGATCATCGAGGACGACTACGAGGCCGAGAACCTTTACGCCGGCACGCCCATGCCGGCGCTCAAGAGCCTGGACAAGACCGGACGCGTTATCTACGTCGGCTCAGTGTCCAAGAGCCTGTCACCCGCGCTGCGGCTGGGGTTCATCGTGGCACCGCGCGCCTTGATCAAGGAGCTCCGGGTCATCCGCCATGCGATGGTCCGGCATCCCAGCGCCTTTTTGCAGCATGCCTATGCACTCTTTCTCTCGCTCGGGCATCACGAGTCGCACGCGAGGCGCGTCAACCACGCCATTCAGGAACGCCTGGCCGTCGCCGCGCAGGCGCTGCGCGAGCACCTGCCCGACTTCCGGTTCACCCTACCGCAGGGCGGCGCCTCGCTGTGGGTCCAGGCGCCGGCCTGGGTGGACGCCGCCGAACTGTCTCTGATGGCGCGCAGCCACGGCGTGCTGATCGAAGCGGGCGATGTGTTCTTCGCCAAGCCGCCCTATCCGTGTCCTTATTTCCGCCTGCGGCTGTCGTCGATCGCGACGGCGCAGATCCCGGCCGGCATCAGGGCGTTGGGGATCGCGATGGAAGAACTGGCGCAGGCGCGCGGGGAACCGCGCACCTCGCGCGTGCACCCTGCACCAGAACGAGGGTAAGTCCCAGGTCGCTGGCTCCATGCCAACGGCTGCGCTGGTACTTCCTGGCAGCAGGGCTTAGGTGCAAAGTGCGCTTCAGTTCACAACTGGAGCAATCAAATGAACATGCCTCGTTTTCACGGCCTTCAAGGGGTGGCGGTTGCAGCCGCGCTGTTCTGCGGCACCGCGTTCGCCCAGAACAAGGAGCTGACGTTTGCGCACCAGGACATGCTGGTACCGCTGCGGCTGGTCATGGAGTCCGGCGAGGTCGAAAAGGCCACCGGCTACAAGATCAACTGGCGCATGTTCGCGGGTGGCGGAGACGTGGTCCGCGCTATGGCTTCGGGCGACGTGCAAATGGGCGAGACCGGCTCCAGCCCCCTCACTGCCGCGGCCAGCCAGGGCCAGGACATCAAGCTGTTCTGGATTTCCGCCGACATCGCCGACGCCGAGGCGCTGGTCGCGCGCAACGGCGCCAACATTAGCGGCATGAAGGACCTGGCCGGCAAGAAGGTGGCCACGCCCTTCGTGTCGACGGCCCACTACCAGCTGATGGCGGCGATGAAGATGGAAGGCGTCGACGCGAACAGCGTCAATGTAATGAACATGCGACCGCCGGAGATCGCCGCCGCCTGGGAGCGCGGCGACATCGACGCCACCTTCATCTGGGACCCGGTGCTTTCCAAGATCAAGGGCAATGGCAAGACCATCGCCACCTCCGGCAGCATCGGCAAGCGCGGTGCGCCGACCTTCGAAGGTATCGTGGTCAACGCCAAGTGGGCCGCCGCCAACGAGCCCTTCATGATCGCCTTCGTCAAGGCGCTCAACCGCGCCAACGAGGAATACAAGGCCTCGGGCAAGAGCTGGACAGCCGACTCCGCCCAGACCAAGGCCATGGCCAAGTGGACCAAGGCCGATCCGAAGAGCGTGTTGCCCGTCATGTCGCTCTACAGCTTCCCGACCATGGCGGAGCAGGTCTCGCCCACATGGCTGGGCGGCGGCGCGGCCAAGGCAATGGCCGGCACTGCGGCGTTCCTGAAGGAGCAGGGCCGGGTTCAGGAGGTCAAGCCCGACTACAGCGCCTTCGTGACGACGACCTACGTCGACAAGGCGATGGCGAAGTAGGGGGTTCAGGATGCCGACGCTGGACATTCGCGACCTGACGGTCAACTATGCGGTCAAGGGCGGAACGCTGCAGGCGCTCGCCCCGGTCAACTTGACGATGCGCGACGGCGACTTCGTCGTCGCGCTTGGTGCATCCGGTTGCGGCAAGACCACGCTTCTCAACTGCATCGCCGGCTTCCTGCCGCCCTCGAGCGGCGAGATCCTGCTCGACG
>JBBJMS010000141.1:0-9420 GCA_037720315.1 Variovorax sp. | reverse complement strand
CGGTGCGTACACGAGCGAGAGCCTGGGCGACTACTGCGCCGGCCCGAACCACGTGCTGCCCACCAGCGGGACCGCACGCTTCAGTTCGCCCCTGGGCGTCTACGATTTCCAGAAGCGTTCGAGCCTGATCGAGGTGAGCGAAAAGGGCGCCCAGGCGCTGGGCCGCATCGCCGTCACGCTGGCCGAAGGCGAAGGGCTCGCTGCGCACGCCGAAGCGGCGCGCATGCGGCTGCGCTGAGGAGCGAAGCGATGCGAAGCCGAATCTTCGGGCAGACCCTTGCTCTTGCGCTGCTGGCCTCGGTGGGCAGTTGCCAGGCCATGAGCATCCGCGAACTGCGCTCGCTCGAATCCAACGAGAAGGACGGCAAGCTCTACGGCAGCTACTACCTGGTCGGTGTGCTCGAAGGCCTGCGCGAAGCCGGCGAGCTGGCACTGCGCTCGGGCCAGAAGCCGCCGTTCTGCATCGACGGGCGGCGGCTCGAGCCGTCGATGGCCCGATCGCTGTATCAGACAGAACTGGCCCGCAATGCCGACAGCTACGAAGCCGACATGCCGGTGCAGTTGGTGCTGTCGGCGGCGCTTCGCAACAGCTACCGCTGCGCCCAATGAACCCGATGACATCCTCCGACGCCACCACGCAAACTACCCAGCGCGCGCTTTCGCGCATCCGCGCCGATGTGCAGTCGATGTATGCCTACGCCGTGCAGGACGCACGCGGCCTGATCAAGCTCGACGCAATGGAAAACCCGTTCGGCCTGCCACCGGCACTGCAGGCTGCGCTCGGCCAGCGTCTCGGCGCACTCGCGCTCAACCGCTATCCGGGCGACCGCGGTGCCGACTTGCAGACCGCGCTGTCCGCCTACGCGGCGCTGCCGCCGGGCTTCGCGCTGATGCTCGGCAACGGTTCGGATGAACTGATCTCGCTGCTCGCCATTGCCTGCGACCTGCCCGGCGCCGCCGTGGTGGCACCGGTACCCGGGTTCGTGATGTATGCAATGAGCGCGCAACTGCAGGGCCTGCGCTTCGTCGGCGTGCCGCTCACTGCGGACTTCGAGCTCGACGGGGTCGCCATGCTCGACGCGATCGCGCGTGAGAAGCCGGCCATCGTGTATCTCGCCTGCCCCAACAACCCCACGGCCAACCTGTGGGACGAAGCAACGATCGAAACGATCGTCGAAGCCCAGGGCGCGCAGGGCGGCCTGGTCGTGATCGACGAGGCCTACCAGCCCTTTGCCGGCCGCAGCTACATCGACCGGGTGGCGCGGCACGGCCATGTGCTCCTGATGCGCACGCTCAGCAAGTTCGGCCTGGCCGGCGTGCGACTGGGTTATCTGATCGGGCCCGCGGCCCTGATCGCGGAGATCGACAAGGTGCGCCCGCCCTACAACATCAGCGTGCTCAACTGCGAGTGCGCGCTGTTCGCCCTCGAACATGCCGAACTGTTCGCGCAGCAGGCGGCGGAAATCCGCAGCCAGCGCGCCCGCCTGTTCGAGGGCCTCGCACGGTTGCCCGCACTGCAGAGCTGGCCGAGCGATGCCAACATGATCCTGGTGCGGGTGCCGGACGCGGCGCGAACCTTCGACGGCATGAAGGCACGCGGCGTGCTGGTCAAGAACGTTTCTAGAATGCATCCGTTGCTCGCAAACTGCCTGCGTCTGACCGTTGGAACCGCCGACGAGAACTCGCAGATGCTCGCAGCACTCGAAGCCTCACTATGAACTCTCCCTCTGCCCCGAAGCAGTCGTCGCCGCTGGCGCGCGCGCGGCGTCCGTCACGCGCAACACGGCGGAAACGCGCATCGTCGTCACTGTCGATCTCGATGGCACCGGCCGCTCGAAGCTCTCCACCGGCATCGGCTTTTTCGATCACATGCTCGATCAGATCGCGCGCCACGGCCTGATCGATCTGGACGTCGACTGCCAGGGCGACTTGCACATCGACGGCCACCACACGGTCGAAGACGTCGGCATCACGCTCGGCCAGGCGCTTGCCAAGGCGGTCGGCGACAAGAAGGGGATTCGCCGCTACGGCCATGCCTACGTGCCGCTCGACGAGGCGCTCAGCCGAGTCGTGATCGACTTCTCGGGCCGGCCCGGCCTGGTCATGGACGTGCCTTTCACCAGCGGCATGATCGGCACCTTCGACAGCCAGCTCACCTACGAGTTCTTCCAGGGCTTCGTCAACCATGCCTTCGTCACGCTGCACATCGACAATCTCAAGGGCGTCAATGCACACCACCAGTGCGAGACGGTCTTCAAGGCTTTCGCGCGGGCGCTGCGGGCGGCGCTCGAGCTCGACCCTCGCTCCGCCGGCGTGATTCCTTCCACCAAGGGGTCGCTCTGACCGTTAACAGCGTCGCCGTCGTGGACTACGGCATGGGCAACCTGCGCTCGGTGTCGCAGGCGGTTAAGCACGCGGCCGATCAGGTGGGTGTCGAGGTGTTCGTGACCTCCGACCCCGAGGTCGTGCGCCGCGCCAGCCGCGTCGTGCTGCCGGGGCAGGGCGCGATGCCGGACTGCATGCGGGAACTGCGCGATTCCGGCCTGCAGGAATCCGTACTCGAAGCCGCCGCCGGCAAGCCGCTGTTCGGCGTTTGCGTCGGCATGCAGATGCTGCTGTCGCACAGCGACGAAGGCTCGACCGACGGGCTGGGGCTGATTCCGGGCGATGTCGTCAAGTTCGACCTGGCCGGGCGCATGCAACCGGACGGCAGCCGCTACAAGGTGCCCCAAATGGGCTGGAACCAGGTCCGCCAGCTGCATCCCCATCCCGTGTGGGACGGCGTGCCCGACGGCGCGTATTTCTATTTCGTGCACAGCTTCTATGCCAAGCCGGCCGACGCCCGGCACGGCATCGGCGAGGCCGACTACGGCGCGCCGTTCACGGCCGTCATTGCACGCGATAATATTTTCGCCACCCAGTTCCACCCTGAGAAGAGTGCGGACCACGGGTTGCAGCTCTACCGAAACTTCCTCCACTGGAACCCTTGAGCTCACCTCCGGGTTGCTTTGCCATGCTGTTGATTCCCGCGATCGATCTCAAAGACGGCCATTGCGTGCGCCTGAAACAGGGCGACATGGACCAATCCACCACCTTCAGCGAAGACCCGGCCGCCATGGCGCGCAAATGGCTCGATGCCGGTGCGCGGCGGCTGCATCTGGTCGATCTGAACGGCGCCTTTGCCGGCAAGCCGCAGAACCATGCGGCGATCAAGGCGATCCTGAAGGAAGTCGGCGACGAGATTCCAGTCCAGCTCGGCGGCGGCATCCGGGACCTCGACACCATCGAGCGCTACATCGACGACGGCCTGCGCTACGTGATCATCGGCACCGCCGCGGTCAAAAACCCGGGCTTCCTGAAGGACGCCTGCAGCGCATTCGGCGGCCACATCATCGTCGGCCTCGATGCCAAGGACGGCAAGGTCGCGACCGACGGCTGGAGCAAGCTGACCGGTCACGAGGTGGCCGACCTCGGCAAGAAGTTCGAGGACTACGGCTGCGAGTCGATCATCTACACCGACATCGGACGCGACGGCATGCTGTCGGGCATCAACATCGAAGCCACCGTGCGGCTGGCGCAGGCGCTGACCATCCCGGTCATCGCATCCGGCGGGCTGTCGAACATGGCCGACATCGACAAACTCTGCGCGGTCGAATCCGACGGCATCGAAGGCGTGATCTGCGGGCGTGCCATCTATTCCGGCGACCTCGATTTCGCTGCCGCGCAGGCCCGGGCCGACGAACTCGCCGACCCGGCCTGATTTGCTGCTGCGCGCAGCGCGGACGCGGGCGGTCGAAACCTAGAATCCGTCCCATGTCTTGCGATGCCCTCGTCTTTCATGGCCAACCCGCCGTGCGACTCGCCCTGCCGGAAGGCAGTGCCTGCGTCGTGGCCCTGCACGGCGCCCAACTGCTGTCGTGGACCACGGCCGACCGCGTCGAACGCATCTACCTGAGCCCTGCAGCACGCTTCGACGGCCGGAGCGCGATTCGTGGCGGCGTGCCCATCTGCTGGCCGCAGTTCAACCAACGCGGGCCGCTGCCCAAGCACGGCTTTGTTCGCAACATCGCGTGGCAGCTGCAGGTCGCTGAATCCGGTGGTCCGGGCGACACGATCGTCCTCTCGCTGCGCGAGACCGAGGTGACCCGTGCCATCTGGCCGCACGCTTTCGGCGCGCGACTCACGGTGACGCTGGCGCCGCGCTCGCTGCGCGTTGCCCTGTTGCTCGACAACACCGATTCCGCGCCGTGGTCGTTCGCGGCAGCGCTTCATACGTATCTGCGAGTCGACGACATCGGCGCCGCACGCTTGCAAGGACTGCAGGGCGCCAACCGCTGGGACGCCGTGCGCGACGACCGGCATGTCGAGATGGCGCCCGCGCTGGAGTTCGGCGCCGAATTCGACAGCGTCTATGTCGCACCTGCTGCGCCGCTGCGGCTGGTTCAGCCTGCCGGCAGCCTGCAGATCGCACAGAGCGCGAACTGCACCGAAACCGTAGTGTGGAACCCCGGTCCGTTACTGAGCGCCAAGCTCGACGATCTGCCCGACGACGGCTGGCGCCACATGCTCTGCGTCGAAGCGGCGCGCATCGACGAGCAGGTGCTGCTCGCGCCGGGCGCAACATGGCAGGGCTGGCAGCAGCTCACCGTGCCCTGACCTTCTTTTCCAGACTGCAATGCTTGCCAAACGAATCATTCCCTGCCTCGACGTGACCGGCGGCCGGGTCGTGAAGGGCGTCAACTTTCTCGAACTGCGCGACGCCGGCGATCCGGTCGAGATTGCCGCTCGCTACAACGCGCAAGGCGCCGACGAGCTCACCTTTCTCGACATCACCGCCACCATCGACGCGCGCGATCTGATCCTTCCGATGATCGAAGCCGTCGCATCGCATGTTCATCCCGCTCACGGTCGGTGGCGGTGTGCGTACGGTCGAGGACGTGCGCCGGCTGCTCAATGCCGGCGCCGACAAGACCAGCTTCAATTCGGCCGCCATAGCGAACCCGCAGGTGATCGAGGAAGCATCGCGCAAGTACGGCGCCCAGTGCATCGTGGTGGCGATCGACGCCAAGCGGCGTACCGGCGAAGACGCCGCCACGCGTGGAGCGGGCTGGGACGTCTACAGCCACGGCGGGCGCAAGAACACCGGCCTCGATGCGGTCCGGTGGGCCGTAGAAATGGCGCGCCGCGGTGCCGGCGAAATCCTCCTGACCAGCATGGACCGCGATGGCACGAAGAGCGGCTTCGACCTTGCCTTGACGCGGGCAGTGAGCGACGCGGTCGGCGTTCCGGTGATCGCGTCCGGCGGCGTCGGCAGCCTCGACGACCTGGCGGACGGCATCCAGAAGGGCGGGGCCGATGCCGTGCTCGCGGCCAGCATCTTTCACTATGGCGAGCACACCGTCGGCGAAGCCAAGGCCCGCATGGCAGCACGCGGAATTCCGGTGCGGCTGTGAAAGCCGGCATTCGGAGCGCCGACAATGCCAAGATGAATTGGCTCGACCAAGTGAAATGGGATTCCGCCGGCCTGGTCCCGGTGATCGCGCAGGAGCAGGGCAGCAATGACGTGCTCATGTTCGCCTGGATGAATCGGGAGGCGCTCGCCAAGACGGCCGAGCTTGGCCGGGCCGTGTACTTCAGCCGGTCGCGCGGCAAGCTCTGGTTCAAGGGCGAGGCGTCGGGCCATGTGCAGACGGTGCACGAGATTCGGCTCGACTGCGACAACGACGTGGTTCTGCTCAAGGTCACCCAGCTCGGCCCCACGCCCGGCATCGCCTGCCACACCGGGCGCCACAGCTGCTTCTTCAGCAAGTACGAAAACGGAGAGTGGACGGTGACCGAGCCGGTCTTGAAAGACCCGGCGTCGATCTACAAATCATGAACAGCATGCGCAACGATGACACCACGGCCCCTAATGCCGAAGACGCGCTGGCGCGGCTCGCGGCGGTGATCGAGAGCCGTTTGCCGGCCCGCGGCGGCGATGCCGAAAAAAGCTACGTTGCCCGCCTGCTGCAGCGCGGGCCCGATTCGTTCCTGAAGAAGATCGGCGAAGAGGCCACCGAGGTGGTCATGGCCGCCAAGGATGCCGACCACGGCGGCGACCGCGTGAAAATAGTGAACGAAGTGGCCGACCTGTGGTTCCACACCATGGTGGCGCTGGCGCACTACGGTTTTTCGCCCCGCGATGTCGTGGCGGAGCTCGAGCGCCGCGAAGGCACCAGCGGCATCGAGGAAAAGGCCCTGCGCAAGGCGCAGGATCGTGAATCTTCCAATGATTGAGAGAACACCGTGCCCAACGACATCGTGACCGTGGAACCCGACAACTCGCTCAAGACCTGGGGCTGGATCAGCTACATCCTGCATCTGGTCGTGGCAGTCGGCGCCGTGCTGCCGGGCGCGCAGGCGTCCGTCGCGCTCCTGCTGATCGCCTTGGTGATCGACTTGGTCAAGCGCGACGACGCTGCCGGCACCTGGCAGGCGTCGCATTTCAGCTGGCGCATCCGGTCGGTGCTGTGGGCTGGCGTGCTGTACCTCTTGACCTCGTGGCTATGGCTGCTTCTGCTGGTGCCCGGCTGGATTGCCTGGGCGCTGATTTCTCTCTGGTTTCTCTACCGCATCGTCAAGGGGATGATGCGGATGAACGCCGGCCGAGCGATGGAGCCTGCCAATGCCGTCTGAAATGCTGCACGATCCGAACTGCATCTTCTGCAAGATCGTCGAGGGCAAGATTTCTTCACGCAAGGTCTACGAAGACGAACAACTGTTCGCCTTCCACGACATCGCGCCCTGGGCGCCGGTGCATTTCATGCTCGTGCCAAAACGCCACATTTTGTCGATGGCGCAGGTCAAGCCCGATGACGCGGCGCTGCTAGGCCGCATGATGACGCTGGCGCCGAAGCTGGCTGTGGAGCAGGGCTGCCGGCCGTATCCCGAGGGTGGGTTCCGGATCGTGGTGAACACCGGTGCCGAAGGCGGGCAGGAAGTGCACCATCTCCATGTCCACGTCATGGGCGGACCAAGGCCCTGGCTCAAGGGTTGATATTGCGTGCGGCGGGTGGCGGGCGGCACGCCGACTAAAATCGTTCACATTCTTCAGGAGTAAATCCCATGGGTTCATTTTCCATTTGGCACTGGCTGATCGTGCTGCTCGTCGTCGTGATGATCTTCGGCACCAAGAAGCTGCGCAACATGGGCGGCGATCTCGGCGGTGCGGTCAAGGGCTTCAAGGACGGCATGAAAGACGGCTCGACCACCGAAACGCCGGCTGCTGCACCCAACGCCCAGGTGACCGGCAACACCGGCGTCGACAAGTCGACCATCGACGTCGAAGCGCGTCAGAAGTCCTGATCGAAATTCGTTCGTGATAGATCTTGGCATCTCGAAAATTGCGTTGATCGGCGCGGTCGCGCTGATCGTCATCGGACCGGACAAGCTGCCCCGCGTCGCGCGCACCGTCGGCACCCTGCTCGGCAAGGCGCAGCGCTACGTGAACGATGTGAAGGCCGAGGTGAGCCGTTCGATGGACCTGGACGAGCTGCGCAAGATGAAGGACACGGTGCAGGACGCAGCCCGCGACGTCGAGCACAGCATCCAGACCGGCGCGAGCGACTTCGAGAAGCAGTTTTCAGAGAGCGGCCAGACTCTTTCGGAACTGGCGGAACCCACGCCGTCGTTCCCCGAGTACAAGCATCCCCGCAAGAAATGGCGCCTGAAGCAGGGCGCCACGCCGCAGTGGTACAAGGCACGCAACGGCGTGCGTACCCGCGCGCTTTCGGGCGCGGCGCGCGTGGCGCGCTTTCGCCCTCACAAAATCAACTAGCCGCAACGTCGGTCCGGCCGCGCCCCACGCGCCCCGAACGCCCGTCCGCAGCGCCACCACATGGCCGACTCTCCCGACAAGAACAAAGATGACGAACTGGCCGGCACCGAGCAGCCGTTCGTTGCGCACCTGGTAGAGCTGCGCGACCGGCTTCTGTATTGCGTCTACGGGCTCGCGGTGGCCGGCATCCTGCTGGCGATATGGCCCGGCCCGAGCGGTCTGATCGACCTGATCGCGGTGCCGATTCGAGCCCACATGCCGCCCGACGCAAAGCTGATCGCGGTCGGCGTGTTCTCGCCCTTCTTCGTGCCGCTCAAGGTGCTGATGATGGCGGCGGTGCTGCTGGCGTTGCCTTGGCTCATGTACCAGTGCTGGATGTTCGTCGCGCCCGGCTTGTACAGCCACGAGAAGAAGTTTGCCGTGCCGCTGATCACCTTCGGCAGCTTCCTGGCGTACTCGGGCATCGCGTTCGTGCAGTTCTTCGTGCTCGACAAGATGTTCGGCTTCATCCAGCGGTTCACGCCGGAGAGCGTGGCGGCCACGCCCGACATTTCTTCGTACGTCGAGTCGATTCTCTCGCTCTACATCGCGTTCGGCGTCGCCTTCCAGGTCCCGATCGTCGTCATGCTCCTGGTGCGATTCGAAATGGTCACGATCGAGCAGCTACGCTCTTTCCGCGGCTATTTCATCGTTCTGGCCTTCGTGGTGGCGGCGGTGTTGACGCCGCCCGACGTCGTATCGCAACTGGCGCTCGCCATACCGATGTGCGTGCTGTACGAAGTCGGCATCGTTGCTGCGCGCTATTTCGTCAGGCACAGCAAGGCGCCGGAAGAAAGCGCCGACTCGGCGCAGTCTTGAGCCGCCGGCGTTCGGTAGCGCCTACTCGGGGTTCATTCGGTTTCTGGCGGCGCGCGGCGGATCGGCGTCTTGGGCCGCAGACCCGGCGTCACGTCGAGTTCCATCTTGTCGTTCCCGCGCTGCAACGCGAAGCGCGCGGCGCTGCCCGGCCGAAGCCCTGCCACTGCACTCAGCAGTTCCTGCACGTTCCCGATCGTCTTCTCGCCCACATCGGTGACGACGTCCCCCGGGCGCACGCCGGCCTTGGCCGCCGGCCCGTTTTGCAGCACGCCGGTGATGATGACGCCCTTGCTGGCCTTGACGCCGAACGTTTCCGCCAGCTCGGGCGAGAGATCGTTCGGTTCCACGCCGATCCAGCCGCGCGTCACCTTGCCCTCTTTCACGATGTCTTCGAGCACCTGCTTGGCGGTCGACACCGGTATCGCGAAGCCGATGCCCATGCTGCCGCCCGAGCGCGAATAGATGGCGGTGTTGATGCCTTCGAGGTTGCCGTTCACGTCGATCAATGCGCCGCCCGAATTGCCCGGATTGATGGCGGCGTCGGTCTGGATGAAGTTTTCAAACGTGTTGATGCCCAACTGGTTGCGCCCGAGCGCCGACACGATGCCGCTGGTGACGGTCTGGCCGACGCCGAAAGGGTTGCCGATGGCCAGCACCTGATCGCCCACCTGCAGCAGGTCGGAATTGCCCAGCACGATCACCGGAAGCTTGTCGAGCTCGATCTTGAGCACGGCCAGGTCGGTGTC
>JBBJMS010000140.1:0-9425 GCA_037720315.1 Variovorax sp. | reverse complement strand
TCGATCATGGATACGTCAACCGATCGCGAGCGGCAGGCCGAGCGGGCCCGGGCCCGGACGCTGGCGTATTTCATCAAGAAACAGCCCGGGATCGTCTCGGCGGACGTCGTCCTGAGCCCGGGGCAAGCCGGCCGAGGGCTGCGCCCGCGAAGCGCTCGAAGAAACCGCGCATCGCTTCACGCCGACCGCGCGGGTCGGCCTCTACATGGCGCGCTTCAACGGCGACGAGGAAGACGTCACTTACCTGCGCTTTGCGTTTGCCGGCACGCTGGGCGCGTTCGAGAAAGATCGCGCGCTCGACCACGGCATCGTGCGCACGTTGTGGATGACGCACGACGAGATTCGCGCGAGCGTCGATCGCCATCGCAGCCCGCTGCTGATGCAGTCGGTCGACGACTACCTGGCCGGCCAGCGCCATCCGCTCGACCTGATCCATGTCGACGCGTCGGTGCGCGCGTTGACGAAGCCGTAGTCAACAGGCTCGGGCGATCACGCCGCCACCCAGGCAGACATCGCCGTCGTACAACACCGCCGACTGCCCGGGGGTGACCGCCCATTGCGGCTGCGCGAAGTCGAGCCTGAACTCGCCTTGCTCGCCTTCGCCGAGTTCACATGCCGCATCGCTCTGCCGATAGCGCGACTTCGCGGCATACGAACCCGCTGCTGGCGCAAGGCCCGAAACCCAGCTCGCGTCAGCGGCTGCCAGCGCGGGCGACAGCAACCATGGATGGTCATGGCCCTGCACCACCCACAGCGTGTTCTTCTCCACGTCCTTGCGCGCCACGAACCAGGGCGAGTGATCGCCCGCGCCGCGCGGCGCACCTTGGGGCTTGACGCCGCCGATGCCCAGGCCCTGCCGCTGGCCGAGCGTGTAGAAGCTCAGTCCCTGGTGCTCGCCGATCTGGCGTCCGCGCTCGTCCCTGATCGGTCCGGGCGCCTTCGAGATGTAGCGGTTCAAGAACTCGCGAAACGGCCGCTCGCCGATGAAGCAGATGCCGGTCGAGTCTTTTTTCTGCGCGTTGGGAAGGCCGATCTCGTCGGCGATGCGGCGCACCTCGGTCTTGTGCAGCTCGCCGACCGGGAACAAGGTATTCGACAGCTGCTGCTGGTTCAGGCGGTGCAGGAAGTAGCTCTGGTCCTTGGCCGGATCGAGGCCCTTGCGCAATTCATGCCGGCCGCTCGATTCGTTCAGCCGCACGCGCGCGTAGTGCCCGGTCGCGATCTTCTGCGCGCCGAGCCGCATCGCGTGGTCGAGGAAAGCCTTGAACTTGATCTCGGCGTTGCACAGCACGTCGGGGTTGGGTGTGCGGCCGGCCTGGTATTCGCGCAGGAATTCGACGAACACGCGGTCCTTGTAGTCGGCGGCGAAGTTGACGTGCTCGATCTCGATGCCCAGCACGTCGGCCACGCTGGCGGCGTCGATGAAGTCGGCATTCGACGAGCAGTACTCGCTGTCGTCGTCATCCTCCCAGTTCTTCATGAAGATGCCGACCACCTCGTGGCCCTGCTGCTTGAGCAGGTGCGCCGTGACGGCGGAGTCCACGCCGCCGCTCAACCCCACCACGATGCGCTGTTTTTCCATAGCCGCGCGATTGTCCCAGCCTCGGCGAGCCGGCGCCCGTATGCGGGAAATCACCGAGCGGGCCGGTACACGCGCGAGGCGGGCGGCTTCCACAATGGCGCTCTCTTCTGGAGACAACCATGAATCGCGTTCCAACCGGCCCGGCCCTGCTTCATGGCCGCGTGTCGCGTCGGCTTGCCTGCCAGTCGCTCGCGCTCGTTGCGGCGGGCGGCGTACTCGCCGTGCGGGCACAGGGCACCTGGCCGCAAAAGAGCATCCGTCTGGTGGTGCCGTTCGCGCCCGGTGGTTCGAGCGAGATCGTTGCGCGGTCGGTCGCGGCTGAACTGGGCCGGCAACTGGGCCAGAGCGTCTACGTCGAGAACAAGCCGGGCGGCGCCGGCACCATCGCAATGCAGGAAATCGCGAAGGCCCCGGCCGATGGCTACAGCCTGATCCTCGGCCACGTCGGCGCTCGCCGTCAACCCGTACATGCTGTCCAATAGCCCTACGACGTGAACCGCGACTTCGTGCCGGTGACGCTGCTGGCCAAGGTGCCCAACGTGCTGGTGGTGCATCCGGACGTGCCGGTGAAAAGCTTCAAGGAATTCATCGCCTATGCCAAGGCCAATCCGGCCAAGCTGAACTACTCGTCCGCGGGCAACGGCAGCGCCGGGCACCTGAGCATGGAATATCTAAAGCTCACTGCCGGCTTCTTCATGACGCACATCCCCTACCGCGGCAGCGGCCCTCAGATAACCGACCTGCTCGCCGGACGCACGCAAGTGGCCATGAACGGGCTGCCCAGCATCTCGGCCTTCATCAAGTCGGGCCGGCTGCGCGCGCTGGCCGTGGGCTCTGCACAGCGCATCGAGGCCCTGCCGGAGATACCGACCATCGCCGAGAGCGGCTACAAGGGCTTCGAGACTTCGCAGTGGTATGGCCTTCTGGCACCCGCTTCGACGCCGGCACCGATCGTGAAGCGCCTGCAGGAAGAAAGCCTGGCGGCGCTCGGCACCGCGGCGGTGATCGAGCGCTTCAAGCAAGACTCGGCACAGGGCGTGGGCGACACGCCGCAGCAGTTCGCGGCCTTCATCGCGGCGCAGCAGAAGAGCTGGAAAGAGATCGTCGCCAAAGCCGGCATCAAGCCAGACTAGGAGAGCAACATGATTCACCTCAGCGGCATGGACGCATCGTTCCTGCACCTCGAAACGCCCGAGTCATGGCGCAGCTGGAGCGCCTCGTCGGCCGGCTGCATTCTTCATTGCTCGACCGCAGCCGGCCGCTGTGGGAAATTCACTCAGACCCGCTGGAACGGCTCGCCGCGATCAAGAAGCGCGCCGGTATCGCTCCCTCTCCCTCCGGGAGAGGGCTGGGGTGAGGGCACGCGTCAAAGCGCCAGCTCCGCCAGGATTTCGTAGGACCGCAGCCGGGCTTTGTGGTCGAACACCTGAGACGTGATCATCAATTCGTCCGCACCCGTGCGTTCGATGAAGGCCTGCAGCCCGGCCCGCACCGTGTCGCGCGACCCCACCGCCGAACACGACAGCACCGAGTCGAGCAGCGCGTTCTCGGCCGGACCGACGCTCGCGCGGTAGTTCTCGACCGGCGGCGGCAGGCGCCCCGGCCGGCCGCTGCGCAGGTTCACGAAAGCCTGCTGCCACGAGCTTGAACGCAACACCGCCTCTTGGTCCGTCTCGGCCGCGAAGACGTTGAAGCCGAGCATCACATGCGGCTTGTCCAGCTGCGGCGATGGCCGGAAGGTGTCGCGGTAGATCTGGATCGCCTGCATCAGCTGCTGCGGCGCGAAGTGCGAGGCAAAGGCGTAAGGCAGGCCCAGGTGCGCCGCCAGCTGCGCGCCGAAGGTGCTCGACCCCAGAATCCACACCGGCACTTCGAGGCCCATGCCCGGCACCGCGCGCACGGCCTGCCGCGGCTCCTTCGACATCAGGTCCATCAGCTCGACGACATCCTGCGGGAACTGCTCGGCGTCGGATTGAAGATCCCGCCGCAGCGCCCGCGCGGTGCGCTGGTCGGAGCCCGGTGCCCGGCCGAGGCCGAGATCGATGCGGCCGGGGTAGAGCGATTCGAGCGTGCCGAACTGCTCGGCGATCACCAGCGGCGAATGGTTCGGGAGCATCACGCCGCCGGCGCCGATGCGAATGGTCGAGGTGCCGGCGCCGATGTGCGCCAGCAGGACCGCAGTCGCCGCGCTGGCGATGCCCGGCATGCCGTGGTGCTCGGCCAGCCAGTAGCGGCGGTAGCCGAGTTTCTCGCCGTGCTGCGCCAGGCTGAGCGAATTTCGGAACGACTGGGCGGCGTCGCTGCCCTCGGTGATGGGCGACAGGTCGAGGATGGAAAAGGGAATCATGGGCATGGCGGCACGGGTGCTGCGACAGGGCAGGACCGCCATCTTGACCCCGAGCCCGAGCGCATGCGCGTACAGGGCCATTGAGGACCCTCGCGGCCTCCCCGGAGCCGAGCGGCTTCTGGATCAGCGCCCGCTGGCCGTCACGCGGCACTGCAGGCCGACCACCACGCTGCCATTGGCCGGGAACACGGGGATTGCCACGCCCGCACCACTAAGCAACTGGGCTGCCGTCAGTGCGCCCGCAGCCGGACAGCTGGCGCCGCCGCTCGCGGTGCAGGTCGGCGCGGCCAGCCCGGCCTCGGCGCAGTCGAGGCCGGCGCCGGGCGCATCGCGCAGCACGGCGTTGTCGGCGGCCATCGGCCCGGCATTGCTGGCGGTGATCGTGAAGGTCACGAGTTCACCGCTGCGCACCGATGTGGGCGTGGCAGTCTTGGTGACCTGCAGGTCGGCCGCAGGGCCGGAGTTGCTGAATGTACAAGTCAGGTCATCGCCCACCACCGGTGTGATGCCGAAGCTGGTGCCCGAGCCGGCAGGCGCCTGGCCGCCCGCGAGCGCATTGGTACATCGGTAGGTGGTGGCGTAGTTCGACAGTGTCGAGCCGCCGCCCACCAGTGTCTCCGACAGCGTATACAGGGTTCCGATGGTCGCGGGGTTGACTACGGCAGTGCCCGAAGCAGACGCCCCGCTGCCCGTCGTTGTCACGCTGACCGGTGCGCCGTTGCCTGCGATCGAAAGATTGAACTGATCCACGGCAGCGATTCGGCCGGTGGGCAGCGCCTTCGACAAACGAACGATCGGCCGCTTGTCGTTCGTGAACGTGCACTGGATAGTCGCCCTCTGTACGACGTTGGCCGCCGGGATCGTCAGGACACCGTTGTCGATGCTGCCGAATCTTCCGTTCTGCCCGGTGACGGCACTGTTCGTGTCACTGCAGACATCGGGTTCGCTGACCGGCAGGAACCCTGACGCAGGCGCCTCCGTCACCGTGACAGCGGAGCCGAGGGTGACAACCTGCCTGCTGGCGGCGGCAACAGGTGTACCCGGCGTGACGGTGGTGATCGGGCCGGGGTTCGAGGCCAGGTTGCTCTGAGTGAAACTGAAGGTTCCGATGCCGCCGCGTGTGATCTTGCGCACAGTCACGGTCGCCGGAAAGTCGTAGTCGATCGTGACGCTCCAGTTGTTGATGCGGAGCGGGTCCTCGCTGTAGTTGTCCCCGAAGGTCAACGTCCAAATGCCCTGCGGACTGGTCCCGTAGTAGACACTCAAGGGCGTAATCGGCTTGAAGGTACCGCTGGCCGGATGACTTCCCAAGGGAATAGCCGCAGCAGCGGAATCTCTGAAGATGACGTTGATGTTCGTGTAGTTGGGATTGCCTGACTCGATATATCGATTCGTCGGAACGAGAACTGTACGCACCCCGCTTCCCGGCGCATTGATTGCAAGATAGATCTCGTCCGGAAAAGCTTGATTGAGCGTGGTGTTGTCCGGGTAATTGGGCGAGTTGGTGGGCTCGATGGGACAGGGGCCGCTGTTCCAAAGGCCGCTGCCCACGGTGTATGGGGTGCCCGGGTCTTGAGCCACGGAGGGCACGTAGCAGTTCGGTCCGTCGAACTTGGAAAAGTTGACTGAAACCGTCAGGCCACGCAACACAGCGCCCGGCGGCAACGCCCCCGTCGCGAGGGTCAACGTACGAGAGATGACGCTCGCATCGCCCAGATCCTGCCACCGGTTGCCATCGACCCAGGCCTGACTGGATGGGATCGTTCCACTGCTAAGGACAATGGTGTCCGCCATGCTATCCAGCGGCACAAGCACGAGCAGGAGCAGCAAAAGCAGATTCAGCGAAAGATTGACTCGCGAACATTTCGGCAACATTTTTTTAGCGGCACAGCCGCTCCTGCGATAGCAATCGTTCGACGGCTTGCCTGAACTCAAGAAATGGCCGCATGGATTTGGAGTGGCCGATCATGGCCGACCGCTGGCCGTCACGCGGCACTGCAAGCCAACCGCCACGCTGCCGTTCGCAGGCAGCACCGGGATCGCCACGCCCGCACCGCCCAGCAACCCGGCCGCCGTCAACGTGCCCGCTGCCGGGCAGCTCGCGCCGCCGTTCGCGGTGCAGGTCGGCGCGGCCAGCCCGGCCTCGGCGCAGTCGAGGCCAGTACCGGGTGCATCGCGCAGCACGGCGTTGTTGGCGGCAAGGGACCCGAGGTTGCTCGCAGTGATCGTGAAGGTCACGAGTTCGCCGCTGCGCACCGAGGTGGGATTGGCCGTCTTGGTGACCTGGAGGTCGGCCACACGCGGTTTGTTGGTGAACGTGCAGGTAAGGTCGTCTGTGGCCGTCGGCGTGACTGTGAAGCTCGCGCCGCTGCCACTGGGCGCCTGGCCGCCTGCTGCGTTGGTGCAGGCGTAGCTTGCGTCGTAGAACGCGCTGCGCGCCGGGTCGGTGAAAATCTCCGAGAGGTTGTAGGCCACGCCTGGAACAAAGGGATTTGCCGCAATGGCAGCACTGGTGACAGCCGCACCGGTGCCGGCGGTGGTTCCGGTTACGGGAGCGCCGGCGCCCATGATGCTGAGGGTCACTTGATCAGTGTCCGCCACGCGATTGGTGCCGAACGACTTCTGCAGCCGCAGCCCGGTGCTGTTCAAGAACGTTACTGACGTGTTCGCGGGAAGATCAAGCCCTCGGACATTCCTGATGTTCGAAGGCCCATTCGTATAGACGCCAGGCGCCGACGAGGTGACGCTCACCGTGATGGTGCAACTTGCAGCGCCAGCCGCCAAAGTTCCGTTCGCCACGCTGATGGTGTTGCCGCCACCGACCGCCGTCACACTGCCTGCGGCGCACGTCGATGCGACTGCTGGATCCACGGCGAGCCGCAAGTCGGCGGGTAATGTATCGGTGAATGCCCAGCCGTCTTTGATGAGCAGGTCGGTTCTATTGGTAACGGTAAAAGTCAAACGTGCAGGGTTGTTAATACCATACGCACCACCCGCAAGCGGGCCCGGAGCGAAACGCTTGTCGAGCTGCGGCGTGACATCCAACAGCCGGATATTGTCTAGGGCTGAATCGTTTCCTGCAGTCGTTCCTTCGACGTTGCGTACTCGGAGTAACACGTCGCTCGAAGCCGAAAGTACTGGTCGAGTCCCCAAGACCCTCTTCACCTTTCCCACTAAACTGCCTGTGCCCCCAGTCACACTTGTGGTCGGTTCTTCACATGAATTTAGTGAAGTTTGATTTAAGCGCTGTTCGGTAACACCATTTACCAGATAGAAATTGAAGCGCGCGGGATTTTCACAAATTTGGAGGCGCGGAAGCGGATATATCGCGTTAATCGCATCGACCGAAAGTGTAATAAATCTATTTCCACCGAGTGGAATTGTATTTCTGGTTTGGAACTGAATGCCATCAGGGGGGCCGGAATTACTTTGACTAAATCCCGACAATACAGTATCGAGTTGCAACGCAGCGCCGGTTGCACCATGAAACTCTGCCATGCCACGAGCTAGATTGCGGATTGTACTAGCGGCAAAGTTGTTGCAGCCCTCATCTGAGCCGACTCGGGTCTCACCAGAAAGGACGATACCATTGCATTCCCCCCCCCTTTTAGCCAATAATTATCGGCTGTGTATCTTTGGAATAATGCTGCACGTCCGCCCTGGTAGAAAACCAGACTAGCGGAAAGATCCAATACTGTGCGGTTTTCAAAATTCTCGAAATAAAGCGTTGCCGCAGCACCTGGAACTCCAGGGTTGCCAGGCGCCGCTTGAACCCCTAACACCATGAGGCAAGCAGCTCCCGCAACCAGTCGTGCAACAACTCCTGGTTTGGAAGCTCGATGCCCGGCGCACCCATTCCTACGCTTTTTGTAAGTCATTTGCAATATTCCTGGGAATTTAATAAGTCCCGACAAGGTTGATAAACAAGCCCTTGTACTTGTAATCAAACTTGGTGAGGTCATCATTGAAATCCGTGAAGTTGTAGCCAAGGCCAATTCGAAAGTTCTTGCCGATTTCGCGGTCGACGCCGACCAGCCAGCCTTTGCGGGCGCCGCCGTTCTTGACATCGAGCACGCGGAATTCGGCGAGGGCGTGCCATTGCTCCGGCAGCTGGTAGCGCACTTGCGCCGAAGCGAAGCTGGTGGCGGAGTCGAACCACTGGCCGGTGCCGCGACCGAAGCGAGCCTGGCCTTCGCGGCGCGCGAGCTTGCCGGCCACTTCCCAGTTGCGGTCGATCCGGTAGGTGCCTTCGATCGAGAAGACGTGCGACTTCTGGTCGTACTCGGCGCCGCCAACCTGGCCGAGCGTGGCCAGGTCGTACAGGTAGGTGTAGCGACCGAGCAGCGCATAACGGGCGCTGTCGTACGGGCGCCAGGCGAAGCCCGCGCCGGCCTCGACGAACTTGGCGCCGGCGGCTGCGCGCACCTTGTCTTCGGTGTCGGCGTAATTGAATTTGGCCGATACGCGCCAGCTGTCGTCGATGCGATGGTTCACCCGGTTGGTGCTGACCCACTGGGTGCGCTCTTCGGCGCCGGTATCGCGGCGCCATTCGAGCTTGCTGCGCCAGTCGGTGTGGACCGATGTGCGGCCGGCGCTGACGCTGACCGCACGCCGGTGCACGTCGCCCGCAGCACCCTTGAGCTCGCCCTGCTGCAACGTGAAGCCGGTGTTCCAGCCGATGCCGGGATAGAAGTCGAGGCCGAACGTGTGCGCCAGACCGGTGGCGTTCGGCTCCTTGAGGTACTGGCTCTCGTTGAAGATGTTGGTCTTCTCGCTCAGGCGCCAGCGCTGGCCGAGCGTCCAGCCGCCCTGCAGGCGCCGGTTGAAGACGGAGTCGTACTCGGTGGTGTCGGTGCTGTGCGTGAATGCGCCGTACACCGTGTGGTCTGGGCTGAGCCGGTACTCGGCACTGACCTGCGCCGCGTCGCCGCGGTCGCCGTGCGTGCCTTCGATGCCGACGGTCGAGAAGTTGGTGAAGCGGTACCTGGCGCCCAGCGTGTAGGCATCGTTGTCCGCGTACCTGCCGCCGTCGTTGTCGAGCGTGGCCTGCGCGATGCCGTAGACGTCGAGGTGGTTGTTGACGCGGCGCGCGTACTTGACGGCGCCGAGCGTCCCGTTGACTTCGCCGCCCAGACCCTGCTGCGTGACACGGCGCACCTCGGCGCTGACCGTGTCGTTCTCGGTCGGGCGCCACTCGCCTGTGAACTGCGTCTGGTCGAGCGATTGCGGGCCTCGTTCGGCGCGGCTGTGGATGGCGTAGATCGACAGGGTGTCGGTGATCTGGCCGCGCACTTCGGCGCCGACCTCGCGGATTTCGAAGCCGGTGTCGTTGCGAGCCACCGAATAGCCGGGGTCGACCCTGCGCCACCAGGTGCCGAGCGTCCACGGGCGGCCGGTGTAGCCGAGTTCCTTGAGATTGGCCTGGGCAGTGATGGCTGTGGCATCGCCTTCCCGGCGGCCGAGGCCGGCGTTGGTCTCGGTGAAGCTGAAGCCGCC
>JBBJMS010000139.1:0-9438 GCA_037720315.1 Variovorax sp. | reverse complement strand
GCGTGCCGCGGGCGACCTGACGGTGACGGAGGTGCAGAAGCCCGGCCTGATGATGGCCAGCATCTACCGCACGCTGCTGCGCGAGATCGAGCGCGACAAATTCCAGGTGCTGCAGCAGCGCGTGAGCCTGACGCCGGTGCGCAAGTTGTGGCTGGCATGGCGGGTGCAGGCGCTGGGCCGGCTTTGAGCCGCGTCGCCGTCGTCGGCGCCGGCTGGGCCGGCCTGGCGTGCGCGATCGAGGCCACTCGGGCGGGCCATGCCGTCACCGTGTTCGAAGCCGCCCGCACCCTCGGCGGGCGCGCCCGCGCCCTGCCAGCTCGCTTGCCGGACGGCCGCGAGGTCGTGCTCGACAACGGGCAGCACATCCTGATCGGCGCCTACACCGCCACGCTGGCGCTGATGCGCGGTATCGGCATCGATCCCCAGGCGGTGCTGCATCGCATGCCGCTCGCGCTTCGCTTCGCCGACGGCGGCGGCCTGTGTGTGCCGGCAAACCTGCCGCCGCCGCTCGACCTGCTCGCAGGCATCCTCGGCGCGCGCGGCTGGTCGTGGCGCGACAAGGCGCTGCTGCTACGCACTGCATTGCGCTGGCGGCGGGCCGGCTTTCGCTGCGCGCCGGATGCGTCGGTTGCCGAACTCTGCGCCGGGCTGACGCCGCGCGTTCGCAGCGAACTGATGGAGCCGCTGTGCATCTCGGCGCTCAACACGCCGATCGAGCGTGCCAGCGGCGCCGTCTTCCTGCGTGTGCTGCGGGATGCGCTGTTCGCCGAACGCGGGGGCGCCGATCTGCTGCTGCCCCGGGTCGACCTTGGCGCGCTGCTGCCCGAAGCCGCGCCGCGCTGGCTCGCGAGGCATGGCGCGGCGGTGCGCAGCGGCGCTCGCGTGCAGGTCGTTGCTCCTCAAGAGGCGGGCTGGCGGGTCGACGGCAAGTCCTTCGACCGGGTGGTGCTCGCCTGCTCGGCATGGGAGTCCGCACGGCTTGCCGCCGGCACCGGCCTGCCCGCTGCCGCTGCCTGGTCGAAAACGGCAGCTGCGCTGCAGCACGAGGGCATCGCGACCGTGTATGCGATGGACTCGATCGGCAGAAGTTCGCTGGCGACGCCGCTGCTGGCGCTGCGTTCGGGCCCGGGCGCGCCGGCCCAGTTCGTCTTCGACCGGGGTCAGCTGGGTGGGCCGAGGGGACTGCTGGCCTTCGTCGTCAGCGCGAGCGCCAGCGAGCGCGAGACCTTGCAGGGGCAGGTGCTGGCGCAGGCCGCCGCGCAACTGGGCTTGACCGCACTGCAACCCGTGCAGACCGTGGTGGAGCGCCGTGCCACCTTCGCCTGCACGCCGGGCCTGCTGCGCCCTTCGATGCACGTGGCGCCCGGCCTGCTGGCCTGCGGCGACCATGTCGAAGGGCCCTATCCCGCCACCATCGAAGGTGCCGTGCGCAGCGCGCTCGCGGCTGCGGCTGGGCTCTGAGCCGCTCGGCGAAATCGCCGGAAATTGCTAGGCGCCGAGCGCCATGCACAGCGCATGCAGGTTCGGCACGATCAGCTGCGGCCGCGCGCCATGCTCCCATGGCCGCTCGTCGCGCACCAGCCAGGCCGCCTGCATGCCGGCATCGAGCGCGCCCACCACATCGAGCGCCGCGTCGTCGCCGACGTGCAGCACGTCCTTCGGCAACAGCCCGACGGCAGCAGCAGCGGCGCGAAAGATCGGCGCCTGCGGCTTGCCGCTGCCGAATGCGCGCGCGTTGAACGCAGCGCGGAACCACCGGCCGACGCCGGTCTGATGGATGTCGGCATTGCCGTTCGAAATGGCCACCAGCGGGTAGCGCTCGCTGAGCCACCTGAGTGCCGGCAAGGCATCGTCGTACAGCGTCACGCGCTGGCGCTCGGCAAAGAAGATGTCGAACGCCGGGTCAGCCAGCGCTGGGTCTTCGCCGGCGCGCCGCAGCGCCGCACGGATCGACTCGCGGCGCAGCGCGCTCAGGTCGTGCGCCAGGTCAGAGCGTTCTTTTGCGGTGGCCTCGCGCAGTTCGCGCAGCACGCCGGGGGTGACCAGCAGGCTCGCGGTCTTCGGCGCTTTGGCGGTCAACCATTCGTGCAGCACGCGCTCGGCGCGTTCGATGGTCGGCCAGATCGGCCAGAGCGTGTCGTCCAGGTCGAGTGAAATTGCGGCGATGCGCTTCACGTCGAGCGTGATGGGATCGGGTGTCGTCGGATGCATGACAGAGAATATCGCATGCCCTTTCGCGCCGAACCGCCCGCAGCCGACCCTGCCAACGCACGCACCGCCGTGCTCTGGTGCAACCTCGGTTCACCCGACGAACCCACGGCGCGCGCTGTGCGCCCGTACCTCGCCGAGTTTCTCGGCGACCGGCGTGTGGTCGAGATTCCGCGCCTGCTCTGGCTCCTGATCCTGCACGGCATCATCCTTCGCATCCGGCCCGCCAAATCGGCCGCCAAGTACGCCAGCATCTGGATGCCCGAGGGCTCGCCGCTGAAGGTCTGGACGCGCAAGCAGGCGACGCTCCTGGCGGGCTGGCTCGGCGAGCGCGGCCACCGCGTCGCGGTGCGCGATGCGATGCGCTACGCAAACCCATCGATCGCGGCGCAGCTCGACGCGCTCAAGGCCGAAGGCGTGACGCGCGTGCTGGTGCTGCAGGCCTATCCGCAGTATTCGGCCACCACGACCGCGAGCGTGCTCGATGCCGTCAACGCCTGGAGCGCTAGGGTTCGGCGCTTGCCCGAGTTCCGCTTCGTGAACGACTACCACGACGACCCGCTCTATATCGACGCGCTCGCGCAGAGCGTCACCACGTACTGGAAGCAGCAAGGCCGGCCCGACCAGCTGGTGATGAGCTTCCACGGCATCCCGGCGCGCAACATCGAGCTCGGCGATCCGTACCAGTCGCAATGCCTCGCCACCGCGGCGCTTCTTGCCGCAAGGCTGCAGTTGGCGCCGGCGCAGTACCGCGTGACCTTTCAGTCACGCTTCGGCAGGGCCAAATGGCTCGAGCCTTATACCGAGCCGACCTTGCGCGAAATGGGTGCGGCGGGCGTCTCCCGCGTGGACGTGATGTGCCCGGGATTTCCGGCCGACTGCCTCGAAACGCTGGAAGAAATCTCGATGGAGGCCCGCGAAGCCTTCCTGCATGCGGGCGGCAAGGAGTTCAACTACATCCCCTGCCTGAACGACAGCCCTGCATGGATCACGGCGCTCGCGGAAATCGCCGAACGCAACATGGCCGGCTGGCCGACGAAAACCGTCAGGCCAGCAGCAACGCCTTGATTGCCTGCTCCATCTCGTCGTACTTGCCCTCGCCGAAGTGCTTGCGGCGCACCTGGCCCGCCTTGTCGACCAGGTAGAACGCCGGCCAGTACTGGTTGTTGTAGGCCTTCCAGGTCGCGTAGCGGTTGTCCTGCGCGACCGGGAAACGGATGTCGAAGCGCTGCAGCGCGGTCTCGACATTCGAGGTCGACTTCTCGAACGGAAACTCCGGCGTGTGCACGCCGACCACGACGAAACCCTGGCTCTTGTACTTCTCGTACCAGCGCACCACGTGCGGCAGCGTGTTGACGCAGTTGACGCATGAGTAGGTCCAGAAATCCACCAGCACCACCTTGCCGGAGAGGCCCTGAATACTCAGCGGCTGCGAATTGAGCCACTTCTCGATGCCCGTGAACTCGGGCGCTGCGCCATGGTCGCCCAGCGCATTCTGCGAAGCGGCCATCGCTGGCCAGGGCATCGCGGCCGCAGCGAGCGCGATCGAGGAAAAGCGGCGTCTGGAGATCGTGGTGGTCATGGTCATAGTCCTTGTGAGATGGAAGGAAGAAAGCGCGTAAGCCACGCGGTGAACAGCACGTCGTACTGGAAAAACATCGCCAGTGCCACCGCGATCACCAGCAGGCCGAACAAGCGCTGCACGGCGACCAGGTGACGCGCAACGAACTGCAGACGCACGCTCGCCCATCGGCCGCCATAGGCCACCGCCAGCATTGGCAGACCCGCACCGAGCGCATAGCAAAGCAGCAGCAGCGCTGCGCGGCGGGGTTCAGGCGCGGTGGCAAGAAGCGTCAGCGCCGCGCCCAGCACGGGGCCGGCACAGGGCGTCCACACGGCGCCGAGCGACAGGCCCAGCATGAAGCCGCCCAGGCGCCCGGGGCGTGGCACGCTGCCGGACCCGGCAATGGAGCCGAACGCCCCGCTCGCGCGCACCGCAAGCGCATCGAATGGCCTGCGCCACAGCATCGACAAGCCGAACAGAACCAGCGCCGCGACGGCAGCATTGCGCAGCCCCTGCGCCGACAACCCGGCCAGCTGCGAGAACAGGCTGAACACCACCGTGACGATCGCGAATGCAGCGACGAATCCGGCGGTGATGAAGAGCGGGCGCGAGCGCTGCGACGGCCCGAGCGATCCGCCGAGGACGATCGGCAGCATCGGCAGAACGCAAGGCGCGGCCACCGTCGCCAGCCCGGCCAGGAACGCCAGCGCAAGATCGATCACTGCCGCCGCCTCATTCGTAAACCTTTTCGAAGTCCGCAATGGACTTCGTGCCGCGGCGGAAGCGCAGCCTTGGTACTTACCCTTGAGTCAGCGGCGGCGAAGACGCGTCAGAAGGGCCCGAGAAAGTCGCGCTTGCCGATCGGTACGCCGCTGTGTCGCAGCACCGCATAAGCCGTCGTCAAATGAAGAAGAAGTTGGGCAGTGCGAACTGCAGCAGGTAGCGTTCGGCGGTGAACTGAAGTTCGGTGCCGCGTACCTTTACCGTGACCGGGCGATCTTCGAACCCATCGATGAGCGAGCGGTCGATGCCGTGCAGGAAGTCGACGGTCTTCGTCATGCGCGCCTGCAGTTCTTCCCAGGTTGTTTCGGTATCGGGAAAGCTCGGCGCAGTGATGGCGGCGAGCCGTGCCACGCAGAGCTTCGATGCGTCGCTGGCACTCTGAACCTGGCCGGCCAGCGTGAACATGTCGGGCGCGAGCCGCGCGTCGACAAGCGTCTTCGTGTCGATGCCGCTGGCCTGCGCGTGCGCCAGCCCCTTGTCCAGCAGATGGGAAAGCTGGCCGAGCCCGCGGATGAAGACCGGGATCGACATGTCGTAGAGCGAGAGCGCCATCGGAAACTCCGGGTTGATGAGCGCCCGATTGTGGCGATGCGGCCGTTCAGGCGCCCGCGGCCCGCACAAAATCCTCGACCGGCTCCAGGTGCGCCGGCACGTTGAGCGCTGGCGCATGGCCGCAGCCCGGCACTTCGAGCACCGCGAGGCGGCCGGCTGCGCCCGGCCCACGGCGGCCCATCTCTGCCAGCGCCTCCGGCAGCACGAGGTCGGACTCGGCGCCGCGCAGGCACAGCACCGGCACGTCGATCGCGTCGTAGTGCGGCCACAGCAGGTAATCGTCGGGATGGGCGACGAACTGCTGCACCATGGCCGGGTCGTAGTGCACCGTCACGCGCCCGTCGGGCAGCCGGCGCGTCGAGCTTTCGGTGAGCCGCCGCCATTGCGCATCGCTCAGCCAGCCATAGGGCTTGTAGACGGTGCGATAGAAGGCTTCGAGCTCCACCACCGTTTCGAACGCCGGCGGGCTGCCCGCATACGAGCGGATCCGCTCAATGGCCGCCTGCGCGATCTGCGGCGCGTTGTCATTGAGCACCAGGCTCGCGATGCGCGGCTTCATCGTCGGCTCGGCCAGGCCCGACGCGCAGACCATGCCGATCGCGCCGCCCATCGACGTGCCGATCCAGTGCACGCGCGTGAGTTCGAGCGCGTCGCACAGGCCGGTGGCGAGGCGTGCATAGAACGACAGCTGGTACTCGTCGTCCGGTGCCGGGCTCCACTGGCTCAGCCCGCGGCCGATGGTGTCGGGGCAGACCACGCGAAAGCTGCGCTCCGCGAAATGCGCCGCCAGTTCGTCCATGTCGCGTGCCGTGCGCGCAAGGCCGTGCCAGGCGAGGATGACCGAGCCGCCACGCGGGCCCCAGTCCATCCAGTGGATCTCGCGGCCGGCGACCTGCAGGTAGTTGGAGGTGGGCGTCGTCATATCTGTTGCTCCACCGCGCTGCGCGCGATCCCAGCCGCCCGAACCCGGCGAGCCGAATGCCAGGGATACCGCGGAACCGGCTTCGCCGGGCCGCTGGTATCGCCCCCTCGAGGGGGAGGCGCCGCAGGCGCTTCGGGGGTGCTTCATATCCCAGCGCCCTTGCACGCAAGCTGACGACGATGCCGGTCGGAAAGTAATAGACAGACAGCACGAACAGCACGCCCAGCCACAGCAGCCACCGGTCGGGAGAGAGCAAGGCGCCCAGCCACGGCACGCCGCTCGCGGCCTCGCTGCCGATGCGCAGCAGGTCCTGCAGGTAGCTCTGCGCGACGACGAACAGCGCAGCGCCGATCGCTGCACCATAGATGGTGCCCATGCCGCCGATCACGACGATCAGCAGCACGTCGATCATGATCTCGAAGCTGAGCGACGTGTCCGGTCCGTTGTAGCGCAGCCAGATGGCGAGCATCGCGCCGGCCAGCGTCGCGAACAGCGCCGACAGCACCGACGCGGTGGTGCGGTACACCACCACCCGATAGCCGATGGCCTCGGCGCGAAACTCGTTTTCGCGGATCGCCTGCAGCACGCGGCCGAAGGGCGAGTTGACGATGCGCAGCAATGCCAGTACCAGCACCACCGCCGTCACGAAGAGCAGGTAGTAGCAGAGCAGGCGGCCGTCGAGCGAGACGCCGAGAAAAGGCTCCTCGGCAAACTCGAAACTGGGCGAGATCAGTTCCGGCAGCTTGAAGCTCAGGCCGTCTTCGCCGCCGGTGAAGTCGGACAGCTGCGATGCCAGCGTCTGGAAGGCGGAAGCCACCGCCAGCGTGATCATCGCGAAGAAGATCGCGCGCACCCGCAGCGAGAACAATCCGATGGCGAGCGACAGCACCAGCGACACGGCCAGCGCCGCGCCCAGCCCCAGCAGCACCGCACCCCAACTCGGCCCGAGCCGCGTGGCCGAGATCGCGATGCCGTAGGCGCCGATGCCGAAAAACATGGTGTGCGCGAAGCTCACGATTCCGGTGTAGCCCAGCAGCAGGTCGAAGCTCGCCACCAGCACGATGAAGATCAGCACCTTGGCCGCGACGCTGAGCGCCTTGACGCCCGGAAAGATGAATGGCGCAAACGCGAGGCCGAGCACCAGGGCGATCAGCAGCACCGCCAGCACCCGGCTGCGCGGCATGTCGTTGGAAAGAATGCGCATCATCGATTGGTCACCGGATACACGCCCTGCGGGCGCCACAGCAGCACCGCCACCATCAACGCGATGCTGGCGAACTGCGTCGCCGTCGGCAGCAGGAAGCCGGTGTAGTTGGTCATCAGGCCGACCAGCAATGCGCCGATCAGCGCGCCGGTGGTCGAGCCGAGCCCGCCGATGATGATGACGATGAAGATCAGCACGTTGACCTGCGCGCCCATCTGCGGAATCAGGTTCTGCTGGAACAGGCCCCACATCACGCCGCCGAGCCCGGCGAGCGCGCTGCCGACGACGAAGACGCCGACGAACAGCCGGCCGATGCGGTAGCCGAGCGATTCGACCATCTCTCGGTCTTGCACGCCGGCGCGGATCAGCAAGCCGATCTTGGTGCGGCCCAGCGTCCAGGCCAGCAGGCCGAACACGAAGATGCCGACCGCGACCGCGAGGATTCGGTACTTGCTGATGGCCGCGTCGCCGATGAACAGCGAGCCGCGCAGCGCTTCGGGCAGCGGCAGCGGAATCTGCGCCGGGCCCCAGATCACCTTGATCAGCTCCTCGCCGATGATCATGCCGCCCATGGTGATGAGGATCTGCTTCAGGTGCTGGCCGTAGACCGGCCGCACGATGAAGCGCTCGAAGGCAAGGCCCACCGCACCGGCCACCGCCATCGCCACCAGCATCGCCGGGAACACCGCCACCAGGTTGCGCCACAGTTCCTGCGAGCCGGTCCAGTCGCCCATGCTGCCGAGCACGCTGCTGGCCACGAAGGCGCCGAGCGCGATGAACACGCCGTGGCCGAAATTGAGCACGTCCATCAGGCCGAACACCAGCGTCAGGCCCGAGGCGATGATGAAGATGATCATGCCCATCGCAAGGCCCGCCACGGTGAGCGTGAGCCAGGTCGAGAACGAGCCGGTCAGCGGCAGCGCCATCAGCGCGAGCACCGGCACGAGCGCCAGCGGCTTCCAGTCGAAATCGAATTTCATAAAGCCAATCCAAGAAGCGACTGCTGCAACGCCTCGTCCGCAGAGAACGCGGCCATCGTCCCGCTGTGCACCACGCGGCCGTTGTCCATCACCGCCACGGTGTCGCCCAGGCGCTGCGCGAAGTTGATGTTCTGCTCGACCAGGAGGATGGTGACGCCGCTGCGCTTCAGCTCGCTGAAGGCGTCGATCATGTTGTTGATGATGGCCGGCGCGAGGCCCTTGCTCGGCTCGTCGATGATCAGCAGCTCGCGCGGCTCGACGATCGCGCGGGCCACCGCCAGCATCTGCTTCTGCCCGCCCGAAAGCTTGCCGGCCGGATGGTTCCAGAACTTCTCCACGGCCGGAAAGAGCTTAAAGATCCATGTCAGCCGCGCGTCGTCCATCTGCTCTGCACGCTTGGCACCGCGTGCGGCGAGCAGCATGTTCTCCTTCACCGTCAGGTCGGAAAAGATGCCCATGTTCTCGGGCACGTAGGCGATGCCCAGTGCGGCGATTTCCGGTGTGTCCAGCGCGGTGACGTCGTTGCCGCCGAAGCGCACGCGGCCCTGCGACGCATGCCACAGGCCCATCACCGTGCGCAGCGTGGTCGTCTTGCCCGCGCCGTTGCGCCCGAGCAGCATCGTGAGCTGGGCCTTGGGCACGGCAAGGTCCACGCCGTGGAGGATGTGGTAAGCGCCGATGTGCGTGTGCACGCTCTGCAGTTCGAGCAGGTTCATGCCGCTTCCTTCGCCACGCCCAGATAGGCTTCCTGCACCACCGGTTGCGCAATCACTTCCGCCGGCTCGCCATCGGCCACGAGTTGGCCGTTGTGCAGCACGATGATGCGGTCAGCCAGCTCGCGCACCACGTCCATCTTGTGTTCGACCAGGAGGATGGTCTTGGTCTTGTCCTTCTTGAGCGCGCGGATTAGGTCGAGGATGACCGGCGCCTCGGCCGCGCTCATGCCGGCGGTCGGTTCGTCGAACATGAACACCTTGGATTCGAGCGCCATCAGCAGCGCCACTTCGAGCTTGCGCTGGTCGCCGTGCGGCAGGCTCGCGACGCTCGCATGTTCCTTCGACTTCAGCGCCACGTCCGCCAGGATGCGGTCGGCGCGCTCGGTCAGGGCTCGGTGGTCGCTCCAGATGCTCCACAGGTTGAGCCCGCGGCGGTGCGCGCCCTCGCGCGCGGCCTGAACGGCGAGCCGCACGTTCTCGAGCACCGTGAGGTTGGGAAAGAGATTCGT
>JBBJMS010000138.1:0-9492 GCA_037720315.1 Variovorax sp. | reverse complement strand
CGAATGTGCCTCACGACTCGACCTTCCCCCGCACCTCCGCCACCACGCGTGCGTGGCGCTGGAAGCTCCAGTAGGCACCGGCCCAATCCATCAGCACCACGAGGCGGTTGCGGAATCCGATCAAAAAGTACGCATGCGCGAACAGCCAGAACAGCCAGGCCAGCCGCCCCGAGAAGCGCAGCGGGCCGAACGGCGTGCCGAGGTCGACCACGGCCGAATTGCGGCCGATGGTCGCGAGGTTGCCGTAGTCGCGGTAGCGGAAGGGCCGGGTTGCGTCGCCCTTGATCCGGCGCAGCACGTTGGCTGCCGCCGCCCGTCCCATCTGCTTGGCCGCCGGCGACACGCCCGGTACCGGCAGGGGCTCCTTGCCGGGTCGATGGCTCATCGCGGCAGCCAGGTCGCCGACCACGCTGATGGCGGGATGGCCGGGCACGGTGAGATCAGGCAGCACGTTGAGGCGGCCGGCACGGTCGGTTTCGGCGCCGGTCGCAGCGGCGAGCAGGCGCCCGAGCGGCGATGCGGCCACGCCCGCCGCCCAGATGACGCAGCTGCAGGCGATGCGGTGGCTGCCCGTGCCGGCCCCGCCATCGCTGAAGGGCGACTCGACCTGCAGCCCCGTGGCATCGATGGCGGTGACCCGCGCATTGAGGCGCACCTGCACGCCGAGCTTTTGCAGTTGTTCCAGCGCACGCTGGCTCAATGACTCCGGCATCGCCTGAAGCACGCGCGGACCGCCTTCGATCAGCAGCACCTCGGCGCTGCCCGGGTCGATGCGGCGGAACTCGCCTTCGAGCGTGTGACGCGCAATCTCCGCCAGCGTGCCGGCCATCTCGACGCCGGTCGGGCCGGCACCGATCACGGCGAAGGTGAGCAGCGCGCGGCGACGCGCCGGGTCGGGCTCGACCTCGGCGGCCTCGAAGCTCATGAGCACGCGCCGGCGTATTTCGAACGCGTCGGCCAGCGTCTTCAGGCCAGGCGCCAGGCGCGCCCAGGCATCGTTGCCGAAGTAGCTGTGAGTCGCGCCGGCGGCCACGATCAGGTGGTCCCATGCAAGGCGCGTTCCGTCGGCAAGGTGCACCTCGCGCGCGGCCGGATCGATCTGCGTCGCTTCGCCGAGCAGGGTGGTGATGTTCGGCTGCTTGCGAAACAGCAGCCGCACCGGTGCCGCGATGGACGGTGCGGCCAGCCCTGCGGTCGCGACCTGATAGAGCAGCGGCTGGAAAAGGTGATGGTTGGTCTTATCGACGACGGTAATGTCGACCTCGGCGCCTTGCAGTTTCCGGGCCGCCTCGAGCCCGCCGAAACCGCAGCCGACGATGACGATGCGCGGGCGTGCAGAAGCTGTGGTCGTGCTCATGCGCCGGATGATACGCAGCGCCTCGGCAGCCTTTGGCGTGTTGTGACACAGTGTCGCGTTCGATATCCGGGCGCCTGCGCAGCCATGCTGCGGGGGCTTGTCCTACGGCATCGGTGGCCCTGCATGGGCTAAAAACCCGAACATCCCCTTACCGGACACACCATGAATCTCATCCGGCCGGCCACGCTTGCTGCGGACGAACTGCGCAACAGTTTCCAGAATGTGCGCTCCACAGCCTCGCGCTCGCAGCACCCCTGTCGGCCGAGGACCAGTGCATCCAGTCGATGCCCGATGCCAGCCCGACCAAGTGGCACCTGGCGCACACCACCTGGTTCTTCGAGACGGTGCTGCTGCAGCCGCACGCTGTCGGCTATCGCGTGTTCGACCCGCGCTTTCACTTTCTCTTCAATTCGTACTACGAGGCGCTGGGCCCGCGCCATCCGCGGCCGCAGCGCGGCCTGCTCACGCGGCCCTCGGTGGACGAGGTGCATGCCTATCGCAGGCATGTCGACGATGCGGTGCAGGCGCTGATCCAGAGCGCGGGCGAAGCGGCACTGGCGCAGATCGAGCCGATCGTGACGCTCGGGCTGCATCACGAGCAGCAGCACCAGGAGTTGCTGGTCACCGACATCCTGCATGCGCTGTCCTGCAACCCGCTGTTGCCGGCCTATCGCACACTGCCGGGGCCGGCGCTGCGGCTCGCGTCGGTCGCGCCAGAGATGCGCTGGCTGCCTCGGCCGGGCGGCGTGGTCGAGGTCGGCCACTGCGGTGCCGGCTTCGCCTTCGACAGCGAGACGCCGCGCCACACCGTGCTGCTGCAGCCCCACGCCATTGCCGATCGGCTGGTGACCTGCGGCGATTTCGCGCAGTTCATTGCCGACGGCGGCTATCGCCGGCCCGAACTCTGGCTGTCCGACGGCTGGGCGGCCGTGCAGACACAAGGCTGGCAGGGTCCCGCGTACTGGCTGGCGCCCGACGACGCGCGCCTTGCACATCACGGCGCCACTGCCGGTTGGCACGTCTTCGGACTGCATGGCGTGCGGCCGCTGGAACCCGAAGCGCCGGTTTCGCAGTTGAGCTTCTATGAAGCCGCGGCCTATGCCGAATGGGCCGGCGCGCGCCTGCCGACCGAGTTCGAATGGGAGGCGGCGCATGGCGCACCGGGCATTTCGCAGATGGACGGCCATGCATGGCAGTGGACGCGTTCCTCCTACGACCCGTACCCCGGCTTTCGCCCGCTCGCGGGCATAGCGGCAGAGTACAACGGCAAGTTCATGATCGGCAACTGGTGCTGCGCGGCGGCAGCGTCGCCACGCCGCCGGGCCACACGCGGGCCAGCTATCGCAACTTTTTTCCGCCGGCCGCACGCTGGCAGTTCTCGGGGCTGCGGCTCGCGAAAGACCTCTGATGCGCAATTCAGCCTCCAACCTCCAAGCCTTTCGCGCCGCCCAGCGGGCCGCACCGCTGTCCGACTTCGCGCGCGAGCTGTTCGCGGGTCTGAGCCTCGACGCGCGCAGCATTTCGCCCAAGTTCTTCTACGACGTCGCCGGGTCGGCGCTATTCGATCGCATCTGCGAATTGCCGGAGTACTACCCGACGCGCACCGAGCTGCGCATCCTCACCGAGTGCGCGCCCGAGATCGCCGCGCAGATCGGCCCGAACGCCGAGATCATCGAGTTCGGCGCAGGCTCGCTCACCAAGGTGCGGCTGCTGCTGGACGCATTGGAATCGCCGAAGCGCTACGTGCCGATCGACATTTCCGGCGCGCATCTCGAAGCCGCCGCCGAGCGCCTGCGCGCGGACTATTCGCAGCTTGCGGTGCAGCCGGTCGTGGCCGACTACACGATGCCGCTGGTGCTGCCGGCACGCGGCGACGGCCTCGGCCAACGCGTCGGTTTCTTCCCCGGCTCCACGCTGGGCAACTTCAGCCCCGACGAGGCGCTTGCGTTCCTGCAGCTCGCCCATCGCCTGTTGCGTGGCGGCGGCCTGCTGCTGGGCGTGGACCTGGTCAAGGACCCGGCGCTGCTGCATGCCGCCTACAACGATGCGCAGGGCGTGACGGCGGCGTTCAACCTGAACCTGCTGCGCCGCGCCAACACCGAACTCGGCGCCGACTTCGACCTCGACGGCTTCAGGCATGCGGCTTTCTACAACTCGCCGCTGCGGCGCGTCGAGATGCATATGGTGAGCCGCCGCGCCCAGGCCGTGACCCTCGACGGCCATCGCTTCGCCTTCGACGAAGGCGAGACGATCCACACCGAAAACTCTCACAAGTTCACCGTCGACGGCCTGCGCGCGCTGGCGGTGAAGGCCGGGTTCCGGCCGGCTGCCGTGTGGACCGACCCCGAGCGCCTGTTCAGCGTGCACTGGCTGCAGTCGCCCACGGCACAATGACGAGCTGCCCGCGTTCGACGGGCGCAAGGACTCAGTCATGAAAGCAACCTGGAACGGCGCCACCATCGCCGAAAGCGACACCACCGTGCTCATCGAGGGCAACCACTACTTCCCCATGGATTCGCTCAACCGCGACCATGTGACTTTCAGCAATCACAAGACCACCTGCCCGTGGAAGGGCACCGCGAGCTACTACTCGCTGCTGGTGCAGGGCGAACTCAACACCGACGCCGCCTGGTACTACGCCGAGCCCAAGCCCGAAGCCGAAGCGGTTCGCAATCACGTCGCCTTCTGGAAGGGCGTCAAGGTGGCGAAGTGAGCGGGGCGTTCGACCCGCCCTTCACACCTCCCGACCGACTCGCTGCCGCCCTGCGCCAGGAAGGCTATGCCGTGCTCAGCCCGCAGGGCGTGGCCGAATGGCTCGGCGCGCCGCTCTCCGATCTGGAGGCGCTGCACGCCGACTGGAACCATCTGCCGCCCGACGACTACCTGAAGGACGGCGGGCGCTACCGCACGCGGCGCCATGCCTGCTTCACCGTCGACGAAGACGGCGCGCTCGCGCCGGTGCCGCATCGGGCGCACTGGCAGCCGGTGGAATACAACGCGCTGCACGGCGGCATGCAGCGGTGGTTTGCGCCGATGGAGGCCGCAACGCTGACGCAGCCCGCATGGCAGCGCCTGATGCAGGCGCTCGGCAACGCGGCCACTGGTCTGCGCGGCGCACGGCGGTGGCATGTCGAGGCGCACCAGTTCCGCATCGACACGACCGATGGCATCGGACGCCCGACGCCAGAGGGCGCGCACCGCGACGGCGTCGATCTGGTGGCGGTCGCGCTGATCGACCGGCACAACATCAAGGGCGGCGAAACCCGCGTCTTCGAGGCCTCGGGCCGCCGCGGCGAGCGCTTCACCATGAGCGAGGCTTGGACGCTGCTGCTGCTCGACGACGCGCGGGTGATCCATGAATCGACGCCGATCCAGCCGCTCGTCGAGGGCTTGCCCGGCTGGCGCGACACGCTGGTCGTGACCTGCCGCGCAGACGCATTCCAGGGTGAATGAGCACGGCACGGCCCGGCCGTAGAAGTCCTAAAGGGGCGAGCCGGCCTTCGGAGTAAATTCGGGGCCCGCATCGTCCACCGCCAACTCCGCCAACTCCGCGAACGCCGCGAACGAAAAGAGGTCTGCCATGTTCAATCACATCCTGGTTCCGATCGACGGGTCCGAAACGTCGATGCTCGCTGTCAGCAAGGCAAGCGGGCTGGCCCTTGCTTTCGGCAGCCGGATCACGCTCATTCATGTGGTGGACAACTATCCCTTCATCGGCGTGGGCGCGGACTACGCGCTCGGGCAGAACGAATACCTTGCAGCCGCCACCAGCAGCGCCAATGCGGCGCTGGCGCGCGGTGTGGCGGCTCTTGCCGCCGAGGGGTTGCATAGCGACCAGCGCGTGATCGACGGCCATGTGGTACACGAAGGTATCGTCGACACCGCCGATGCGATTGCCGCCGACCTGATCGTCATGGGCTCGCACGGGCGCTCCGGCATCGAGAAGCTGCTGCTCGGCAGCGTGACGCAGCGCGTGCTGCAGGAATCCAAGGTGCCGGTGTTGGTGATCAAGGGCTGATCCCTTCGCGCAACTAACTCTCAGCAGAACGGGGGCGCGCTCTCGAAGCGCCGCAGTCGGCCATCGGCGGGATGCACGAAGCCCAGTTCGGTGGCATGCAGCAGCAGTCTCGGCGCACGTTGCTGCACCGCCGCGCTCGCATACAGCAGGTCGCCCAGGATCGGGTGGCCCATCCAAAGCAGATGCACGCGCAGCTGGTGGCTGCGGCCCGTCAGCGGTTCGAGGAGCAGATGGCTCGCGGCACGCGCGGGTAGCAGGTGCTTCACGCGCCACCGGGTCTGGCTCGGCTTGCCGGCAGCATCGATCTTCTGCATCGGGCGGCGCGGCCAGTCGGCGGCCAGCGGCGCGTCGATCGTTGCCCAGTCATTCGACGCCGGCAGCAGCCCGTCGACGATCGCTTCATAGCCTTTGTGCATGCGCCGCTGGGCAAACGCATCGCCCAAGGCGCGCTGCATCGCCGGGCTGCGCGCCATCAGCACCAGGCCGCTGGTGGCCATGTCGAGCCGGTGCACCACCAATGCTTCGGGCCAGCGCTGTTGCACGCGCGTGCTGAGGCAGTCCTGCTTTTCGTCGCCGCGCCCGGGCACGCACAGCAGGCCGGCGGGCTTGTCGAGCACCAGCAGGTGAGGGTCTTCGTGAATGAGGCAGACGCAGGCCATTGCCAGGCGAGTCTGCGTCATCTTTCGCCGTCTTCCGGGCATTCGTTCACATGGGCGCGATGCGGCCTCGGCCAGAATTCGGGAACAACCTCAGCCTAGTAAAAAGTAAAAGCCGGCCGCTAAAAACAATATGAAGAGCCGGATTCATTTTCTTGATTCAGCGCGCGCAATTTTGATGTTTCTCGGTATTCCGTATCACGCCGGGTTGCTGTACGCGCCGCTTTCAGACTCGTTGGTTCCATCGCCCGACGGCAGTCGCTTTCTCGAAGTGATGTCAGAGGCCATTCATATATTCAGGATGCCAATTTTCTTTCTGGTGGCGGGCTATTTCGGCGCCATGCTGCTGGAACGCATGCAGCCTGCGGTTTGGTATCGCGCCCGGCTCGTGAGGCTGTGCATACCTCTTGTCGCCGGCATGCTCCTGTTGAACCCGATTGTCGTGATCGCGATCTTCTACGGTCCTGGAGGTGGAAAAGGCGATCTCGTGGCGACACTCACCACTGCGGGCGGATACGGGCTCTGGCATTTATGGTTCCTGCCGGTGCTGGTCGGGTTGTGTGGACTGCTGGCGCTCATGGAAACATGGGGCGCCTGGCGGATTCTTTCGGTGTTCGTCGAGCATGTGCTGCGGCGCCCGGTTAGATCCTCGATCCTGATATTTGCGCTTTGGGGTCCTTACGGAGGCGCGGTCATGATGGCCGGAAGTCGCGCCCCGGATTTCTTTTTCGCGACCTCTACCGTGGTCGCGATGTTGGGTTTCCTCCCTTATTTTCTGATCGGCTCTGCCATGAGGCGGTCCCGCGAGCTATTCGACCGCCTAACGAGCGCGAGCCTTATCTCGTTGGCCATCCCGGCAGCGGCCGTGGTGCTTCTTCTAGCGACCGACTGGTCCGGCACGACGGCGGTGAACGTCTTGCGCGCCTTTGCGCTTCCCGTTGCAGCTATCGGTTGCGGGCGCCTGCTGTTCGCCGGCTGCCGGCGCTGGCTGAACGAGCCCAGCAGGACGGTGACCTCGCTCGTAGATGCCTCGTTCACGGTCTACCTTTTCCACATGCCGCTGCTGGGCTTGCTGGGGCTGCTGCTGGTCAAGGTTCGCATCTTTCCGCCGGCGGAGTGGGCATTCCTCGTGGCCCTCGTCACCCTGTTGTCGATGGCCGTTCACCAATGCTGAACAAGAGCGCCTTCCTCTTGCTCCTCTTCAATGGATCGTCGCGCATTCAACGACGCCCCTGAACGGCGCAGCGGCTCCGCTATCCTCGCCGCGATGTCCGACCCCGCCGCCTCGCCGAACTTCTCCGACCTGAGACGCGAGCGACCCTTCATGCGACTGTGGGTCGCGCGCCTCTTCGGCACCGCTGCGGCACAAATGCTGCTGGTTGCTATCGGCTGGCACATGTACGAGCTGACCGGCAGCGCATGGGACCTCGGGCTGGTGGGGCTCTACCAGTTCGCGCCGGCGCTGTTGCTGGCGCTGCTCGCAGGGCATATCGTCGACCGGCACCACCGCGGACGCATCGTCGCGGCCTGCTTCGCGGTGCAGGGCGCCGTGGCGCTGGCCCTGGTCGCGGCCGTGTTCGTCGAGCGGGATTCGCGTGCGCTGCTGCTCGGCCTGTCGCTGGTGCTCGGCGCGGTGCGCGCGTTCCAGATGCCGGCGCAGCAGGCACTGACGCCGCTGCTCGTGCCGCCTCTGCTGCTGCCGCGCGCGATGGCCTTCAGCTCGGCCGGCATGCAGGGCGCCATCATCGGCGGACCGGCGCTCGGCGGCCTGCTGTTCGTGGCCGGCACCGGCGTGGTGTATGGCGCGAGCGTGCTGTTCTTTGTAGCCGCCAGCGTGCTCGTGGTCCGGCTGCGCTACGCGTACACGCCGGCGGTGCGCGAGCCGACCACGCTGGCCACGGTGTTCGCCGGCATCGACTTCATCTGGAAGCGCAAGCCGGTGCTCGGCGCGGTGTCGCTCGACCTGTTCGCGGTGCTGCTCGGTGGCGCCGTCGCGCTGCTGCCGATCTTTGCCAAGGACATCCTGCAGATCGGGCCCTGGGGCCTCGGGCTGCTGCGCAGTGCGCCGGCGGTGGGTGCGCTCGCTGCGTCGATCGTTCTCAAGCGGCATCCCGTCGAGCGCCGGGGGACGCACCCTTCTGCTGGCGGTGGGGCTGTTCGGCGTGTGCATAGTGGTGTTCGGCTTCTCGCGCAGCTTCGTCGTTTCACTGATCGCGCTGGCGGTGTCCGGCGCGGCCGACATGGTCAACGTGGTGATCCGGCAAACGCTGGTGCAGCTCGAAACGCCCGATGCGATGCGCGGACGGGTGAGTGCCGTCAACTCGATCTTCATCGGCGCGAGCAACCAGCTGGGCGAGTTCGAGTCGGGTGCCACTGCCGCGCTGCTGGGGCCGGTCGGCTCGGTGGTGCTGGGCGGCGTCGGCACCGTGCTGGTGGCGCTCGCATGGTTCCGGCTCTTTCCGTCGCTGGCGCAGCGCGACCGCATCGTCGGCTAGCGGCGCGAAACGGCCGTGGGCTACCGTTGCTGTTGCTGCTCCCTGCGCTGTTCGCGCAGCATGAAAAGATACAAGCTCTCGACCTTCTCACGCGCCCAGGGCGTCTTGCGCAGGAACTTGAGGCTCGACGCCACGCTCGGGTCGGTGGTGAAACAGCGCAGCGCAATGCGCTCGCCGAGGCCCTGCCAGCCGTAGTGCGCGCAGAGGGCCGTCACGACCGCCTCCAGCGTGACGCCGTGCAGCGGGTTGCGCGCCTGCTGCAGTGGCGGCACCCGGGGCGTCGCAGGCGGGCGCGTCACCTCACTTGTTCTTGAGTTTGCCGCGCGGGATGACGGCGGTGGTGAGGGTGCGTACCGGCTCGGCCCCGAGCGGTGCGGCGGGCTTCGGCGGAGAAGTGTCCTTCTTCGGTTTCTTGACTTCCTTGCTGCTGCGCTGCTGACTTTTTGCCATGGTGATGCTCCTGATGAATGCCGATGTGTTGCCAATGCAGCGGGCAGTTTAGCGGCGCGGTGACAATACGGGCCCCAACCGCTCGCCCGCATCCCCATGTCAGATTACGAAGTCCGCCCCGCCACGATGCCCGATGCCAAGGGCATCGCCGAAGTCCATGCCGCTGCCGCCGCCGCGGCCTACACCGGCATCCTGCCGGACGACCAGTTGCGCGCGCTGGCGCCTTCCACGCGCGAAGCGAAATGGCGCGAAGCCATCGAGTTCAGCGAGCCGCAGGTGCATGTGGCCGTGCTGGGCGAAGAGATCGTCGGTTTCGTCGGCTACGACCGCTCGCGCGACGCGAAGACGCCCTCGACCACCGGCGAGATCTGGGCCATCTACGTCAAGCCCGAGCACTGGGGCAAGGGCGTCGGCGTGGCTTTGTGGGACGCCGCACGAGACGGCCTCGAGGAAGAGGGCTGCACGCTGGTCACCATCTGGGTGCCGCTGCGCAACGACAGGGCGATGCGCTTTCAT
>JBBJMS010000024.1:0-27154 GCA_037720315.1 Variovorax sp. | reverse complement strand
CGCTTCAGCCGGCGCGCAAGCTGCACGGTCGTCAGGTCGCGCAGCGCCGGCGGCAGTGCGGCCAGCGCAATCTCGCCGAGCGAGCGCTGGTAGTACCCGGCCGCGAAGCGCACCAAGTCGCGCCACGCATCGTTCAGCGGCGGCAATGCCTCCAGCACCGCGCCCACGGGCTTGAGTTCCATCGGAGAGTCGGCTGCATCGCCGGCATCGTCCTGTGGCTGCGCCGACCAGACGACCCCCAGCACTTCCCGGCGGCCCAGCGGCACACGGACCAGAACGCCGCCGGCGAGCGGAACGGCGCTCCTATAACTCAGAAGATCGCCGAGCGCGCTGTGCGCCGGCGTTTGCACGGCAACTTCGATGCGCCAATTCAAAAGAAGTCCCAGATTCTGACGATGCTTAAAGCGAGTTGGAGCAAAGCGGGTTAAGTCGTTGATTCTTCACAGCTTTGCGACTCATCCAGAGTTTGTGTGGATAACTTTGTTGATATCTTGCCCTGGGCCGCCGCCAGCCCTTGAAAATCAAGGCTTCGACTGGAATGCCCGCAAAAAAAGCAAACTTCAATTGCTATATGAATCAACGACTTAGCGGCGCTATGGGTTTAGGAGCAGGGCCAATGCAATGGAGTCTGTTTTTGCGCACCGCAGCAAGGGTTTTGTGCATAAGTCAGTCGACCCTCACCCATTTCGCTTGACAAACGCCTGGAACTGGAAATTGCGTACTTACGGCTTATGGGGTTCGTTCACGCGCCGGGGCTGCGGATGGCGCGGGATTGCGAGTGCACCGCAGCCACCAAGGCAGAGACATGTTCCGGCGGCGTGAACTGGCTGATGCCGTGGCCGAGATTGAAGATGTGAGTCGCGCCCGCCGCAGTGCGGTCGGCATGCGGCCGGCCGAAGCTGCGCAGCACCTTGGCCACCTCCGCTTCGATCTGTGCCGGCGCGGCAAACAGCACGTTCGGGTCGATGTTGCCCTGCAGCGCCTTGCCCGACGCGCCTTCGCAGACCAGCGCGCGCGCGCGCCCCAGGTTGACGGTCCAGTCCACCCCCAGCACCTCGCAATCGAGTGCACGCATGTCCTCGAGCCAGAGCCCGCCACCCTTGGTGAACACGATGCGGGGCACCGGCTCGCCATCGGCGCCGTTGCGCTTCAATTGCGACAGCACGCGCTGGGTGTAGGCCAGGCTGAATGACTGGAAGGCACCGTCGGCGAGCACTCCGCCCCAGCTGTCGAACACCATCACGGCCTGGGCGCCGGCATCGATCTGGGCATTGAGGTAGGCCGCGACCGCATCGGCGTTGACCTCCAGCAGCCGGTGCATCAGGTCGGGCCGGCTGTAAAGCAGCGTCTTCACCTGCCGGTAGTCGCTCGAGCCGGCGCCCTCGACCATGTAGCAGGCGAGGGTCCAGGGGCTGCCGGAGAAGCCGATCAGCGGCACCCGGCCGTCGAGCGCGCGGCGAATGGACGCAACCGCATCGAAGACGTAGCGCAGCTTTTCCATGTCGGGCACTTCCAGCGCCAGCACCGCCGCCTCGTCGCGTACCGGCCGCGCGAATCGCGGGCCTTCGCCAGTCTCGAACGAGAGGCCCAGGCCCATCGCATCCGGCACGGTGAGGATGTCGGAAAACAGGATGGCGGCATCGAGCGGATAGCGCGCGAGCGGCTGCAGCGTGACCTCGGTGGCGTAGTCGACGTTGGTCGCGAGCCCCATGAAGCTGCCCGCGCGTGCCCGCGTCGCCACGTATTCGGGCAGATAGCGCCCGGCCTGGCGCATCAGCCAGACGGGCGTGTGATCGGTGGCCTGGCGCCAGCAAGCGCGCAGGAAGGTGTCGTTCTTCAGGGGGGCGAAAGGCATGCCGCGATTGTCGCAGGGGCTCATTGGAGGACCTTCGTGCTGCGCACTGCGGTGCGCGCTTGCCTGGGAGTGGCCCGGCGCGGCGCTCATTCGTCGACGCTGCCGGCTTGCCCGAAAGCCTGTGCCAGAAATTCGACGAAGGCGCGCACCCGCGTGGAGAGCTGGTAGCGCTGCGAATACACCGCATAGATGTCGGCGCCCGGCGTGCGGTAGCCGGGCAGCACCTGCACCAGTCGTCCGCTGCGCAGGTGCTTTTCGATGTCCCACTCGGCCCGCATCAGGATGCCGTGGCCGTCGAGCGCCCAGCGCACCGCGATCTCGCCGTCGTTGGTGGTGAGGCTGCCGCGGGTCTTGATCGCCTCGGTGCGTTCGCGGGCGCCGCGGCCAATACTCAGGCGCCATTGCCCATAGGCCTCGTCGCCCTGCCGGATGCCGATGCAGTTGTGGCGCATCAGGTCGTGCGGGACCTTCGGTTCGCCGCAGCGCGCCAGGTACGCAGGCGACGCGCACAGCAGGCGTTGGTTGGGTGCGAGCCGCCGCGCGATCACCCGTGCATCGGGTGGCTCGCCGAAGCGGATGCAGACATCGAAGGCATCGTCGCTGAAAGGCGGCGGATGGACCGAGAGCTGGAGCTGAACGTCCACTTGTGGATGGCTGCGCGCAAAACGCGAAATCAGGGGCGCGACGTGGCTGCGCCCGAAACCGAGCGTCGCGTTCACCCGCAGCAGGCCCGTCGGGCTGCCCTTCGACTGGCTGAGCAGTTCGTCCAGGTCGGCGATCTCGTCCAGGATGCGCCGCGCCCGCTCGAGCAGCACTTCGCCCTCGGGCGTGAGGCTCATGCGGCGCGTGGTGCGGTTGACGAGCGTCACGCCCATGCGGCTTTCCATATGCGCCAGGCGCTTGCTGACGGCCGCCGTGCTGATCCCGATGTCGCGTCCCGCCGCGCTGAGGCTGGGCGCGATCGCAAGCGCCGCGAAGAAGCCGAGTTCGGCCGGTTGGATGCCGCTGGTCATGACGATCGGTTGTTGAATGCAAGTTAACGATGGCTTGAATTTCGAGTCGCATCGTACGGCCGTGCGGCCCCTACAGTCGGAACGACTTTCCCTCTCTCACTCATAAGACGCATATGAAGACATACCGCATCGCGACCATTCCCGGGGACGGCATCGGCAAGGAAGTGATTCCGGCCGGACGGCAGGTGATGGAGGCGCTGACCGCCGCGACGGGCGGCCGGCTGGCTTTCGAGTTCGAGGATTTCGGCTGGGGCGGCGACTGGTTCCGCCAGCACGGCGTGATGATGCCGGACGACGGCCTGGAAGCGCTGCGCGGCAAGGACGCCATCCTGTTCGGCTCGGCCGGCGATCCGCACATTCCCGACCACATCACCCTGTGGGGCCTGCGCCTGAAGATCTGCCAGGGCTTCGACCAGTACGCCAACGTGCGGCCGACCCGCATCCTGCCGGGCATCGACGGCCCGCTCAAGCGCTCCACGCCCGAGCAGCTCGACTGGGTGATCGTGCGCGAGAACTCCGAGGGCGAATACGCAGGCGTCGGCGGCCGCGTTCATCAGGGTCATCCGATCGAGGTCGCCACCGACGTCAGCATGATGACCCGCGCGGGCGTCGAGCGGATCATGCGCTTCGCCTTCAAGCTGGCGCAGTCGCGGCCGCGCAAGCTGCTGACCGTCGTCACCAAATCGAACGCGCAGCGCCATGCGATGGTGATGTGGGACGAGATCGCGCTGCAGATTTCGAAGGAGTTTCCGGACGTCGCCTGGGACAAGGAACTGGTCGACGCCTGCACCGCGCGCATGGTCAACCGGCCGGCCACGCTCGACACCCTGGTCGCCACCAACCTGCATGCCGACATCCTGAGCGACCTGGCCGCCGCGCTGGCCGGCAGCCTGGGCATCGCGCCGACCGGCAACATCGATCCCGAACGGCGCTATCCCTCGATGTTCGAGCCGATCCACGGCTCCGCGTTCGACATCATGGGCAAGGGCCTGGCCAACCCGGTCGGCACCTTCTGGTCCGTCGTGATGCTGCTCGAACATCTCGGCGAGACCGAAGCCGCTGCCCGCGTGATGCAGGCGGTGGAGCATGTCACCGCGAACCCGGCGCTCCATACCGGCGATCTCGGCGGCAGCGCGACCACCGCCGAGGTGACACGCGCGGTGTGCGAGCACATCGCCGGCGCCCAGCCGGGCAGCGCCGCGCCGCCTGACGGGCGCGCCTTCCAACCCACGACAAGACGGAGACAAACACACCATGCCCGCTTCCTTTCAGCCCACCCGCCGCCGTGCCGTGCAGGCCTGCGCCCTCGCGCTCGGCCTCGCGTCCACGCTGGCCGCAGCCCAGTCGGCCTGGCCGGCCAAGTCGATCAGCCTGATCGTCCCGTTCCCGGCGGGTGGCACCACCGATGTGCTCGCCCGCGCTCTCGCAGACAAGCTCACCCAGAGCCTCGGCCAGCCGGTGGTGGTCGAAAGCCGGCCCGGCGCCGGTGCCACGCTCGGTGCCGACTACGTGGCCAAAGCCAAGCCCGACGGCTACACGCTGCTGATGGGCGCGGTGCATCACACCATCGCCACCAGCGTCTACAAGAAGCTGCCCTACGACTTTCAGAAAGACCTGGCGCCGATCACCATCGTGGCCATGGTGCCCAACGTGCTCGTGGTCAATGCCGCCAACACGCCGGCCAAAGACGTTTCAGAGCTGGTGACGCTCGCCAAAGCCGCCCAGCCAAGGCTGGCCTACGGCTCCAACGGCAACGGCACCGCCCAGCACCTGATCGGCACGCAGTTCCAGGCCAGCACCGGCGCCGAGCTGCTGCATGTGCCCTACAAGGGCAGCGGCCCGCTCACCACCGACCTGCTCGGCGGCCAGGTGGCGATGTCTTTCGACACCATCACGCCGGTGCTGCAGCACATCAAGAGCGGCAAGTTGCGGGCGCTGGCCGTCACCACGGCCAGGCGTTCATCGGCGCTGCCGGACGTTCCGACACTCGCGGAGGCCGGCCTCAAGGGCTTCGACATCGGCACCTGGTTCGGCGTGCTCGCGCCGGCTTCGACGCCGGACGACGTGGTGGCGCGGCTCAACGCCGAGATGGTGAAGATCATCAAGTCGCCGGACTTCGTTGCCCGCATGCAGGCCATCGGCGCGGAGCCCCTGGGCGGCAGTTCGAAGGAAATGGCCAGGCAGATCGCCGAGGAGACGACGAAGTTCGCGAAGCTGGTGAAAGACGGAAAAGTCGCGATCGACTGAGGTGCGCGGGCGCGGGCTCAGAAATACGCCGCCGCGCCCTTGGTGAGCTTCGAGTGCTCGACCATGATGCAGCGGTCCTGCACCACTTCGAGCCCCGCCGCGCGGCCCTTGGCGGCGGCATCTTCGTGGAGGATGCCGAGCTGCATCCAGACCGCTGGCGCGCCGATGGCGATGGCTTCGTCGATGACCGGCGGAACGTCGGGCGCATTGCGGAACACGTTCACCAGGTCGATCTTTTCATGCCTTGCGGCTTCGGCCAGCGTCGGATAGGCCTTCTGCCCGAGCACTTCGCGCGTGTTCGGATTGACCGGCACGATCTTGAAGCCGCGCGCCAGCATGTACTGCGACACGCCGTAGCTGATGCGATGCGGCTGCGGCGACAGGCCCACCACGGCAATGGTGCGCGTGCGGCCGAGCAGCGCGCGAATGTCGACGGGTGCAACGGGTGCAACGGGTGCGGCGGGCTTTGTCATCAAGTGCAGGTTCAGCTCTTGTATTTGATCGAACAGCCGTAGGGCTTGGTCGCCGCGGCGCTGACCGGCTTGCCGCCGAAGGCCTCGCCGAGCGCCTGGTTCACGTAGTTGGTGGCGGTCTTGATGTCGTCGGGGCGTGCCGAGGGGATGCTGTCGATGCCGCCCGCATACACCAGCACGCCCTTGGGATCGATGATGTAGAGATGCGGCGTCGTGCGTGCGGCGTAGGCCTGGCCGATCACGCCGTCTTCGTCCATCAGCACCGCGGTGGGCGCGGCCGCCTGTTCCTTCATCCAGGCATCGAGGGCGGCGGGCTTCAGGTAGTCGCTGGCGGCGCGCTCGGTCGAGTTCACGGCAAGCCACACCACGCCCTTGGCGGTGGCGGCCTTCTGCGTGGCGGGCATGTTGCCGCTGCCGTAGTGCTTGCGCACGAAGGGGCAGCCGGGGTTGGTCCATTCGAGCACCACGAACTTGCCGGCAAAGTCCGACAGCCGGTGCTGCTTGCCGCCGGTGTCGACAGCCACGAAATCCGGCGCCTTCTGTCCGACGGCCGGCGCAGCCGTCGCATGCGGGCTCATGAGAAAAGTCGCCCCGAGCGCGACCGCCGCGGCCATGACGGCGCGGCGCGAAGCCCGGGTCAGGGCAGCACGGGCCTGGCGCGCTGCGCGGGAGGAACGCGAGTCGGATGCGTGGGGGTCGGAAGGCGACGTCGAAGACATGGTCAGCTCGAATCCAGTCAGTAAATGTTCAACAGGCACAGCAGCTTAAAGAGCTTTTCTCATCTGCTTGTGACAGCTCGTAGACCCGTGTCGCGTGCGGGGTCAAAGCGCGGCCAGGGCGTCACGCAACTCTTGCTTGCTCAATATTTCGGACAGCACCACCGGCTTCTTGCCAGGCGCCTGCAGCACGTACACCGGCACGCCGCTGCGGCCGAGCGCGGTGAGCGCAGCGGTGATTTCAGGGTCGCGCCGGGTCCAGTCGGCGCGCAGCATGGCGACATTCTTCGCGTCGAATTCGGCCAAGAGCGATGCGTCCGCCAGCGTGCTGCGCTTGTTGTACTGGCAGGTGACGCACCAGGCCGCGGTGAAATCCACAAACACCGGCCGCCCGGCTGCCGCCAACTGATCGGCGCGCGCGGCGGACCAGGGCTGCCAACGCTCGCTGGCCGCTACCTTGGCGGGCGTTGCGGCACCCTGCGTCAGGTTGCCGCCGATGGCGCCCGCGAGCACCGCGGTGCCCGCCACCATCAGCCCGCCGATCACCAGCCGCGTGCGGCCGTGCAAGGTGAAAGCCCAGACGATGGCGGCCAGACCCACCAGCAGGCCGAGCAGCGCGCCCGCGCCGTCGATGCCGCTCTGCTGTCCCAGCACCCAGACCAGCCAGGCAACGGTGGCGAACATCGGAAACGCGAGCAGCCGGCGCAGGGTGTTCATCCACGGACCCGGCCGAGGCAGCATGCGCGCGACCGCCGGCACGAAGCCGGCGGCAAGGTAAGGCAGGGCCAGTCCCAGGCCCAATACCGCGAACAGCAGCAGCGCCTGCGTGGCCGGCAGCCCGATGGCAAACCCCAGCGCTGCGCCCATGAAAGGCGCCGTGCAGGGCGACGCGATCACCACCGCGAGCACGCCCGAGAGGAAGTCGTTGGCGACGGGATGCCTGGCCTGGACGCTGCACACCGAGGCCGGCGCCATTTGGCGAAACTCGAACACGCCGGCGAGGTTCAGCCCGATCAGCGTGAACAGCGCCGCCAGCGCCGCCACCACGGCCGGCGACTGCAGCTGGAAGCCCCAGCCCAGTTCGACGCCCGCCGCGCGCAGCGCGAGCATGGCGCCGCCGAGCGCCACGAACGACAACACCACGCCGCCGGCATAGGCCACCGCCGCCGCGCGATGGCCGCGGCGGTCGTCGGCACGCTGGGTGAAGGCGAGCACCTTGATCGCGAGCACCGGGAACACGCAGGGCATCAGGTTGAGCAGCAGCCCGCCGAGCAGCGCGCCGAGCAGTGCGGCGACGTAGGTGCCGACCGGCTGCGGCAACGGCGCCGCGGCGTTGGCGTCGAGCGCGGCTTGCAGCGCCGTCGAAACCTGCGCGGGCGCGCGAACCGCGGGCCAGCTGCCGGCGACCGGCGCTTCGGCGCGCCATGCGATCGGCTGGCCGGCCTGGCGGTCGGTCGCTGCCAGCGCGACCACCACCGCCATCCGCTCGGGGCTGGCGCTGCGCTGTTCGGCCAGCGGAACGGTGGCGGACCAGGTGTCGCCCTGCCACGCCTGCGTCCAGTCCTTGCCCTGCACCGCGGCGGTGTGGATAACCTCGGCGATTTCAGGGAAGAAATCCAGCGTCTTGCCGCGCGCCGCCGGCGGCAACCCTTCGAGCCTGATCTGCAGCCGGTTGCCGTCGATGGCGATGGCGCCCGGCTGCACGAGCGCGACCGGCTGCGCCGCCATGGCCGCATCGAACATGTCCTTGTGCAGCGCCGTGGACCCCTGCACCGGCAGCTTGAGCAGAAACTCCCCGTCCTCGGGAATGCATTCCTTGCGGCAGACCAGCCACGTCGCCTTGAGTCGTACCTCGAGGGCGCCGCCGACGGGATCGAAACCGGGTGCGACGGTGAGCGGCACCGGCAGCAGCACGGTGCCTTCATAACCGTAGTTGGCCAGGTTGCCGATCGGAATCTTCTTCGGCACCGGCCAGGCGATATCGCCGTTCGACACGCCCGCAGGCAGCGACCAGGCGAGTTCTGTCGGCAGGCCGGAATCGCCGGGATTCTTCCAGTAGGTGTGCCACTCGGGCTGGTGTGCGATCTGCAGGCCGACCCAGACCGGCGCGCCGGCGACGACGCCGTCCGGCGCATGCGCGACCAGCTCGGCCCGCACATGCGGCGTGGTGACGATCGGGCCCGCCCGGGAAATCAGCTGGGCCGCAGCCGGCATGCAGGTGGCAAGGGTTGCAACTGCTGCAATCAGAAAGGCCGCAACGAAGCGAAAGCGAAAAAGGTTCATGCCGGCCAGTCGGAGCGGGCGGACACGCCGAAGTTCCTGTCGCTCACGGGGCTGCCCACCCGAGCACCACCCGGCGCGTGCTGGCGCTTTTCTTCTCGATTTTGGTAACGACGATCGCGCCGATCTCGCGCGTATTGGCCACATGCGTGCCGCCGCAGGGCTGGAAGTCGATGTGCTCGCCGCCTTCGGCAGGTCCGATGCGGATGGTGCGGACCGTGCCGGTGCCGCGCGGCGGCTGCACGCTCATGCTCTTGACCAGCGCCGGGTTGGCATCGAGTTCGGCATCGGCGATCGCGCCCACGGCGAGCGGATGGCCGGCCGCGACCAGCTGCGCCAAGCCGGCGGTCAGCGTCTCGGTATCGAGCGCGTCGGTCATGTGGAAATCGAGCCGCGCGTAGTCGGGCGTGATGGAGCAGCCGTTCACCTGCTGCGGCACCAGGTGGCACAGCAGATGGGTGGCGGTGTGGAAGCGCATCAGCTTGTGGCGGCGCTCCCAGTCGATGCGGGCGACCACGGCATCGCCCGGCTTCATCCCGGCCAGCAATCCGGCCTGGTCCGGCGCGGGCACATGGGCGATCTCTGCGGTCGGCCGGCCTTCGGCATCCTTGACCTTGCGGGTGTCGGCAATCGCCAGCTCGCGTCCATCGGCCAACAGCAGGTGACCGCTGTCGCCCGCCTGGCCGCCGCCCAGCGGAGAGAACACGGTGCGGTCGAGCACGATGCCGGCCGCTTCATCGATGCGCCGGAGGCGGGCCGCGCACTGGCGCTGGTAGCCATGGGGGCGGAACCGGTCGTCGGTCATCGCCCGATGGTAGCGGCGCGGCCGCACCGGGGCGCGCCGACGCCCGAAAGCGCCCCACGCCGACAGCAGGGCGCCGGGCGGTCCGCATCATGCGATGAAGTTGCGCAGCGGCCGAGCAAAGTTCGGTCCGCGCCTGAACCGTTGCAAAGGTATTCCTGATGAAGTCGAACAAAACCGTCCGATCCGCCGCCCTCCTGGCGCCGCTCGCCGCCGCCATGCTGCTGCTCGCCGCCTGCGGCGACATCGCCAAGCTGCCCGTTGAAGCCGGCATGGGGCCCGCGCCGCAGCTGCCGGCGCCGAACAAGACGCTGCTTCCGACAGTCAACATCGCACAAGCTACCGGATGGGCAGACACCGCGGGGCCGGTCGCGCGCAGCGGATTCACCGTGACGGCCCTGGCCCGCGGACTCGAACATCCGCGCTGGGTGTATGTGCTGCCCACCGGCGACGTGCTGGTTGTCGAGAGCGACAAACCGCCGAAGCCCGAGAACGCCGACGCGGCGAACGACGGCATCGTCAAGAAGATCAAGTCCAAGGTGATGGGGATCGTCATGAAGCGGGCCGGGTCCGGCACGCCGAGCGCCAACCGCATCACCTTGCTGCGCGACGCCGACGGCGACGGCACGGCCGAAGTTCGCCAGGTGTTCCTGCAAAACCTGATGTCGCCCTTCGGCGTTGCGTTGGTCGGCAACGAGTTGTTCATCGCCAACGCGGATGCGCTGGTGAAGGTGCCGTACACCGAGGGCCAGACCACCGTCAGCGCCGCGCCCACCAAGGTTACCGACCTGCCGGCCGGCATCAACCACCACTGGACCAAGAACGTGATCGCCAACCGCGATGGCTCCAAGCTTTATGTGACGGTCGGCTCGAACAGCAACGTGGGCGAGAACGGTCTCGCGATGGAAGAAGGCCGTGCCGCGATCTGGGAAGTGGACGTCAAGAGCGGTGAAAAGCGGCTGTTCGCCACCGGTCTGCGCAACCCGAACGGCATGGGCTGGGAGCCCGAGAGCAATGCTTTGTGGACCGTCGTAAACGAGCGCGACGAGATCGGCAGCGATCTGGTGCCGGACTACCTCACCTCGGTGAAAGACGGCGTCTTCTATGGCTGGCCCTGGAGCTACTACGGCGCCAATGTCGATGCGCGGCTGGAGCCGCCGCGGCCGGACATGGTGGCGAAGGCGGTTGCGCCCGACTACGCGCTCGGCGCGCATGTCGCAGCGCTGGGGCTGACGTTTTCCAATGCGCGCGGCATGCCGCCCGAATTTGCCAAAGGCGCCTTCATCGGCGAGCACGGCTCGTGGAACCGTAAACCGAGGTCGGGCTACAAGGTGGTGTTCGTCCCGTTTGCGGACGGCAAGCCGAGCGGGCCACCGGTCGATTTCCTCACCGGTTTCCTGAGCGCCGACGAAAAGGCGCAGGGCCGTCCGGTCGGCGTGGCGCTCGACAAGAGCGGTGCGCTGCTGGTGGCCGACGACGTGGGCGATGCAGTCTGGCGGGTGTCGCGCGCCAAGTAGGGGGCGTGGCAGTGGCCTGATGCGACGAATTAAGATCGCCGCATGAGCGCCGCGCCGGGCCGCTCCCAAGCAAGCTCGCACCGCAGTGCGAAGCACGAAGGTACCCCAATGACCGCCTCCGCAAGCCGATTCTGGTCGCAACTGACCACCCGCGACTTCGCGTCGCTCGATCCGGCTGCCACTGTCGCGGTGCTGCCGCTCGGCGCCACCGAGCAGCACGGGCCGCATCTGCCGCTCGGCGTGGATTCGACACTGGTCGACGGCATCGTCGCGGCGGCGCTGCCGCTCCTTCCTTCCGAACTGCCGGTGCTTTTCCTGCCGACCCAGCAGGTCGGGCTTAGCCCGGAACACGCACGTTTCGCCGGCACGCTGACGCTGTCGGCCGAGACGCTGATCAGGCTCTGGAACGAGATCGGCGCCTGCGTCGCCCGCGCAGGCATCAAGAAGCTGGTGTTCTTCAACGCGCATGGCGGGCATGTGGGCGCAATGGACATCGTGGCGCGCGAGCTGCGCGCCGCGCATGGGCTGATCGTCTACAGCGTGAGCTGGTTCAACCTGCCGTTGGGCGCGGCTGGCGCGCAGTTCGATGCCGAAGAACATCGCTTTGGCGTGCATGCGGGCGACATCGAGACCTCGATGATGCTGGCGTTGGCGCCGGGGCAGGTCGCGATGGCCGAGGCACGCGATTTCGATTCGACCTCGCGCGAACGTGCGGCTGGGTTCCCGGTGCTCGGCAATGGCAAGAGCGCCAAGCTCGGCTGGGCGATGGAAGACTACAACCCGGCCGGCGCCGCCGGCAATGCGGCTGCGGCAACGGCGGAGAAAGGCCGGGCGTTGGTGGACGCCGCGGCACGCCAGCTTGCGGTGCTGCTGGCCGAGGCCTCGCGCCTGCCGCTCGCAACCGCCTACACCGGGCCGCTGGGCTGAGCGGGTTCAGCCGGCGACGGTCGGACCGACCGGGCCTGCGGGCGCCGTTTCCCCGATCTTGATGGAGCCGTCCGGCCGCTCGCAGGTGCCGATGAGGAGACCGCTGGCAATGGCATGCGCCCGAAGCATGTCCATCACCTCGTCGCGCCCGGGTGTCGACGAGAACTCGGGCGTGGCGTTCAACGCGAACAGCTGGAATGCGTACCGGTGCAAGCCGTGCCCGGGTGGCGGATCGGGCGGAAGCCATGAAGCCTGCAGGTAGGAGTTGCGGCCGATGTGGAGGTCAGCCTGGTCGTCGTCAGCGGAAAGTGCTGCTTCCGGCAGTGCGCCGTCGCCGGCGGGCAAGCCGACGACGATGACATGCACCAGCGGATTCGGCGTCGGCGAATCCGCATCCTCGACCATCAGCACCAGGGAGGCCGCGTTGGCCGGCACGTCGGTCCACTGCAGCGGAGGCGACGCGCCTTCGCCGTCGGCGGTGTAGCGGGCCGGCAGCGGTGCGTGGTCGGCAAAGGCCAGGCTGGTGAGCGTGATCGACGCCATGCCCTCGCGCAGGCCCAGCGTATTGAAGACGATTTCGTCGAGCCCGGCGCGCACGCCGGACAGCGCATGGCCGATCGCACCGGGAAGTTTTTCGAGCATGCCCCCGGTATAGCGCGCAGGCCGCGCGAAGCGTGTAGGACGCTCAGCAGAGCGGCCTTTTGCCGGCATTTGCTCCGCTATCATGCGTCGGCCGCCGGCGGCTGCGACGCACGGCTTTCCTTTCAGCTAATCCATATCAAGGAAGCGTATGAGCATCGTCTGGACCATTCTTATCGGCTTCGTCGCGGGCCTCGTGGCGCGCGCCATCAAACCCGGCAACGACGCGGCGGGGTTCATCGTGACCACGCTGATCGGCATTGCCGGCTCGCTCATCGCGACCTACCTGGGTCAGGCGCTGGGCTGGTACACCGCCGGTGAGGGCGCGGGCTTCATCGCGTCGGTCGTGGGCGCGATCGTGCTCCTCTTCATCTACAGCATGGTCAAGCGCAAGTGAGGCGTTCGGCCGGCTTGGGGTCCTGAGAGGGCCGGGCGTTCGGCCTTCGGTACGGCATGGCGGACTGGATCATCGGCTTTCTCGAGCAGCACGGCTACCTCGGCATTGCCGCGCTGATGATGCTGGAGAACATCTTTCCGCCGATACCCTCCGAACTCATCATGCCCTTCGCAGGTTTCGTGGTCGCCCGCGGCACGCTCGACGCGGCGGGAGTGATGGCCGCCGGCGTTGCAGGATCGCTGGCCGGCACGCTGCCCTGGTACTGGGTCGGACAGCGCATCGGCCGCGAGCGGGTGCACCGCTGGATCGCGCGCCACGGCCGGTGGCTCACCGTGTCGACCGAAGATCTCGACCGCGCCGAACGTTGGTTCGAGCGCTCGGGCCGGTATGCGGTGTTCCTGGGCCGGCTGGTGCCTGGCGTGCGCAGCGTAATCTCGCTCCCCGCGGGGCTGGAGCAGATGCGATTGGCGATATTCCTGCTGTGGTCTGCGCTGGGCACGGTGGTGTGGACGGGCATGCTGGTGGCGCTCGGGTTTTTTCTGGAGAACCATTACGACCGCGTCGGGCGCTACGTCAGTCCGGTGAGCTCCATCCTGCTCGGCGGCTTCTTTGCGGTCTATCTTTGGCGCCTTCTCCGAGGCTACGGCCGGTCCAGAGGTTGAGGCATGCCGATGCCGGTCGCCAAAACGCGGCGCCGCGGCCATCACCATGTCTACGTGGTCGAACTCGACGACCAGGTCTGGAACGCGGCCCGCTTCCGGCGCGCCAATCCGGACTACTGCCTCGGCAAGCCCTTCGTCTATGTCGGCATGACGGGCCTTGACCCGGACCTGCGCTTCGACAAGCACAAGGCGGGCATCCAGGCGAATTCGTTCGTGCGCGACCACGGCCTGCGCCTGTTGCCGGCGCTCTACGCCGCTTACAACCCGATGCCTTATGCGGCTGCGCGCGACATGGAGGTCGAACTCGGCATCGCATTGCGAGCGGCCGGCTACGGCGTCTGGCAGGCATGAAATGTTGCTCGCCCCCAGGTTGGCTCACTTCGTGTAGCCGCCCACCCCCTGCCGGGGGCAGCACCTGCGGCCCGGCGGAGCCGGTTCCGCGGTGTTTCTGGAATCGAGCCGATCACGCGTAAGTGACCCAGCTCTCGTAGGCTGGGCCGTCGAGGTGCGGCAGGGTGTTGTAGGTCACCAGCATGTGGCGCTTGGGCGTGAACGCGAACTCGGTGACTGCCGTGTTGCGGATGCGCAGGTTCAACTCGATCGTGGTTTCGGGACTGGTGCCCAGCACATGGCCGACCGCGGTGCTGATCGGCCCGCCGCTCGACACGACCAGGACCCGCGCGCCGTGGTGCTTGTCGCGCACATGGTCAAGCGCGGTCGTCACGCCGGCAAGAAAGTCGACATAGCTCGGCATGCCGATGGGCGCCGTGCGGCCCTGCATCCAGGCGCCGAGCCCGTCGCGCAGGAGCCGGAAATGATGGCGGTACATCTCCGGCGAATCGGGCTTCTCGAGTTTGTCGGGATGGATGGTCGCAATGACGGCTTCGCTGTCGTACTCGTTGAGCCCCGGCCAGGGCAGCACGTCGTCGCGGGCGAGGCCCATGCCCTCGGCGATGCAGTCCCAGGTCTGGCGATGGCGCTTCAGCGTGCCGGTGATGACGGCGTCGAACTCGATGCCGCGCTCCCGCCAGTACTCGCCCAGTCGCCGGGCCTGTCGCCGGCCGAGTGCGCTGAGGTTGTCGTAATCGGCTGCGCCAAAGCTGGCCTGGCCGTGGCGCACGAGGTAGAGGGTTCCCATGCCTGGATTTTTGCCGAAGGCCTTATCTGAAGCCGTCACTGCGGGGACCGGCCCGCAGAAAGGCACAGCCAATTGTAAAAAAGTGAGTCATAAAGTTCTAGATTGTGTCAAGATGTGAACTTTAGTAGTCGCACCGGAGAAACAGCATGAATAAGTCATATCGCAGTGTTTGGAACCAAGCCCTGGGCGCGTGGGTCGCGGTATCCGAAACCACGTCAGCGCGCGGCAAGCGGTCGCGAGCGGCTGCAGCGACGATCATCGGCTCCGGCCTGCTGGCGCTCGCAAGCGCAAGTGGCGCGCAGGTCCAGGTCATGAACACCGACGGCGGCACATACTCCGCTCCGCTGCTGATTGGCGCAGGCGGCTACACGATCGATGCCAACGACAAGGTGAACAACACCTTCAGCGGCGCGATCTCTGGCGCCGGTCGGCTGTCGCTGATCAATTCGGGCACGTCGCAGGCCGAGACCGACCGCTTCATCCTCGACAACGCAAGCAATACCTACGGCGGCGGCACCAGCGTCGGAAGCACCACCTTCAGCAGCAGCATCGGCCGGACCAACGTGACAACGCGCACCACCGGCTCCCTGGGCGCCGGCCCGGCGATCGTCCTCGGCAATGCGGAGCTGCGGCTCGCCGGCGCGTTCAATGCGTCGGGCCTCGACATTTCCGTGGCGGGCAGCAGCAACACGCTCGGCAGCAACAGCGGCATCAAGCTGGAGAACACGGCGAGCCTCGGCGATGCAACGGTGCGAATCAACGGCGCGGGCTCCTATCTGACCTTGGTCGGCAGCGCTTCGGCGGGCTCTGCGCAGATCACGAACAACGGAGGCCGGGTGGATCTCATCACCGGCTACGGGGGTTCATCGACGATCCGCAACATCGGCAGCACCGGTGCCGTGTTCGCAGCGGGCAACTTCGATCTTTCCGGCGTGACGATCGAGAACGATGCCGGGCGGCTGTATGTCTACAACGTGCTGTCGGTCGCATCGATCGGCTCCTTGTCGGGCGCGGGCGATGTGCTTGTCGGCTCGAAGACTCTGAGCGTCGGCGGCCTGGGCTATGCGGACACAATCAGCGGCGTGATCTCCGACACCGGCCCGGGGCTCTTCGACTCGCTGGGTGGCAGCTACATTGACCCGGCAACGCAAACCGGCGGCTCGCTGGTGAAGGTCGGCAGCGGCATGCTGACCCTGAGCGGCAACAACACCTACACCGGCGGCACTACCGTGAGCGGCGGCACGCTGCGGCTCGGCGACGGCGGCACGAGCGGCAGCGTGCAGGGCGCCATTGTCAACAACGCCGCGGTCGTGGTCGAGCGCTCGGACATCTTCGCGATGGCGAACGCGGTCAGCGGAACCGGCAGCTTCACCCAGCGCGGAACGGGCACCACCGTTCTCACCGGGGCCAACAGCTACGGCGGCAGCACCACGGTCGAGGCAGGCACCCTGCGCGCGGGCGCCGCGAACGCGCTGAGCGCTGCCTCGGCCCATTCGGTCGTGGCGGGTGGCACCCTCGACCTCGCCGGCTTGAACCAGAGCGTGGCCGGGCTCGCGAACGGCGGCACGGTGTCGCTGGTGGGTGCCGCGCCGGGCACGACGCTCACGGTGACCGGCCCTTACGTCGGCAACAACGGAAGCTTGCGCCTGGGCACCACGCTGGGCGCGAGCGGCCCGTCGGATCGCCTGGTGCTGGACGGTGCCGCTGCCGTCGCGAGCGGCACGACCGCCGTGCAGATCGTCAATTTGGGCGGCCTTGGCGGCCAGACCGTCGGCAACGGCATCGAGGTGATTTCCGCGCGCAACGGCGCGACGACCACTGCACAGACCACCAAGAGCGCGTTTGCGTTGGGCGGCGCGGGCCATGTCGACGCCGGCGCGTTCGAGTACCGCCTGTTCGCCGCCGACGCCGCCGGCGCCGGTGAGAACTGGTACCTGCGCTCGGACGTGATTCCTGCGCCCGTCAATCCACCGGCACCTGCACCGGCACCGACACCGGCACCGGCACCTGGAGCGGTATCGGCACCCACGCTCGGCGCAACGCCTGCGGCCGCACCTTCGGCGACGGCGGCGGTTACCGCCTACCGCGCCGAGGCCGCGATGCTCGCTGCCTTGCCGTCGCAATTGCGCCAAAGCGATCTCGCCATGATCGGCAATATGCACCGCCGCTTCGGCGACGACGATGCGAGCGCGCAGGCACTGGCGGCTCTCACCCCGGTGGCCGGCGCGCTTTCGACCGAGCGCCGCGCATGGGCGCGCGCGGTGTACAGCGACATCGATATCCGGCAGGCCGGCACGGTCAGCCCATCGACGCAGGGCCATGTGGCTGGCGTGCAGGCCGGCACCGACCTGTACGTTTCCGCGCTCGGCGACTGGCGCGCGGGCCTGTACGTCGGCACGCTCGACGGCAACACCGATGTGAGCGGTGCGGCCAGCGGCGTGTGGCGCGCGGTCGGCGACACCGACCTGCGGGCGCGCTATCTCGGCGCCTACGCCTCCTATTCCAATGCGACCGGCTTCTACGCCGACACCGTGCTGCAGTACGGATCGCATCGCTACACGATCCGGCCGCTCGGCGGCTTTGCAGCGTCCGGCAAGGGCAACAGCCTGACCGCTTCGGTCGAGGTGGGCCAGGCATTCGCACTCGGAAGCGGCTGGCAGATCGAGCCGCAGGCACAGCTCAGCTACCGCAGGGCACGGCTGGACGATCTGTCGATTCCGGGCGCCCGCGTCGAGCAGGACGATTCCGGCGCATGGACGGCCGGCCTCGGCCTGCGCGTCAAGGGCGATTTCGCAACCGCCGCGGGACGCCTGCAGCCCTATGCCCGGGTCGGCGTGGTGCACGGCAGCGACAGCCGCGATGTCGCGCGCTTCGGCAACGGCGGCTTCGTCACGCCCGTCGCCAGCAGCGGCGACTACACCTCGGTGGAGCTCGCGACCGGCGCCACGCTGTCGGTCAACAGGACGGTGAGCGTCTACGGCGAAGTCGGCAAGCTCTTCAGCACCGGCGGCGACACCCGGGTCAGGTCCTCGGTTCAGGGCGCGATCGGCGTTCGCGTCCGCTGGTAGTCGCGGGCAGAGGGCGGCGCGGGGAACTCGCGCGTGCGGCCCGGCTCCTACGGCGATGCATGCGCCGTCCAACTCGATCCATCCGTCCCGGCGCACGGTCGCTGCCGCACTGGTCGCAGCACCAGCCCTCTGGCTGGGCGTCCGCGCGCAGCCGGTACCGGCGCGCAGGCCGACCCCAGATCGCAGACCGAGGGGCCGTTCTATCCGGTCAGCCTGCCCAGGATTCCGACGAAGACCTGCTGCGCAACGGTGCGCTGCGTTATTCCAGCGACCAGCCGGCGTGGGTCAAGGCACGGTTACCGATGTGGACGGGCGTCCGGTCTCCGGCGCGCAGGTCGAGATCTGGCAGTGCGACGAGCGCGGCCACTACCACCACCCAGGCGACGGCGGCCGCGCCGTGCCGCGTTCCAGGCTTCGGCCGCGCCGATGTCGGCGCCGATGGCCGCTACCGCTTTCGCACCATCCGGCCGGTGCCCTACAGCGGCCGCACGCCGCACATCCATGTGAAGGTGAAGCTCGGCCTGCGCGAGCTTCTGACGACGCAGCTCTACGTGGCGGACGACGCCGGCAATGCACGCGACTTTCTCTGGCGCAATCTCTCCGAGGCTTCGCGCGCCGCGCTCACGGTGCCGTTCGAGCGGGCGGCCGACGGCTGGCAGGCGCGATTTCCGATCGTCGTCGCGGGCTGAACGCGCCAAGCGCTCAACCGCCCGACAACACCTCGGCGAACATCGACGCATCGACGTTGCCGCCGGTGAGCGCAATGCCGACCTTCTTGCCGCGCCAGCGCTCGCGCTGCTGCAGCGCGGCGGCCAGGGCTGCGGCGCCGGCGCCTTTGGCCACGTTGTGGGTGTCGGTGAAGAGCACCCGCATCGCATAGGCCACTTCGTCGTCAGTGACGGCGATCACGTCGTCGGCTTCGCGGCAGATCAGCTCGAGCGCCTCGGGCACCGGTGTGCGGCAGGCTATGCCGTCGGCAAGGCGCGTGCTGACGGGCGCTTCGAGCGGCCGCCCGGCGCGAAACGGATCGAGGTAAGCCGTCGCATGGGCCGAAACCACGCCGACAAGCCGCGTCGACACGCCGCAGTGCGCGCGCGCAGCGGCAGCGCCGGCAAAGCCCGAGCCCAGCCCGATCGGCACGAACAGCACCTCCGGCGGCGCATCGGCAAGCGCCTCGAAGAACTCCACGTAGGCGGTTGCCACGCCGCGCACCAGTTCGCGATGGAAAGAGGGCACGCGGTGCAGCCCATCGCGTTCGGCCAGCAGCGCGGCATGCTCGCTGGCGGTCTGGAACTCGTCGCCGTGCTCGACCAGCGCGACGCCGAGCGCGCGCATCGCGGCGTTCTTTTCGAGCGAGTTGCCGTGCGGCACCACGATGGTCGCGGCCATGCCGTGGTGTCGCGCCGCGAAGCCGACCGACTGGCCGTGGTTGCCGCGCGTGGCGCTCACGACATGGCGTATCTCGGGCCGCTCGCGCGCCAACGCTTCGAAGTAGGTGAGTCCGCCGCGCAGCTTGAAAGCGCCCGCCGGCGTGTGGTTCTCGTGCTTGGTCCACACGCTGCAGCCGAGGCGGGCCGCCAGCAGCGGCCAGGCGTATTGCGGCGTCGGCGGCATCGTCGCGTAGACGGTGCGGCGTGCGGCTTCGATCTCTTCGCGGGTGAAACGCATCGCTTACTTGCGCTCCGGCATCGCAATGCGCACCGCGAGCGCGGCCAGCACGCTGCCCATGACGTAGCGCTGCGCGCGCAGCCAACGCTCGCTGCGGGACAGGAATGCCGTGAGCCGCGCCGCTCCGAGCACCAGCAGCAGGTTGACCGCACCGCTGACGCCGATCTGCACTGCACCGAGTGCAAGGCTCTGCGGCAGCACCGAGCCGCGTTCGGGATGCAGGAACTGCGGGAAGAAGGACAGATAGAACATCGCCACCTTCGGGTTCAGCAGGTTGGTGAGAAAGCCCATGCTGAAGAGCCTTGCGGGTGGATCGTGCGGCAGCAGGCGGGCCTCGAAGGGTGCGGCGCCGCCGGGCTTGACGGCTTGCCATGCCAGCCACAGCAAATAGGCCGCGCCGGCAAGCCGGATGGCATCGAAGGCGAAAGGCACCGCGATCAGCAGCGCCGTGAGGCCGAGCGCCGCCGCCATCAGGTGCACCACGAAGCCCAGCAGCACGCCGGCCAGCGAAACCAGCCCCGCGGCGCGGCCCTGGCACAGCGTGCGCGAGACGCAATAGATCATGTTGGCCCCGGCGTGAGCACCAGCACCAACGCGGCAAGCGCGAACAACGCGAGTTCGGTGGCGGTCAGCATGCTCAGATTCCTCGTGATTCCAGGGTGACGGCGCCGCGCGGCGTATCGAATACGGCGCGCAGGTTGGTGGGCCCTCGACGACCGGCAGGTCGACGAGGCCAATCACGTCGAGCGCCGCGCGCAAGTCGCCGGCGCGCGGATGCACGAGGGTCAGCGACTGCAGCGCCAGCCCCGGAATCGGTCATGGCATCGACCGGATGCACCGGCCCCCATTCGATCAGCGTCGGCAGCGTGCCGTAGAAAAGCCGTTGGCCGTCGTCACGCACCGTGATGTGCCATGACAGCCGGCCGGCCGGCGTGTCGCGCGAGGCTTCGAGCACGCTGCCGCGGTCGATGCCCACCGCGGCGAGCGCCTGCACCGCAGCATCGGCGTCCGGCACTTCGGCGACGAAGTGCATCAGCCGAGGACCGTCTTGCACGAGTGCGGCCTGCAGCGCGGCATCGTCCAGGTCGAACCAGCGGCGGCTGCCCGCAGCGCGTGCCGGCGTGGCTTGCGGATCGATCGCGATGATTTCGAAGTAGCTACGCGGAAAGCCGGCGCTGGCGATCTTCATCAAGCGGTTGTGCGTGCCCATCAGCGGATGCTCGCCGCCTGGTCCGGGCGCGATGCCGAAGGTGTCCTGGCACCAGCGCACGCCTTCATCGAGGCTCGAAGCGGCGATCACCAGGTGGTCGATGCGAGCTGCAGCCATGGTCTACAGCGACACGGTGCCGTCGACGCAGGTGACCGAGTCGCCGCCGATCCAGACCTGGCCGTCGGCATCGCGCGTTACATGAACGCGTCCGGCGCGGCCGAGGCAATGGCCTTGCGCTGCCAGGTAGCGCTCGGGCAGATGTCCGTCGGCGATCAGCCACTGCGCAAGGCTGGCGTTGAGGCTGCCGGTGACCGGGTCTTCATCGACGCCGATCGGCGATGCGAAGGCGCGCACTTCGAGGCCGATGGGCGCTTCGATCGGCACTTCTTCCGTACGGACGAAGGCGCGCGCTTCGCGATTGGAGCGTCCGATCAGGGGCGAGGGCGCTTTGTCCTCGGCCGCCGGAATGCCCGCCACGCCGACCTTCTGGCCGAGTTCCTTCCAGAAGCCGATGGTCGGGCTTGATCGCCAGCACCGTCTCGGCATCGTTCAGCAGCAGGCCCAGCCAGACCGGGCCGTTGTCGAGCTGCTGGGCGGCAACGATCTGTTGCGCCTTCAGCCCGAGCGCGGCCGCCACCTTGGCCAGCAGCGACGGGCTCGGTGCGCTGCGCGCGAGCGGCGGGGCCGCAAAGGCGAGTCGCTCGCCTTCCTGCCGGATCGCGACCAGCCCTGCGGCGCACTGCTGGACGATGCGCCCGGGCGCCTTCGGCCGGCCGTCGGCCTCGAGCCATGCATGGCAGCTGCCCAGCGTCGGGTGGCCGGCGAACGGCAGCTCGCCCCCGGGCGTGAAGATGCGCACGCGGTAATCCGCCGAAGGCTCGGTCGGTGGCAGAAGGAAGGTGGTTTCCGAAAGATTCGTCCACTTCGCAAAGGCCTGCATCGCCGCATCGTCGAGGCCGTTGCTGTCGAGCACGACCGCCAGGGGGTTGCCGGCATACGCGGTTGCAGTGAAGACGTCGACTTGCTTGAAGCTGCGGTTTTTCATCGGATTCATTCGAGTGCAAGGTCGAGCACGCCGCGGGCGCCGGCACGGATGCGCAAGTCACCGAACCAGCGCTCCACATTCGGCCAGGCCGGCCGGGTGTATTCGGTTTGCGGGAGCCCGAACCAGCGGTGCGTTTCGCAGCCGACCGGTATGTCGGCCATCGTGAAGTCGTCGCCGAGCATGAAGGCGCGGGTGGCCAGGTGCGCGTCTAGCAGCGCGAAGAGCGGCTCGGTGGCATTCACGGAGCGCGCGATCGCGGCCGCATCGCGCTCCGCCGCCGGCGTGCGTATCCACTGCCTGAAGGCGCCGGCGCTCACCGGGTTGAGGGTGGTCTGCTGCCAGTCCATCCATTGCTCGGCAGCGAAGCGCTCGGCGAGCGGCTCGGGATAGAGCTTGCCGGCTGCGTGCTTGGCGCAGAGGTAGCGCACGATCACGTTCGACTCCCAGAGCGTCACGCGGCCCTCCCCCTCGCCGTCGTCGATGGCCGGCACCAGCGCATTCGGATTGAGCTGGAGGTATTCGGGCGTTTGCACAATGCCGAACCTGCCGCCGGCTTCGGTGCGCTGGAAGTCGAGGCCGAGTTCCTGCGCGCACCACACCACCTTGCGCACGTTGATGGAGCTGATGCGCCCCCAGATGTTGAGCATGTTCAAAGTCCTTTGGTAGGCCGGTCGAGCAGCAGAAGCCGAACCGTCAGCGCAATCATCACCGCCGCCATCAACCCTCGCCGAAACAAGGCCGTGCCGGGCCGCTGCTGCAGGCGCGAACCGATGCGCCCGCTCAGCGCGCCGAGCACGGTGTTGAACAGCAGCCCGGCCAGCGCGAGCGTGCTTCCGAGCATCAGCAACTGCAGCGCCATGCTGCTGCGCGCGGGATCCGCGAACTGCGGCAGGAACACCATGAAGAACAGCAGCGCTTTCGGGTTCATCAGGTTGTTGATGCAGGCTGCGCGCACCAGGCGTGCGAAGCCCGGCCGGCCTGCATCCAATGGGGACTGCATGCCGTCCGAGCGGAGCGTGCGCCAGGCGAGCCATGCGAGGTAGAGCACGCCCGCATAGCGCAGCAGGTCGAAAGCGGGCGGCCAGGCCGCCACCAGCGCAGTGATGCCGCTGGCCGCGCAGACGGTGTGCACCAGGTCGGCCGCAGCGATGCCGAGGCCGGCGGCAAACCCAGCGCGAGGTCCCATGGCGATGCCGTGCGAAAGCACGAAGGCCATGTTCGGGCCGGGCGAGAGAAACAGCGCCAGCACCGTCACGAGGAAGAGCGAGAGCGTCGCGAGGTCGACCATGGCTGCGAAGCTCACCTATGCCGCTGCCGCGAGTTGGCGTTGCACCTGGGCGGCGGCGTCGTTGGGCGGCCTGCTCGCGCACCGCCGATGCAAGCGCGGTGATCGCGGTATCAATCTGTTCGACGCTGGCAGTCACGAAAGACAAGCGCAGGGTGCGCGGATCGCTCGGCCCGGCATAGAACGGCTCGCCGGGAACGAATGCCACGCCGCGCTCGACCGCGCGCGGCAGCAGCGCCGCGGCGTTCATGCCTTCGGGCAGGCGCAGCCAGAGAAACATGCCGCCAGCGGGCTTGTTGAATTCGATGCCGAGCCCCTTCGTCTCGCGGGCGAGTGCCGCCAGCATGGCATCGCGCTGGCGCTTGTAGAGCGCACGGATGGTCGGAACGTGCCGCTCCAGAAAGCCGTCCTTCATCACCTCGGACACCATGCGCTGGTTGAAGCCGGGGCTGTGCAGATCGGCCGCCTGCTTGGCCTGCAGCAGCTTGGGGAAAATGCTCTTCGGCGCGATCAGGAAGCCGAGCCGCAGCCCCGGCGCCAGCACCTTCGAGAACGAGCCGAGATAGATACAGCCGTCGGGGTTGCGCGCGGTGAGCGGCAGCGGCGGCGGTTCGTCGAACCAGAGGTCGCCGTAGGGGTTGTCTTCCACAATCGGCAGGCCGGCCTCGGCAGCGGCAGCGGACACCGCGGCGCGGCGCGCTTCGCTCATCGTGCGGCCGGTCGGGTTCTGGAAGTTGGGCAGGAGGTAGACGAAGCGCGCGTCCTTGGCCTTCGCCACGAGGTCTTCCACGATCACGCCGCCGTCGTCGCTGGCGACGCTCACCGGTTCGGGTTCCATCGGCGAAAAGGCCTGCAGCGCGCCGAGGTAGGTCGGCGTCTCGACCAGCACGCGGCTGCCGGGGTCGAGCAGCACCTTGGCGACGAGGTCCAGCCCCTGCTGCGAGCCGGTGGTGATCAGCACCTGCGCCGGATCGACGGCCCACGGCAGCATGGCCGCCACCGCTTCGCGTAGCGGAGCGTAGCCCTCGCTGGCGGCGTACTGCAGCGCGGCTTGGCCGTCGCTGCGCAGCACTTCGGCGCAGGCGGCGGCGAAGGCGGCGATCGGAAACGTCTTGGGCGAGGGCAGGCCGCCCGCCAGGCTGATGATCCCGGGCCGCTCGGTGACCTTGAGGATTTCACGGATCACCGACGGGTTCATCTTCTCGGCGCGTGCTGCGAGTTTCCAGTTCATGTGCTTCCTTGGATGCGCGGGTTGTTATCGGGAGACGGTTGCCACTTCGGCAGGCGGCCGCGGCCGCGACCGATGCGTGCCGGCGACGACGGTAGCAACCACTGCGCCGGCAAAGCCGAGGGTGACGACATCGATCGGCTCGCCCAGCAGCGGCACCGCCGCCAGGATCGAGAGAAAAGGTTGCAGCAGCTGCGCCTGGCTGACCCGCAGCGCGCCGCCCATGGCGAGTCCGCGGTACCAGGCGAAGAATCCAACCCACATCGAGAACACACCGACGTAGACGACGCCGACCCATGCCGATGTGGCGACCGGCTGCACGGGCAACAGCAACAAGGTGCCAGGCAGCGTGACCGGCAGCGCCAGCACGCAGACCCAGCAGATGACCCGTTCGGCACCCAGCGCCGACGTGACCTGCGCACCGTAGATGTAGCCCAGCGAAGCGGCGAACACGCCGGCGATCAGCAGCAGATCGGCCCAGGCGAAGCCGAAGGCGGCGCCCTGGCCCTCTGCGCGCAACACCGAGAACGCGATCACCAGTGCACTGCCGGCCACCGCGCAGACCCAGAATCCGAGCCGCGCGCGCTGGTGCAGCACCCAGGCCGCGCAGGCAGCCGTCGCCAGAGGCAGCAGCGCCGTGACCACGGCTGCGTGGCTGGCGCTCACTGCTCGCAGACCATAGGCCAGCAGCACCGGATAGCCGATCGCGTTGCCCAGCATCGCCACGGTGAGTGGCTTCCAAAAATGGCGCTGCGGCAGGGGCGAGCGCGTCGCCAGCAGGAAGATCGTGGACAACCCGCCGGCAAGCGCGGCGCGGCCGAGCGTCACGAACCAAGGCGACAGTTGCGGCGCCGCTTCCGTGCCGGTGGCGAGCCGCGTCATCGGCAGCGTGACGGCGAAGAACGCGACACCCAACACGCCGAGCCACATGCCCAAGGTTTCGTCCTTGATCTTCATACGCCGACCATCCAGGCGGCGGTGAGCACCAGCACGGCTGCCATGGCGCGGTTGAACCACAAGAGGCGGCGCCCGCGTGCCAGCCAGTCGCGCAGCAGTGCTCCGGCCAGTGCATAAGTGAAGTTGCTGGCGAACGCAAAGACCAGCATCACGGGTGCCACGATCGCGAGCCGCTGCCATGCATCCGCGTGGCCGGCAATCCAGCCTGCGACCAGCGCCAACGCCAGCAGCCACGCCTTGATGTTGAGGAACTGCAGCAGCACGCCTTGCATGAAACCGACCGACATTCGCGTGCCGTCCGCCTGCGCCAGCGTGGCGCTGCCGCTGAGCTTCCATGCCAGCCACAGCAGGTAGGCGATGCCGCAGGCCTTGATGGCCCAGCGCAGGGATGGCACGGTGTCCACCGCGGCGCCGATTCCCGCGGCGCAGATCAAGAGCAACAGGCTCCAGCCCACCGGCACTGCGATGACGAAGCGCATGGCGCGCGGCAGGCCGCCGTTGGCTGCCAGCGCGGCGGACAGCGTGGTGTTCGGCCCCGGCGAGAAGCTCATCGCCGTGGCCAGCGCCAGCAGAGCCGTGAAATCTTGCCAGTTCATGCGACGCACTCTAAACTCAAGACCATTACAGTGCCAATACACATTGGCGGACAAACGGCCGGCCTGTATTGGTCGGTTCGTCGACACAGAAGTGAAAGATGCAATGCTGACACGAACCTCCACCCAGTCGCTGACCGGCCAGCTTGCGGACCGCTTCGCCGAGCGTATCCGCACCCGCCTGCTCGCCCCCGGCGCGCGCCTGCCGTCGGTGCGCGAATGTGCGCGGCAGCAGGGCGTCAGTCCGCACACCGTGGTCGCCGCCTACGACCAGCTGCTTGCGCAGGGATTGGTCGAGGCGCGGCGCCAGCGTGGCTTTTATGTGCGCGACTCGGTCGCGCCACCGGCGGGGCAGCCGCTGCCCGCGGCGCCATCGAAGCCCGTGCAGGCGGACGCGAGCACGCTGATCCGTGGCATGTTCCATCGACCGAGCGACAAGCCACAGCCCGGGATGGGCGTGTTCCCCTCCGATTGGCTGGATTCGCCTTTCACCGTCGCCGCGGTGCGCCGCCTGACGAGCACGCGCGCGGTGCAGGACTTTTCCCTGCAGTACGGCGAACCGGCCGGCGACAGCGGATTGCGCCGCAGTCTGGCCGTCAAGCTGGCGACCATCAACGTGCCGGCGGGGCCCGAGCAGATCGTGACCACGGTCGGCGCCACGCATGCGCTCGACATCGTGAGCCGCACGCTGCTGCGTGCCGGCGATGCGGTGATGGTCGAAGAGCCCGGCTGGGCGCTCGAATTCGCGCGGCTGGAGGCGCTCGGCATGCGAATCCTGCCGGTGCCGCGCAGGGCGGACGGGCCTGACCTGGAAGTCATGGAGCGCTACTGCCAAGCCGGCGACGGGCACAAGCCCAAGCTCTTCGTGAGCGTGAGCGTGCTGCACAACCCGACCGGCTACAGCCTCACGCCAGGCGTTGCGCACCGAATGCTGCAACTCGCGAACCAGCACGACTTCCACATCGTCGAAGACGACACGTACAGCCACCTCGCGCCCGAACACGCGACGCGGCTCAGCGCGCTCGACGGGTTGCAGCGCACCATCTACGTGAGCGGCTTCGCCAAGATCCTCGCGCCGAGCTGGCGCATCGGCTTCCTTGCCGCATCCCCCGCCACGGTCGGGCGGCTGCTCGAAACCAAGCTGCTCACGACGCTGACGACGCCATCGTTGTTCGAGCGTGCGTTGGCATGGTGCATCGACCAGGGGCAGTTGCGCCGGCATGCCGAACGCATTCGGCTTCGGCTCGACGGCGCACGCGGGCGAACCGTCAAGCTCGCGTTGGCGGCCGGCTGCACGCTCGCATCGGAGCCTGCGGGTCTGTTCGGCTGGGTCGACACCGGCGTCGATACCGACGCGCTGACGCAGCGAATGCTGGACGAGGGCTACCTGCTTGCGCCCGGCTCGTTGTTCCATGCACGGCGGCCGCCGACCAC
>JBBJMS010000023.1:0-27187 GCA_037720315.1 Variovorax sp. | reverse complement strand
CGTAGGCCAGCACCGGTCCCAACACCAGCGCGAGCAGCGTCAACGGTGTTTGCGCACTCAGCAGCGGCACCGGGAGCCAGTCCATCGCCGCGAATGGGACGACGGTCGGCGGCGTGCTGACTTTCGGAAAGGTAACGCGATAGCCGAAGTAGCTGAGGGCAGTCGCCAGCAGCGTGATGCCGAGCCCCGACACATGCTGCGACAGCGCGAGCCCCACGGTGAGCAACGCATGCAGAAGACCGAATGCCGCACCGGTGAGCGCCGCGATGCCGACCCCGGCCCACAGCGGTGCACCGGCATACACCGCGAGCCAGCCGGTGAAGGCGCCTGCGACCATGATGCCCTCGATGCCGAGGTTCAGCACGCCGGCGCGCTCGCACAGCAGCACGCCGAGCGTGCCGAAGATCAGCGGTGTCGCGATGCGCAGCACAGCCACCCAGAACGAGGAACTGGAAACGAAGTCGACTATTTCCATCGCATGCGGTACTGGATGAACAGCGTCGCGATCAGCACCGCGATCAGTGACGCGGCGACGATCACGTCGGCGATGTAGGTCGGCACGCCCACGGCCCGGCTCATGGTGTCGGCACCGACCAGCACGCCGGCGACGAACACGCCGGCGGCGAGCACGCCCAGCGGATGCAGCCCCGCCAGCATTGCGATGACGATGCCGCTGTACCCGTAGCCGGGCGACATGTCGAGCGTGACGTAGCTGGTGCGGCCCGCCACTTCTATTGCGCCCGCCAGCCCGGCCAGCGCGCCCGAGAGCAGTGCCACCAGCACCACCGTGCGCGTGACCGGCACGCCGGCGAAGGCCGCGGCGCGCGCGTTGGCGCCGACCGCTCGGATGTCGAAACCGATCACCGCATACCTGAACAGCAGCCACACGAGGACCGCGAGCGTGCCGGCCCACAGCAGGCCGGTATGGACGCGGGTCTGCGCGATGAGCTTGCCGAGTTCCAGCTCGGGTTTGAGCGCCACGCTCTGCGGCCAGCCCATTGCGGCCGGGTCTTTCATCGGACCGTCGAGCATGGCCGACATGCCGAGCAGCACGATGAAGTTGATGAGCAGCGTGGTCACCACCTCGTCGACGCCCAGCTTGTTCTTCATCAATGCGGGGCCGAGCAGCAGCACCGCACCGGCCAGGGCGGCGGCCAGCATCATCGAGGGGAACAGCAACCAGGGCGCCAGTTCGAAACCAGTGCCGCCATGCAGCCCGCCGACAGCGACCGCGGCGAGCGCACCCGCGTAGAGCTGGCCCTCCGCGCCGATGTTGAATAGCCTGGCCTTGAAGGCGACCGTGGCCGCCAGGCCGGTCAGGATCAGCGGGATGGCGCGGGTCAGCGTCTCGCTCCAGGCAAAGACAGAGCCGAAGCCGCCCTGCAGCAGCAACGCATAGGTGCGGCCGACCGGAGCGCCGGCCCAGAGCACGAGCAATGCGCTCACCAGCAGGGTGAAGGCGACCGCGCCCACGGGTGCGAGCACCAATGCCGCGCGCGACGTCTCGTGACGGCGTTCAAGTCTCAAATCAGGACCCAGCCATCGCGATTCCGATCGCTTCGCGAGTCCATGCCGACGGCGGACGGGGCTCGCCGAGTCCGCCTGCATGCATGACGGCCACCCGGTCGCCGAGGGCCAGTATTTCGTCGAGGTCGTCGGAGATCAGCAGCACGGCCGCGCCCGCATCGCGCGCCGCGATCAGTTGCTGCTGAACATAGGCGACCGCGCCGATGTCGAGGCCCCATGTGGGCTGGTGGGCGACGATCAGCCGCGGCGTCCTGCCGCGCCCGTCTGGTGCATCCGGCGCCAGCAGTGCCCGCCCGAGAATCAGCTTCTGCATGTTGCCGCCCGAAAGCGCGCGCGCAGGGGAATCCAGTCCCGCGCCGCGCACGTCGAAGGCTTTTTCGATGCGCCGCGCATGCGCCCGCGCGGCGCCGCGCCGCACCCACGACCAGCGCGAGAACGCGCCGCGGCGCAGCCGCTCGGCCACCGCGTTCTCCCAGACCGGAAGGTCGCCGACGATGCCGACCGCATGCCGATCTTCCGGAATGCGCGCCACGCCGCGCTGCACCAGGCGCGCGGGCGATGCGGGCAGCGCACGGCCCATCAGCTGCACCGTGCCCGACACCGCCCGGCGCGTGCCGCTCAGCAGCTCGGCCAGCGCCACCTGCCCGTTGCCGGAAACACCGGCGATCGCGGTGATCTCGCCCGCCTTGAGCACGAGCGAAACATCCATCAGCCGGTCGTGCCCGCTGCCCTCTGTGCGCACGCGATCGAGCACGCAGACGGCATCGCCGACCTGCCGCGCCGGCCGCCGCACCGCGCCCTCGACCGCGTGGCCGACCATCCACAGTGCGAGCTCCGCCTGCGTCGTTTCTGCGCTGCGTGCCTGCGCCACCAACCTGCCGCCGCGCAGCACCGCGACCCGGTGCGACACGCGCAGCACCTCGTCGAGCTTGTGGCTGATGAAGACGATCGACAGGCCCTGCGCCACCATCTGCGCCAGCGTCGCGAACAGGGCCTCGCTCTCCTGCGGCGTGAGCACTGCGGTCGGCTCGTCGAGGATCAGGATGCGCGCGCCGCGGTACAGCGCCTTCAGGATCTCGACGCGCTGCCGCTCGCCGACGGACAGGCTCGCAATCCGCGCATCCGGCACCACCGGCAGGCCGAAGCGCGCCGCCACATCAAGCAGCTTGTCGCGCGCCGCATTGCGCCGCGAAAAAGGCCACCAGAGCGGCTCGGTGCCGTTAAGCACGTTTTCGAGCACGCTGAGGTTGTCGGCCAGCGTGAAGTGCTGGTGCACCATGCCGATACCCGCCGCCAGCGCTGCCTTCGGGTTGCCGGGCGCAAGCGGCCGGCCGAAGACCTCGATCTCGCCGGCGTCGGCCGTGTAGTGCCCGAACAGGATCGACATCAGCGTCGACTTGCCCGCGCCGTTCTCGCCCAGCAGCGCGAGCACTTCGCCGGCCTGCAGTTCGAGCGAGATCGCATCGTTGGCCACCAGCGCGCCGAAGCGCTTGGTGATGCCGCGCAGCGAGAGAACGGTGGCTGGTTCCCTATCCACCATCGTGCTTACTTGGCGGTCGACTTCGGCGCGCCGTCGTCCACCTTCACGCTGAACTTGCCGGCGAGGATGTCGGCCTGCCGCGCCTTGACCTTGGCGACGAGGTCGGCCGGCACCTTCTTCTCGAAGGTGCCGAGCGGCGCGAGCTCGGAGCCCTTGTGCTTCATCATCGAGTAGGAGCCGTAGTCCTCAGCCACGAACTTGCCGTCCTTCACCAGCTTGATGGCGCGGTCTGCCGAAGGCTCGAAGTTCCACAGCGCCGAAGCGACCACCGTCTCGGGGTACTTGTCTTGCGTGTCGATCACGTTGCCGATGGCGAGCTTGCCCTTTTCCTTGGCCGCATCGCTGACGCCGAAGCGCTCGGCATACATCACGTCGGCGCCCTTGTCGATCATGGCGAAGGCCGCTTCCTTGGCCTTGGGCGGATCGAACCAACTGTTGATGAAGCTCACGCTGAACTCCACCTTCGGATTGGTTTCCTTCGCGCCGGCCATGAAGGCGTTCATGAGGCGGTTCACCTCGGGGATGGGGAAGCCGCCGACCATGCCGATGCGGTTGGTCTTGGTCATGCCGCCGGCGACCATGCCCGACAGGTAGGCCGGCTCCTGGATGTAGTTGTCGAAGACCGAGAAGTTAGGCGTCTGCGGCTTCAGGGACGAGCCCATCAGGAAGGCCGTCTTGGGAAAGTCCTTTGCCACCTTGCGCGCGGCGGCCTCGACGCCGAACACCTCGCCCAGGATCAACTGGTTGCCGGCCGTGGCGTACTCGCGCATCACCCGCTCGTAGTCGGCATTGGCGACGTTCTCGGTCGCCTTGTATTCGATCTCGCCGCGCGCTTCCGCAGCCTTCAATGCCTTGTGGATGCGGCCGACCCATTGCTGCTCGAAAGGCACGGTGTATACCGCCGCGACCTTGAGCTTGGCCTGCGCAAGGGCCACACCCGGCGCCCCAGCCGCGAGCGCGGCGGCAATGGCGACCGAACGGATGATCAGATGACGGCGTGGGGACACGGACTTCTCCTCGTTGATTGAAATTACTTGGTGCCAAAAATTCGGTCGCCGGCGTCTCCGAGCCCCGGCAGGATGTAGCCGTGGTCGTTGAGCTCGCGGTCGATGGCGGCGGTGTAGATCGGCACGTCGGGGTGCGCGGATTGAAAGGTCTTGATGCCTTCGGGGCAGGTCAGCAGGCAGACGAACTTGATCGATTTCGGATTGAGTTCCTTCAGCCGCTCCACCGCCGCCACCGCCGAGTTGCCGGTGGCCAGCATTGGGTCGACCACGATGCAATCGCGTTCTTCCATGCCGCCGGGCATCTTGAAGTAATACTCCACGGCGGTCAGCGTCTTCGGGTCGCGGTACAGGCCGATGTGGCCCACTCGCGCACCGGGCACCACGCTCAGCATGCCGTCGAGGATGCCGTTGCCCGCGCGCAGTATCGACACCAGCACCAGCTTCTTACCGTCGATCACCTTGGCCTTCATGGTTTCCAGCGGCGTCTCGACCTCTACCTCCTGCATCGGCATATCGCGCGTCACCTCGTAGGCCATCAGCATGCTGACCTCGTTGAGCAGGCGCCGGAAGCTGTTGGTGCTGGCTTCCTTGCGGCGCATCAGCGTGAGTTTGTGCTGGACGAGGGGGTGGTCGAGGAGATGGACGTTGCTCATGAGAGAAAGGGTCGGAATAAAGGAGGGAAGTCTAGAAGACGGTGCCGTCGCTCTCGATGTGCAGGGGTGGCGAACCATCACGCAAGCGCTGTGCCAGTGCGCGCCCGGCCGCCCAGGTCCCGCCTTCGAGAATGCGTGCGAGCGGCAGCTCTTCTTCGCTGCGCCCGAGCACCTTGCGCACGCGCGGCGCCAGTTCGTCGAGCAGCGCAACGGTGAGGGCTCGCCACTCGACGATGAACTCGTCGCCCACCTTCCAGCTGCGTTGCAGCAGTTCCGCGTCCTTCGGCACGATGACGCCGCTGTCGATCAGCAGCCCGCCATTGCGGTACTCGGGCAGCGCGGTCAGCGCCTCCACATGGCGCACCTTGACGCCCGCCCATTCGAAGGGTTCGAGCAGCGAATAGGCGAGCCACTGCGAGAGCTTGTGAAAGGGCATCCAGCCGTTGGTGAGGCCCGGCCCCTGCACCGCGCTGTGGCGCCAGCAATCGCCGAGCGCGAGCGCCGCGTCGGATGTCCCGATGGCGCCCGGCGAATCGCTGCCGTCGGCCGCAATGCTGCCGATCGAATTGGCGGCCGGCCAGATGCGCGACAGCGACACGAGCAGCAGCCCGAGAATTTCATGCGCCGTTGTTTCGGCGGTCGGCGGCGCTGCCGGGCCGAAGGCGCTGACCAGCGCATCGAACAGGCGGCCCGGCCGGCCTTCGCCGCCGAATATTTCGGGCTGCTCGCTCATCGCTTCGCCGAGCCGGCGCAGCAGCATGGCGCGTCCCGCGAGGCCGACCAGCGGATTGACCTCGCTGACCTGTAGCGCATCGCCGAGCCGATCGGTGACCAGGCCGCGCAGGCCCGCAGCATCGGCTTGCAGGGGGTGGTCGGGATCGGAAGAAAACAGGCCGGCGGTAAATGCGTGGAAGCTGGCCACGCCAAGGCCCTCGGAACGGGTGAAGCGCTGGCCGCTCGCGCCCTCGACATAGTGCCAGTCGGGGCCGGCGCCGGCATCGAGCAGCACGCTCACCAGCACCAGGTCGATGTAGGCGCGTGCACGCTGCGAGGCGGTGACGTCGCCGAGCAGGTCGTCCAGCTCGCGGCGCCGGTCGACGCCGCCGGCCTCGAAGTGTCGCCACCGGCTGTGATAAGGGATGTTGCCGTCCGCATAGCGCTCGCGGGTGACGTCCGCCACGGTGCGGGCGGTGGCTTCGAAGGCCTCGTCGTCGCCGATCGTGAACCATTGCGACTCGCCGCGCCTCGCGCGCGCCAGCAGGCCGGCGGCGCGTTCGCGCACCGCGTCGGTCGAGCGCAGCAGAGTTGCCGCGCCGACAGGCTGGGTCGCGTCCACAGCGAATTCGAAAGACGGATCGACATGGCCTTCGGCGTCCTCCTGCGGCACTGCAGCCGGGATGTCCGACGAGCCGCGGTCGAGCCCATAGTTGTACTTGGTCATGACTCCAGCTTCCTGCCCTTGGCCTTCTTGAGTTCTTCGGCATCCGGCACCAGGCCGGGCGTGAAGTAGCCGGCCGCCATCTTGGCGTCCATCTCGACGCGGGCATCGGCCGGGATCAGTTCGTCGGGAATGTTCACGCGAGTGCCGATCTCGATGCCCGAGCCGGTGATGGCGTCGAATTTCAGGTTGCTCATCGACACCAGCCGGTGAATCTTGCGGATGCCGAGCCAGTGGAAGACGTCGGGCATCAGCTCCTGGAAGCGCATGTCCTGCACGCCGGCCACGCACTCGGTGCGGGCGAAATACTGGTCGGCGGTGTCGCCGCCCACCTGGCGCTTGCGGGCGTTGTAGACCAGGAACTTGGTGACTTCGCCGAGCGCCCGGCCTTCCTTGCGCGAGTAGGCGATCAGCCCGACGCCGCCGCGCTGCGCACCGCGGATGCACTCCTCGATCGCATGCGTCAGGTAGGGGCGGCAAGTGCAGATGTCGGAGCCGAACACGTCGGAGCCGTTGCACTCGTCGTGGATGCGCGCGGTCAGTTCGACGTCCGGGTTGGCGAGGTCGCGCGGGTTGCCGAAGATATAGATGGTCTGGCCGCCGATCGGCGGCAGGAACACCTCCAGGTCAGAGCGGGTGACGAGCTCCGGATACATGCCGCCGGTTTCCTCGAACAGCACCCGGCGCAGGTCGGTCTCGGAGCAGCCGAAGCGCTTGGCGACTTCGGGCAAGTACCACACCGGCTCGATCGCCGCCTTGGTGACCATGGCGGCACCGCCGGACGTGAGGAACTTGCCGTCGGCTTTCAGCCGGCCGGTCTGCAGTGCCTCGATCACCTCCGGCAGGATCACATGCGCCTGCGTGATGGCGATGGTCGGGCGGATGTCGTAGCCGGCCGCTAGCTCGGTCGAGAAGGCATCGGCCACCAGTGCGCCCCACGGGTCGAGCGAGACGATTCGTCCCGGCTCGCCCCATTGCGGATAGGGGCCGATGATGTCGGTCGGCGCGGTATTGGTGAGGTCGGCCTTGTGCTCGCGCTTGAGCGCGCCCGAAGCCACCGCCAGTGCGCGGTAGACGCTGTAGGAGCCGCTGTGCGTGCCGATCACGTTGCGGTGGGCGCGCTTGGTCGTGGTGCCGACCACCGGCCCGCGCTCGATGGCGCTGGCCGCGCCCCACTGGATTGGCAGGGCGCCGAAGCCGCCAGCGTGCGAGGTCAGTCGAATGTGGGAACGTTGGGCCGCGGCGGCCGGATAGACCGGTGAGATCGATGAAGAGTCGGCCGGCGGCGCTTCGGGGGAGGGGATCGAAAAAGACGGGGAAGAAGGAGTGGAAGGAGTCGGAACGGTGTCGACGGACATTGCGGGCCCTCAAAAACAGCAATGTACCGATCGCTCCTGCAACTGGCAAGCCGGCGCTCAGGCAATGCGCAGCAGGCGGTCGAGCGAGAGCCTGCCGCCGCCGCGGCCCACGAGGTAGAGCAGCAGCGCGGCCCACGACAGGTGCGTGGGCCAGGCATCCGGATAGACGAACACCTGGATCACCAGCGTCATGCCCAGGAGCGCAAGCGCCGACAGCCGCGTGAACAAGCCGAGCACGAGCAGCACCGGAAACAGATGTTCCGCGTACGCGGCCATGTGGGCGGCAAGTTCGGGCGGCACCAGCGGCAGCTTGTATTCGGTGCGGAAGAGCTCGTAGGCGCCATCGGTCACGGTGAGAAAGCCGTCGACCTTGGTGCGGCCCGACAGATAAAACACGGCGGCGATGCCGATGCGGCTTGCGATGGCGATCAGGTCGTGCGAGACCGCGCGTTCGAGCCAGGCGGCCATCGAACGCCAGCGGGCACGAAGGCCGCGGCCGTCGGCGGATGCGAGCGGCGCGGGGGCCGTGACGTTCGAGTTCATGAGCTTCTTTCGGTGGAGAGAGGAAGGTCGTCGCCGGTGAATGCACCGGCGCGCAGCAGGCATTCGAGCAGGACGGCGAGATCGATGCCCGGTTCGGCGGCCAGTGCGCGGTCGGCTGCTTCGGCCAGCGGCAGCCGATCGTTGCATGCATCCAAAAAGGCGCAGTGCGCCCTGCCGATCGGATGCCACGTCACCGCATCGGCCGGCCTCGTGATCAATGCGCCTTCGCCTTGCCAGGGAATCTCTTCGGCGGATGCGTCCTCGCCCGCGCGGTTGCGCTGCCAGATCGTGAAAACCGGTTGGTCGGCGAACCATATCCAGCGGGCTGCCGGATGCGGCATCAGCACCAGTTGGCCGAGTTGTTCGGCCGGGCGCTGCGCCAGCCAGGCGGCATCGGCCGGCGCGGCGTTCGACGCCGCATGCGCGTCGCACCACAGGGCATCCAGCTGTGCAACGCCTGGCAGATACGTCAGCTCTGCCGCCGGTGCGAAGTCTTGAAGGAAGGCAGCGAATCTGGCGCCGTAGTGCAGGAGCCGGCCGTCTTGCGGCGGCTCGGCCGCTGCATACAGCGCCGCGGCAGCACGGAACCAGTCACGGCCGACCAGGCGCACCACGGCCGGAAAGTTGGCTTCGAGCGCATCGATGCACCCCTTCATCACCGTGTTGCGGTAGACGGCGAAGGCGGGCTGCGCGGCGAGCCGCTGCATTCCCGGGTCGGCAGCTTCGTCCGCCCCGAACAAGGCGGCTGCAAAGGCGCTCTGAAAGCTTGCATGCGCGCTCATGCCGCTGCCTCCAGCGGCATGCGTGCAATGCGGCGCAGCACGGCAGCAGCCTGCGCCCGTTCGGCCATCAGCTCATCGAAGGCAGGCACGTTGCCGTCGCGTTCGATCAGCGTGGGGCGAGCGCCTGCACTTTCGAGAAAATGTTGGTACAGGTGCCAGACTTCCGGTGCGACGGGTGCATCGTGCGAGTCGATCAGCAGGGCATCGCCCAGCGTCGGATCGGACGCATGGCCGGCCAGGTGGATCTCGCTCACCAGGTCCGCCGGAAAGCGGTCGAGCCAGTCCGATGCGCAAAAACCGAGATTGCGCGCCGACACATGGACGTTGTTGATGTCGAGCAGCAGCGTGCAGCCGGTGCGGCGCGCGAGCTCGGAGAGAAAGTCGATCTCGTCCCACTCATGCCCTTCGATGCGCAAGTAGTGCGACGGGTTCTCGATGGCGATGACGGTGTGGAGAGCGTCCTGCGTGCGCGCGATGTTCGCTGCGATGCGGTGCAGGGCCTCGGTGCTGCGCGGAAATGGCAGCAGGTCGGGATAGTGCTGGCCGTTCCGTGCCGACCAGGCGAGGTGTTCGGAGACGAGCGCAGGCTGAATGCGCTCGGCGAGCGCCGCCAGCCGGCGCAGGTGCGCGGGGTCGGGTTCTTCATTGCCCGCCAGCGAGAGCGACACGCCGTGCAGCGACACCGGATGGCTGGCGCGTATTGCCTCCAGCCATCCGATGCGCGGCCCGCCCGCCACCATGTAGTTCTCGGCATGCACCTCGAACCAAAGGCCGTCGACCCGCGCCGCCAACGCAGCGTCGTAGTGCTCGGGCTTGAGGCCGAGGCCTGCGGTCATGGACATGGCGCCGGCGGACGGATCAGGACTTGATGACGGACAGGGAACCCGTGCCCTTTGGCGTCTTGATGGTGGCGCAGGTGCCGGCGGCCACGTTCTTCCAGGCGTTGCCCTGGTAGTCGACCTTCGACGTGCCGGCGCAGGTAGTGCCGGGGCCGGCGGCGCAGTCGTTTTTGCCGGCCATGGAGACGCCGTAGCACTTCTCCATCGCGGCCATCTTGTCGTCCATCTTTTTGTCTTGGGCGTTGGCGGAGCCGGCGGCAAGTGCGCCCAGTGCGAGAGCGGCGATGGCGAGGGGACGAGTGATCATGGAATGAACTCCGGTGGTTGATTGAAGGAAAGCAACCACGCCGCATGGCGCAGTCGTTTCTACTTCGCGATCTGCAAACTCCGGGTTACAGCGCGCGGCACAATCCGCCGGATTTCTTTTTTTCGCAGCGCCTGTAACTGGCCGAACCGGAAGCACGAATGACATCAGGGAGCCCCACGGGCAAGAGCGAAGCCGAGACGCTGCTGCACGATCTTTTCGTGCGCGGCCTCGACGGCGATGCCGCGGCGTACCAGGCGTTCTTGCAGAAGCTCAGCGCCCACCTGCGCGCGTTCCTCGGCAGGCGCCTGTTCGGCTGGCCCGATGAGGTGGAAGATCTTGTTCAGGAATGCCTGCTCGCTATGCACAACCAGCGCCACACATACCAAAGCAACCAGCCGTTAACGGCCTGGGTGCATGCGATCGCGCGCTACAAGATGATCGATCTGCTGCGCGCCAAGTCGCACCGCGAGGCGTTGCACGATCCGCTAGATGACGAACTTGCCGTCTTCGCAGCATCGGAAACCGAAGCCAGCGATGCGCGCCGCGATCTGGCGGGCCTGCTCTCAACACTGCCCGACCGGCACCGGCTGCCGATCGTGCACGTCAAGCTCGAAGGCCTGTCCATCGCCGAGGCAGCGCGCCTGACCGGCATGTCCGAGTCGGCGGTCAAGGTGGGAATCCACCGCGGCCTTAAGGCGCTTGCACTGAAGATCGGAAAAACCTCCTCATGAAAACAGACGAACTCGTTGCCTTGCTCGCGGCGGGCGCGCAGCCGGTGCCGCGGCGGGCCGCGACCCGGCGTCTTGCGCTGGCTATGGCGATCGGGTTGCCGCTGTCGATCGCATTGATGCTGTTCGAATACGGCGTGCGGCGCGACCTGGTGCAGACGATGTTCTGGCCGATGTTCTGGGTCAAGCTCGCGATTCCGGCCTGCATGGCGGTTGCCAGCTTCCTTGTCGTACAGCGCCTGGCGCGCCCGGGCGTTCGCGTTCGCGGCGCATGGGCCGGTCTGGCTGCGCCGGTGCTTTTGCTGTGGGTGCTGGCGGTCGTGGTCTGGATGGACGCACCCGCCGGCGAACGCGCGGCGATGGGGTGGGGACAGACATGGCGCACCTGTGTCTTCAACATCGCAGCGATTTCACTGCCGCTGTTCGTGGCCGCGATGGTGGCGCTGAAGGGCCTGGCGCCGACCCGGCCTGCGCTGGCCGGCGCCGCCGCCGGCGCGCTCGCGGGCAGCGTCGGCTCGGCGGTCTATGCCTTGCATTGCCCGGAACTGGCGGTCCCGTTTCTGGCGATCTGGTACGTGGCCGGCATCGCGCTGCCGGTGCTGGCCGGCGCAGCCATCGGACAGCGGCTGCTGCGCTGGTAGCGGTGCTCAGGGCATGCGCCAGATGCGCTGCCAGGTCTGGGCCAGTTGCCGTTGTGCATTGCGCGCGCCCGATTGCCCTTCGATCGGTATCGCGCGCCAGCCTGCGCCGTTGCGCACCGCGATGCGATAGCTGAAGGTGTAGTCGGGCTCGGCGCCCATGCGCAGATCGGACAGCACCAGCGTGTCGCCCTCGGCCTGGGCTTTCATGAAGCCGCTGGTGAACCACAGCAGCCGCGCCACGCCCGGCTCGTCGCGCAGGCTCCGAAGCGCGGCGGTGTCGCTTGGCCAGGCCTTGAAGGTCATCGGGCCGTGGTCTGCGACAAGCGAACGCTGGCCTTCGAGAAAGCCGTCCGGTGTCATGACCACCACCCGCCAGAGCAATGTGTTGAGCGGCGTCGGCACCGAAAAGCGCGGCGCGTCGGCCAGCCCGCGTTGCGCCAGGGCCTCTGCTGCCGCGCTGTCGACCGTCGCCTTGGCGGCGAGCGACCATGCCAGATAGCTGCTGCTCAACACCAGCCCCCAGACCACCAGACGCCCGCCCGCCAGGCGCGCACCGGCCCACAGCGCACCGATGAACGCGACCAGCAACGGCAGCGTGTAGAGCGGATCGACGATGAAGATGCTCGACCACATCACCGGCATCGACGGCAATGGCCACAGCAGCTGCGTGCCGTACACGGTAAAGGCATCGAGCAGCGGATGGGTGACCAGCGCCAGCAGGATGGCGGCCAGCCAGGGCCGCGGCGCGGCACGCACCGGCGCCCACCAGCGTCGCAGTGCCAGCCACAGCACCAGTGCAAAAGGCGCGAGCACGAGAAGCGAATGCGAGGGCCCGCGATGCCAGGTGACAGCGGTCACCGCATCCGCGCCTATCAGCGCGAGCGGTATGCCGTCGAGATCGGGCAGGGTGCCGAGCACCGCGCCGGCGATCAGTGCGCGGCGGCGGTGCGCGGCGGGCACCACGGCGGCAGCCACGGCGCCGCCGAGAACGATTTGAGTGAGCGAGTCCAAAGCTGTGCGTGTCCGGACCGTCTCAGCGCCGCTTCTTGGCGCCGAAGATGCCGCCCAGCACCCCGCGCAGGATTTCACGCCCTACGGTGGTGCCCATGGTGCGCACCGCCGACTTGGCCATGGTCTGCGCCAAGCCGTCGCGCTTGCCGCCGCGCGGGCCGGTGGAGCCGAACAGGATCTCGTTGAGGCCGCCCATCACGCCGCCGGAGTCGCTCGCCGCAGCACCGGGCTTGCCGCCTGCGCCCGGCGCATCTGGCGCGGTTTCGGCGCGTGCCTTGAGCTTTTCATACGCCGACTCGCGGTCGACGGTTTTCTCGTACACGCCGGCCACGAGCGAGTTCGCGATCAGCGCCTGCCGCTGCGCCGCGGTGATCGGGCCGAGCTGGCTGCCCGGCGGCAGCACGTACACGCGCTCCGTGACGCTCGGGCGGCCCTTGGCATCGAGAAAGCTCACCAGCGCCTCGCCGACGGCAAGCTCCGTGATGGCCGCTTCGATGTCCAGGCCCGGCTTCTGCCGCATGGTGCTCGCCGTCGCCTTCACCGCTTTCTGGTCGCGCGGCGTGAAGGCGCGCAGCGCATGCTGCACGCGGTTGCCCAGCTGAGCGAGCACCGAATCGGGAATGTCGAGCGGGTTCTGCGTGACGAAGAAAACGCCCACGCCCTTGGAGCGCACCAGCCGAACCACCAGTTCGATGCGCTCGACCAGCGCCTTGGGCGCATCGTTGAAGAGCAGGTGTGCCTCGTCGAAGAAGAACACCAATTTCGGCTGCGCCGGGTCGCCGATCTCGGGCAGCTGCTCGAACAGTTCCGACAGCAGCCACAAGAGAAAGGTGGCGTAGAGCCGCGGCGCGTTCATGAGCTTGTCGGCCGCGAGGATGTTGACCACGCCCTTGCCGCCGACGGTCTGCATGAAGTCCGAGATGTTGAGCATCGGCTCGCCGAAGAACTTGGCGCCGCCCTGGCTCTCGATCTGCAGCAGGCCGCGCTGGATCGCGCCCACGCTGGCGGCACTGATGTTGCCGTACTCGGTGGTGAACTGGCCCGCGTTTTCGCCGACGTGCTGCAGCATCGCCCGCAGGTCCTTCAGGTCGAGCAGCAGCAGTCCGTTGTCGTCGGCGATCTTGAACACGATGTTCAGCACGCCGGCCTGGGTTTCGTTGAGGTCGAGCATGCGGCCCAGCAGCAGCGGGCCCATGTCGGACACCGTGGCGCGCACCGGATGGCCCTGCTCGCCGAACACGTCCCACAGGGCGACGGGGCAGGCGATGGGCGCGGGCAGTTCGATGCCGCGTTCGGCCAGCGTGGCTGCGAGCTTCTCGCCGAAGCTGCCAGGCTGGCTGGCACCGGTCAGGTCGCCCTTCACGTCCGCCATGAACACCGGCACGCCGATGCAAGACAAATTCTCGGCAATAGTCTGCAGCGTCACCGTCTTGCCGGTGCCGGTCGCGCCGGTGATCAACCCGTGGCGATTGACGAGGCCCGGCAGCAGCGTGCATTCGGTGGTGTCGCGGCGGGCGATCAGCAGAGGGTCGGCCATGGATGCTCCGGAGCAGTGGAAGGTGAAGCGCAGTCTATCGAAGGCCGCCTCCTATAATTCGCGGCCCGAGCGTTCAGTCCTCTCAAAAGTTCCCCGGAGTTTGTCTTGTCATCGACCGTCCAGCCCCCCATTCCCGCCGTTGGCGATGCGCCCGAACAATCTCCCCTGGAGAACGAGCTGGCAGTGCTCCTGGTCGAATCGCTCAACCTGAAATCGTGCCGTCCGAGATCGCGCCTCGGCTCCGCTCTACGGCGAAGGACTCGACTCGACTCGATCGACATCCTCGAAGTGGCGCTCGAAGTCTCGCGCAAGTACGGCTTCCAGCTGCGCTCCGACGACGAGCGAAACCAGCAGATCTTCCAGTCGCTGCGCACCCTCGCTGCCCACGTCGCGCAGAATCGCGGCGACTCCTGATCCATGTCTGGATGGCGCATGGCGCTCCTGCTCCTGGCGGGTGTCGCCTATGCCGGCGTGTCGCACTGGATGATGCTGTTCCATGCCGCCGAGCCCTGGGCGGTGGTGGTGCTGCTCGGTCCGCTGTGGCTCACGGCGCTCGGCCTGGCAGGCAGCCGCTTCGGCGCCTGGGGGCTGGCGGTGGCGGCCGCAGCCGGCGTGATCGGCTTCGCGCTCGTGCTGCGCGGTGACGCGGGCGATCCGAACCGGCTGTACGTGTTCCAGCACGCAGGCATCAACGCCTGCTGTGCGGATGGTTCGGCGGTTCGCTGCGCGGCGGCCGGCTGTCGCTGATCGGCCAGTTCGCGCAGCGCGTGCATCCCGTTTCGCCGGACATGCGCATCTACACCGCCAACGTCACGCGGGTCTGGACGGCCTACTTCGCCCTGATGGTGATTGCGTCGATCGCGGTCTATGCCTTCCTGTCCTTTGCGGCCTGGTCGGTGCTGGCCAATCTGCTCACGCCGCTGATGGTGGCCGGGCTTTTCGTCGGCGAGTACCTCCTGCGCTACCGGCTGCATCCCGAGTTCGAGCGCACCCGCCTCGCGGACATGGTGCGCGCCTTCTACGGTGCGCCCATCGATCGCGCCGCCAAACGATGAGCGATCCGAATCCGTCCCTCCTGCCGCTGCTCGCGGCGCGCGACCTCGACGCGCCGCTGGCCTGGCGCGCCGGCGTGCCGGTGAGCGGACGCCAGTTCCTGGCCGATGTCGCGCGCTTCGCCGGCGTGTTGCCGGACGGCGGCCCGGTGGTCAATCTCTGCGGCGACCGCTACGCATTCGCCGTGACCCTTGCCGCGGCGCTGGTGCGCGGCAAAACCAGCCTGCTGCCGCCCGATGCGCGGCCCGAAACGATGGCCAGCCTGTCCGACTCCGGCGATGGCATCTTTGCGGTGACCGACGCCGAGCACATCGAAGCGCCCGGCATGCCGCGCGTCCTGATCGAAGACCGGACTTCCGCCCCCTCCGCCGATGCCGATCGGGTGCCCGGGATTGCCGGCGGCATGCATGCGGTGAGCCTGCTGACCTCGGGCTCTACCGGCGCGCCGCAACCGCATGCCAAGTCGTGGCAGACGCTGGTGGGCAACGTGGCCACCGCGGCCGCACGGCTCGCCAGCCTGCTCGGGCGCCGCTCGCTCGATGGCCTGACGCTGGTTGCTACCGTGCCGGTGCAGCACAGCTACGGCCTTGAGTCGTCGGTGCTGTTGGCCATGCTCGGCGGCGCCGCCTTCGATGGCGGAAGGCCGTTCTTCCCGGCCGATGTGGCCGAGGCGCTGGCCTCGCTGCCGCGGCCGCGTGCACTGGTCACCACGCCTTTTCACCTGAAGAACCTGCTGCTCTCCGGCATTGCGCTGCCGCCAGTCGACCTGATCCTCTCGGCCACGGCGCCGCTGTCTCCACAACTCGCTGCGCAGGCCGAGCAGGCCATGGGCGGCGCGCTGATCGAGATCTACGGCAGCACCGAATCGGGCCAGGTCGCTACACGCCGGCCGACGCAGAGCGAGGTCTGGGAAACCTTCGGCCAGATCCGGGTGCGCGCTGAAAAGAGCGCGAAGGAGGGTGATGCGTCCGGCGCAGAGCAGTTCATCTTCGAAGGCGACTTCATCTCCGAGCCGACGCCGCTCGCCGATGTGCTTGAGCTGGTCGACGACCGGCGCTTTCGCCTGTTGGGTCGCGCCAACGACCTGATCCATGTGGCGGGGCGGCGCAGCTCGCTCGGCTATCTCAATCATCATCTCAACAGCATTGCGGGCGTCGAAGACGGCGCCTTCTGGCTGCCGGACGACATCACCGATGGCGTCGTGCGACCGGTCGCCTACGTGGTCGCGCCGGCGCTCGATGCGCATGCAATCGTCGCTGCGCTGCGTGAGCGTCTCGAGCCGGTGTTCGTGCCGCGCAGGGTGGTTCATGTCGCCGCGTTGCCGCGCGTGGGCACCGGCAAGCTCACGGCAAGGGCGTTGCGGGAGTTCGCGCTTTCGCAGTTGGCGGGTGACGGCATGCCGGTGCAAATCACGCACGAGGTGCCCGTGGATCACCCCGCGTTTGCCGGCCACTTCCCGGGCCAGCCGCTGCTGCCCGGGGCGCTGCTGTTGGCAGAAGTGCTGGAGGCGGCGCAGGGCGTGCCGGCGCTGGCGGCTCGCCTCGGTCCGCAGCCTGCGCTCGGCGCGGCCAAGTTCCTGGCGCCGGTGCGCCCAGGCAGCGTGCTCACCATCGACCTGATTCCCGAAACCGGCGCCTCCCGCGGGCTGCGCTTCGAAGTGCGCTCGGCCGAGGTCGTGGCGGCCAGCGGACGCTGGACCCCAGGGCCGGATGCCGCTTCGGGACCGGCGGCATGAGCAGCAATCCGCCCGGCACTGGCACTGGCACGAACGGCGCGAAGCCGCGCAGCGCCGACTGGTCGCGCGCTCCCGAGCGCAGCAACATGCTCGCATTGCGCGCCATCTGCTGGGTCGCGATCCGCTGCGGCCGGTCGCTCACGCGGCTGATCCTGCATCCGATCTGCCTGTACTTCCTGCTGTTCTCGCCCGGGCCGCGGCGGCAGATCAAGCGCTACCTGTTCCGCGCTATCGGCCCGGGGGCCGGCTGGAGCGACGGCTACCGGCTGCTACATGCCTTCGCGTCGACGGTGCTCGACCGCATCTATTTCCTGCGCGGCCGCATGGACCTTTTCGACGTCAAGGTCTACGGCAACGTGCCGGTCGAAGCCGAGGCCATAGCAGGGCGGGGCGCCTTCCTGCTCGGCGCGCACGTCGGCAGCTTCGAGGCGATGGGCGCGACCAAGCAAAAGAGCGGCGAACCCGACGGCATCCGGCTTGCGATGCTGATGTACCAGGACAACGCGCAGCGCATCAGCGCGGTGCTCGACGCCATCAGCAAGTCCGGCATGCGGCCGCACATCATCGCGCTGGGGCGGCCGCATTCAATGCTCGCCCTGCGCGATTGGCTCGATGGCGGCGGCCTCGCCGGCCTGCTGGCCGACCGCACGCTCACCGACCCGGAAGACGCCGGCCAGCAGCGCGGCAACAGCATCGAGTTGCCGTTCCTCGGCCACCCGGCGGTGTTCAACGACGGACCATTCCGGCTGGCTGCGCTGCTGCGCCGCAAGGTGTTCTTCATGGCGGGGCTGTATGCCGGAGGCGCCCGCTACGATGTGCTGTTCGAACCGTTGGCCGATTTCAGCGAGCGCGTGTCCGATTCGGCCGAGCGGGAACGCGCGATTCGCGCGGCACTCGAAAGCTATGTGGCGCGGCTCGAGGCGCTGTGCCGCGCCTATCCCTTCAACTGGTTCAACTTTCATGATTTCTGGCTTGAAGACTAGGGTCTGCCGGTGCAGATCGCTGCTGGTGTCGCTGGTGCTCCTGACATCGGCGGCGACGCCCGCCTGGGCCTTCGATCTGCCCGAGCTGATGGGCTTGCTGGCGCAGCAGAAGAGCGGCGAGGCGCGCTTTACCGAGCAGCGTTTCGTGCGCGGCCTCGAAGGCCCGCTCGACTCGAGCGGCGTGATGAGCTTCAGCGCACCCGACCGGCTCACGCGTCGCACGCTCTCGCCGCGTCCCGAAACGATGGTGGTCGAAGGCAACACGCTGACCCTGTCGCGCAGCGGGCGCACCCGCACCATGACGCTGGACAGCATGCCCGAGCTGCTCGGCATGGTCGAAGCCATGCGCAGCACCTTGGGTGGCAACACGCAGACGCTGCAGCGCTACTTTCGCACCACCGTCTCCGGTTCGCCCACCAAGTGGACGCTCGGACTGGTGCCGGTCGACGAGCGGCTCGCGGCCCAGTTGCGATCGGTCGGCATCAGCGGCCGCGGCGGCGAGGTGCTTGGCGTGGAGATGGAGTTCATCGGCGGCGACCGATCGGTGATGACCATCACGCCCGAGCGCGGCAGCCCGGCGCGGACGCCTGCGCGTTCGGTGCCGTGACGCTCGGCGCCGGTGCGCCGGCCAGGCGGCGCCCCGCGCTTGTGCTCGGCATCTGGCTCGCGCTGCTTGTCGCCGCCATCGTCCTGATCGCGCGAACGCCTTTCAGCGCCGACCTGTCGGCCTTCCTGCCGAAAAGTCCCGACGCCCGCCAGCAGGTGCTGATCGAACAGCTGCAAAGCGGCGTCGCCTCGCGCACGCTGCTGATTGGCATCGAAGGCGGCGCGGACGTGGTGCAGCGTGCAGCCGTATCGCGCGCCATGGCCCGCGCCATGCGCGACAGCAGGCTCTTCGAGCAGGTGCAGAACGGCGACGCCGGCGACTGGGCGGCTGCCGGTACTTTCCTGTTCGAACAGCGCTACCGCCTGAGCCCCGACATCGCGCCGGAGCGGTTCAAGGCCGACGGCTTGCGCGATGCCATCACCGACACGCTGTCCCTGCTCGGCACGCCGGCCGGCAATGCGATCAGACCGCTGCTGGACGCGATCCCACCGGAGAAACCCAGCGCATCGCGGAGGGCCTGATTCCTGCCAGTGCGCCGCGCAGCGAGCAGGGCGTGTGGGTTTCGCGCAGCGCACCGCGCGCGCTGCTGCTGGCGACCACCGCGGCTTCCGGCGGCGACCTGGATGCACTCGAAGTCGCGACCGCGCGCGTGCGCAGCGCCTTTGCCGAGGCCACTCGCGACGTTGGCGCTTCGGCACCGAAATTGCTGTTGAGCGGCGCTCCGTTGTTCGCGGTCGACAGCCGCGACCAGATCAAGAGCGAGGCGGTCCACCTCGCGACCGTGGGCGGGATCGTCATGGGCGGCCTGCTGCTGCTGGCATTTGCATCGCCGCGCGCACTGGTCATAGCGCTACTGCCGGTCGCAACCGGGGTTGTCGCCGGCACGGCCGCAGTGAGCCTGGTTTTCGGCGCAGTGCACGGGCTCACGATGGGCTTCGGCAGTACGTTGATCGGCGACGGTCGACTACGCCATCTACTACCTGATCCAAGCCCGTGGCGCCAGCGTGCCGGGCACCGGCTGGCAGCGCTGGCGCGACATCCATTGCCCACGGTGCGGCTCGGTTTGCTGACGTCGGTGGCGGCTTCGCGGCGCTGGTGTTCTCGGCTTCGGGCCTGGCCCAGCTCGGCGTGTTCTCGCTTGCGGGCCTGACGCTGCGGCGCTTGCCACCCGCCAGTTGCACTGACGGCGCGACCGGCATGGGCATGCGCCGGCAGATGGCGCAGCTCGCAGGCATCGTCGTGCGCGGGTTGCCGAGGCTGCGCCATGTGCTCGCCGGCCTTGGCGCCGGCGCACTGGTTCTGGTGCTGTGGCAGGGCGGCCATCTCTGGCGCGCCGATCTCGCGGCAATGAGCCCGGTGCCGCAGGCGGCGCTGGCGCTCGATGCCGAACTGCGCGCCGACATCGGCGCCAGCGATGCCAGCACGTTGGTGGTCGTTCATGGCGCCGATGAAGAGTCGACCTTGCGCAACACCGAAGCCGCGGGTGCGCGGCTGCAGGCGCTGGTCGACAAGGGCGAGCTGGCCGGGTTCGAATCCGTCACCCGCGTGCTCCCCAGTGCGCAGCGCAGGCCGCGCGCATCGCGAGCCTGCCGATGCCGCGACGCTGCGCGCGCAGCTAGGCGAGGCAACTGCAGGGCTGCCGCGGGCGGCCGGCCGCCTTGCGCCTTTCATCGCCGATGTGCAGGCCGCGCGCACCCAGCCCGTGATCCGGCGCGCCGACCTTCGGGACGGCCCGCTCGGTGCGGTCGTCGATGCGCTGATGGTCGAGCGGCCGGCCGGCGGCTGGTCGGCGCTGATCTCGCTGCATCCGGGCGCGGGTTTCGATGCCGCGCGCCTTGCCGCCGCGCTGGCCGGCCTGCCCGAAGTGCAGGTGATCAACGTCAAGCAGGAACTCGACAGGCTCTACGACCGCTACCTGAACGAAGCCTTCATCCAGGTGCTGCTCGGCGCGCTGGCGGTGGTCGTGCTGTTGGGTATCTACCTGCGCTCCGGCCGCCGGCTGCTGGCCGTTTGCCAGCCGCTGCTGGTGGCGGTGGTGCTCACGCTCGGCGGGCTGGCGGCGCTGCAGGTGCCGCTGGGCATCCTGCATCTGGTGGGCCTGTTGTTGGTGGTGGCGGTCGGGTCGAACTACGCGCTGTTTTTCGACCAGCTGCGCGAAACTGGCCGCGCCGACGAAGACACGCTGGCCTCGCTCATGCTGGCCAACCTGACCACGGTGGTGTCGTTCACGCTGATCGCCATCTCGGACATTCCCGCGCTGTCGGCGATCGGCCGGGTGGTCGCGCCCGGCGCGCTGCTCGCGCTGCTGCTGTCGGCGGCGTTCGCTCGCCGCTCCAGGGCAGTTCCTCCAGTTGCTGGCGGATGAGAAAATCCTTGCCGGTTCAAAGCAACTCCACGCCGCTCATGCCTCAAGCCGCTCCTGTTTCCATCGACGAGTCGTCATGGCCCTGGCCGCCGATCATGCGTGCCAGCGTCGGCTGGCATCTGCTCGCCATCGGCGCCGGTTTCCTGGTGCCCGGTGCGCTGCCATGGGCCATCGGCGCGATCGTGCTGAACCATGTGCTCATCACCGCCGCCGGCCTGACGCCGCGCAGCAGCCTGCTGGGTCCGAACCTCACGCGCCTGCCGCAGGCCGCAGTGGCCCGGCGCGAGGTAGCAATCACTATCGACGACGGGCCCGATCCGGAAGTCACGCCGCAAGTGCTGGACTTGCTCGACGCGGCGGGCCAGCGCGCCACCTTCTTCTGCATCGCCGAGCGGGTGCTCGAACACCCGGCACTCGCACGCGAGATCGTCGCGCGTGGCCACAGCATCCAGAACCACACGGCGCGTCATCGCCACAACTTCTCGTTTCTCGGGCCGCGCGGCTTCGCCGCCGAGATCTCGCGCGCGCAGCAGGTGCTGCTCGAAGTGACCGGCGTGCGGCCGACCTGTTTTCGCGCGCCGGCCGGCCTGCGCAATCCGTTCCTGGCGCCCGTGCTGCACCGCATGGGCCTGAAGCTGGTGAGCTGGACGCGGCGCGGCTTCGACACGCGCGAGCGCAATCCGGCCACCGTGCTCGCCCGCCTCACGCACGAGTTGAAGGCCGGCGACATCCTGTTGCTGCACGACGGCCATGCCGCGCGCACAGCGACCGGCCGTGCCGTGGTGCTGGATGTGCTGCCGCCGCTTCTAGCGCGCGTTCGTGCCGACGGCTTGCGCGCATCCCTTGCCGGTGGCGCTCGCTTCATGAAGGCGCAACCGACGACCGACGCGGGATGGCGTCGACTCCACGATGCAGCCACCGCGCCCTACAAAAGCGCCGGCAGCTTCGCCTGGCACTTCGCGCGCGGCAAGCTCGGGCGCGATCCGGTGTTTCGCGGGCTCATCGAGCGCGGACTGATCGGCGAGAAGCGCGGCCGCGTGGTCGACATCGGCTGCGGCCAAGGCCTGTTCGCGAGCCTGCTGTCGGCGATGGGCGAGATGCAGTCGCAGCCCGGCCAATGGCCCACGTCATGGCCGGCCACCCCGTCCGCCACCGACTACACCGGCATCGAGCTGATGCCGAAGGACGTGGCGCGCGCCGAGGCGTCGATCGGCCACCTGCGGCCTGCGCCGCGCTTTGTCTGCGGCGACATGTGCAGCGCTGCGCTGCCGGCCTGCGACCTGGTCGTCATCCTCGATGTGCTGCACTACGTCGACCATGACGCACAAGAGGGCGTGCTGCGCCGCGTGCGAGACGCCTTGGCGCCGCGCGGTAGGCTGCTGCTGCGGGTCGGCGATGCGGCGAGCCGCCGCGGCTTCGCGATCAGCCAATGGGTCGACCGCACGGTCACGCGCATCCGCGGCCACCGCGTCTCGCCGACCTGGGGCCGCCCGCTCGCGGACTGGACCGCGCTGCTTGAGCGCCTCGGCTTCACGGTGCAGAGCATTCCGATGAGCGAGGGCACGCCATTCGCCAACGTGCTGCTGGTCGCCGACCTGAAGGAAACGCCATGACTGCACCGCAGCAACTCGACCAGGACGGCATCGCACGGCGCATTCCACACAGCGGCAGCATGTGCCTGCTGGAGCGGCTCGAATCGTGGGACGCGCAGGCCATCCACTGCACGACGCGCACGCACCTGCGCGCGGACAACCCGTTGCGCACCGCCAGCGGATTGCTGGCGCCCAACGCGATCGAATACGCGGCGCAAGCCATGGCGCTGCACGGCGGCCTGCTCGCCGCCGAAGGCAGCGCACCGTCGGCCGGCTTCCTTGCCAGTGCGCGCAACGTGCGCTTCGCGGTGCCGCGGCTCGATCAGAACGCCGACGCTCTGCATGTGCATGCGCAGCGCATCTCTGGCGACGTGAGCCAGATACTTTACGAATTCGCCGTCAAGGACGCGCACGGCAAGCCGCTGGCCGAAGGCCGGGCCGTGGTCGTCCTGAACACACCCATCTCCATGAAAGCATCCCCATGAGCCTCGCCGGCAAACGTGCATTGATCACAGGTGCCAGCGGCGCACTCGGCGCCGCCATCGCCCAGCGGCTGGCGCGCGACGGCGCAATCGTGGTGCTGCATGCCAACTCGCGGCCCGAAGCGGTCGAGCAGCTGGCCGCAACGATCGTCGCTGCAGGCGGCAAGGCCGAATGCCAGGTGTTCGACCTGCGCAGCGACGAAGCCTCGCGCGAGGCTTGCGAACGCATGCTCCAGGGCGGCCCGATTCAGGTCATCGTGAACAACGCCGGCGTGCACGACGACGCGGTGCTGCCCGGCATGCGGCCCGAGCAGTGGCACAAGGTGATCGACGTGTCGCTCAACGGCTTCTTCCGCGTCACGCAGCCATTGCTGCTGCCGATGCTGCGCACGCGCTGGGGCCGCATCCTGAATATCTCGTCCGTGGCGTCGCTTGCCGGCAACCGAGGCCAGGTCAACTATGCGGCTGCAAAGGGCGCGCTCAACAGTGCGACCAAGGCGCTGTCGCTCGAAGTGGCGGCACGCGGCGTCACCGTCAACGCCATTGCGCCCGGCATCATCGCCTCGCCAATGGCCGACGGTGTCTTCGACGCCGCAATGATCAACCAGATGGTGCCCGTCAAGCGGGCCGGCACGCCCGAGGAAGTGGCCGCGCTGGCGGGCTTTTTGGCCAGCGACGATGCGGCCTACATCACGGGGCAGATCATCTCGATCAATGGTGGGATGATTTGAAAGCACTTTTTTACACGTGAGAAGGTCCGGCACTTAGTGTCATTGGATCGGAAACGCAGAACTAATTACGCGATCCATTCCTAAAGATGTGTTGGAGGCGAAGAGATTCCCTGACCGTGCCGGCCACGGCTTTGGTTTCAGCATCAAATCGGACAATACGTTTTAGCTCAGGTGAATAAATAGCCGTGGATTCGATCGGGAAGGCTCGCTCGGTCGAACCATTGAAAAGAATGTTGTTGGCAACCCACCCAGAGTATTGAATTTTCAAAACTTGCAGACTTATGCCGTCAAGTTCGTAGGAGTCAGTCCCCGTGACCGTAGCGCGAAACTTGGGCTTTGAGTATTCCTCGCTCCATGCCATTCTCAGTTTTAAGTTTGTACGAACCCAGCCTGCTGGTGGAGAAGAAGAGTCGAAAATACCCGCCACATGCGTGCGGATCGCTACAACTCTTCCATCCGTCTTTTCAACGCGCGCGCCTCCGTTGAAAGTCATCTCTTCGATGGAAACTTGATCAAGACGATAAAAGATCGCCGATTTGTTTCCCGTCATTCCATCAGTCAACGAATATTCGAGAACATCGCCTTTTTGTAATGGCACACTGGTGCGTTCGGAAGCTCCGGGTGGCATTATTGCAGTTGTTGCGTTCGACTTTGTCGACGACGTTGAAGCGCTAACAGAGAACAAACATTCCCGCAACCGGACCATCGTCCCGGTTGCCGCTTCGATCGAAGAGCCGTTCTTCGCCGAATACCAGTTGCAATCACGTGGCATAGGTGAATGCAGCTCCAGAACTGGCATCGATCATTGCCCCTATGCCGCCCCCGATGAGGATATTGCCTGCCATCCCGGCATTGACTCTCGATATCGCCTGACCAACCGCTGGCGCTTATCAGCCATGGTGCAATAAATCACAAGATCACCACCTGAACGACGAACTAGAATCTTGCCCAGAGATCGCGACTGCAGTTGCATTATTATTTGATAGCTGGCATTCTGCTCCATGAATGGATTTGCCAGCGCTTGAAAGCGTCTCTATTTTTATGGATTGCTCGGTGCCGCTGGTGATGGAGGCGCAACCCGTGACGGCCAATCCTATTGGTAGCAGTATGCAAATATTTGCACTGCGCCGTGGCGGATAACTCATTTTCTATAACTCCCTTTTTGTTACGAATAATTAATTCTTTCCACAACATCTTAAGTTGGAGGGGGATGGTGTCGGCTTCGTGCCCGACCCCGTCGCTCCTGGCGAACAGGATGGTCGCTCCAGTTGCTCCTGCTTGATTGGCGGCTCTCGCAGTTGCGCGTGGTCACGGCGGGAAGGAGCAGCCGGCCCTTGGCGTCGATCTCCAGGTGCCGGGCGTGGACGTCGACGGCGCCCAGGAGCATGTCGGCGCCGCTGGCCAGGCGCACGGTGCCGCGGGCGCCGGCGGAGAGGGTGCTGCGCACGAGGCTGCCATCCTGGCTGCTCGCGTCCAGGCTGGTGCGGTTGATGCCGCGGGTGGCGTGATGGGTTTCTGCCTGGGTTTGATCGAAGCCGGGGACGAGCGCGAGGTTGCGCTTGGCTTCCAGGCTCGCGTGCGCTGCCGATTGGCATCGGTGGCGTTCACGTTCTACTTTCTCTCGCTCGCGCGCTGCTCTGCTCTGCGTCTAATTTTTCATCAGATTGTTCTTTCAGAGGCGGCGGTTGTTCGTATGTGGCTTTTGCTTTGCGCCAGCCCAATGGATCGTTGGTGAAGGGCGGAGACAGTCCGAGGGCTTTAGCTCGGCCGCTGAGTCCTGCAACGGCCACGCACCCGAGACCCACCATTGCGCCAACCCACCTCATCCATACCAGAGGTAGAAAGGCCGCTGACCCGAGCATGATCGAAAGCCCAGCCAGAAGTAGCAATGCAGCGCCTAGCCCCGTAAGTTGCCCTTCAGCTAGCAATAATCTCGATATCCGGTTCATCTTCAGTTCGCTGGTTGATGACGGAATCGCTCATTCCACCATTGCTGAAACGGTTGTGAGGTACCAGAGTTTTTCCAGGCCTCTAACATTTCGTTGGTCACCGGGGCTAAAACAGGCCCTATCCCAGGGACATGCTCCGCCGCAATGCCGATGCCGGTGACAGCGGCATCGACTAACGCCTTGCCCGGGTCAGGTCTAAAAAGCTGCTCCACGGTAGTTGCTCCAAGGTTGACGGCGGTGGCGCCGATAGCTGTTGCAGCTGCGGCCACCTGATGAGGTCCGGGGGTCGCGGCTACCGCTGTAGCTACAGCGCCGACCACTCCAGCCTGACGTCCCAGCCTTTCCGCTCCTACCGCAATCTCCAGCCGAGTCTCTGGCGGCACCAAGGTTCCGGCAGGCTGCGTGTTTCGTATCCCAGCGGCACAGTTGTAATCCCCGATTGCGCAAGTCGCTGTTGGCACCCCAGTCGGCAGGCCAACCGAGGGGCTTGCTCCACTGCTCGTCGTATAAGGCACCCAAGGCGGCACCCCGTTCACACCGCCACCGGTAGATGTATTCGCCACGATGTACTGCTGCACTTCCCAGTCCGCACGCGCCGGCACTTCGAGGACCTGCGTCGTCCCCGGTACCGCGCGCGTCGGCAAGCCCGAGTCGACGTTGTAGCCCGGCTGCGTCGCCACATCCCACTGCGCCACGGTGTCCGCGTGCACGCCTTGCGCTCGGTTGCCCATCAACCGCATCTGCGCTTCGATCTGCTCGGCGGTGTATCGCCCGTCGCTTTGTGCAGCGAGTCTTTGCGCTGTGGCGCGCTCTTCGGGGTGCAGCATGCGGTTGTTGGCAACGGCGTTGCTTCCAGCACCGGCAGCGATGTTCAAGCCCTGCACGCTCCCGCTGGCCATCACCCCCGCGATCCCGCTCACCACCTGCGAGACGGCAATCGTCTCGCCAGCCAGTGCTGGGTTGCCGGTCGGATTGACGTACTGCGCCGCCAGGTGCCCGACCACCGCACCGACTGCTCCGGGCGCGCACCCGTCGCCACTGCCGGCTTGGGCAGCGCCGATGGCGCAGCCGGCCATCGCATGCGCCGCCTCGGCCGCAAACGCGTTGAGCGCCCGGCTGCCTTGCGGGCCGCTCTCGCCAATGGCGAAGGCACCTTGCGCGGCCACCGTGTTCAGCAGCGCGGCGGCGATGCTTTCGCGCAACTCGTCTTCCAGGCGGGTGCCGTTGACTGCACTGCGTACCAGCGCGGTGGCCGTGCCGTCGATGAGCTGGCGTTGCAGCTGGTCGGCGAAGCGTGCCGAGCCATTGGTGGCACTGGCCAGGTTCTGCGGCAGCAGGCCCGAGGTGCTCAGGCCCTGGACCGCGCCGGCCGTCACCATGGCGGTGGCGATGTTGCGGATGCTCTGGCTCGATCCGAGTTCCTCGAGCACGACAGCGAGGTTGCCCTGGTTGTTGATGAGGCTGACGGTGGCCTGGCTGGCAATGGCGGTGATGCCGGCCTGCACCGCGCCGGCGGCCACCGTGGTGCCCGCGGCCGACAGGCCCAGCGCACCGGCCATGCCGGTGCCCGCGACGCCAGCCGCACCACCGGCCGCAGGCACGGCCGCCGCTCCGACGGCAGCGGTGCCGGCGCCCATGGTCATGGCCCCGACCACCAGGCTCACGATGGCCGCACCGGTCGCGCTCAGGCCGCTCTGGTGGTATTCCCACTTGTCGTGCGCCTCCTGCACGCGCTCCCAGGTGGTGCTGCCGGCGAGCCGGGGGTTCGATCTGAGCTGG
>JBBJMS010000137.1:0-9529 GCA_037720315.1 Variovorax sp. | reverse complement strand
ACTGTTTTTTTGACATTTTCCCGCATAAAGTTATTATCGGGATGCGGACGGCTTTTTCTTTGTCACCGGCCGGATCAAGGAGCTGATCATCAAGGGCGGCGAGAACATCGCGCCGCGGGAAATCGACGAGGCGCTGCTTGCGCATCCGGCCGTGCGCGATGCTGCCGCCGTCGGCGTACCCGACCGGCACTATGGCCAGGAGATCGGCGCAGCGGTGATGCTGCGCGAAGGCAGCACCTGCACCGAAGACGAGCTGCGGGCCTTCTGCCTCGAGAAGCTGGGCCGCTACAAGGTACCCGCGCATTTCCGCTTCGTCGACGAGCTTCCGCGCGGCCCCTCGGGCAAGGTGCAGCGCCTCAAGCTTCTCCCGCTCTTCGAAGGATGACGGCGGCCGAGCTGCTGGCACCGCCACTGGCGCCAGCATTGCTCGCCTACAGCCTGGTCGTGGTGTTCGCGGCCGGAGTGGTGCGCGGCTTCGCCGGCTTCGGCTTCTCGGCAATCACCGTGGCTGGCATGTCACTGGTGATTTCACCGGCCCTGGTGGTGCCGGCGATCTTCATGCTCGAGGTGCTCGCAAGCCTGAGCCAGCTGCGCGGCGTCGCGCGCGAGGTCGACATGCGGTGGCTGAGCTGGCTGATGACGGGCAACCTGCTGTTCATCCCGCTCGGGGTCGGGCTGCTCGCATGGCTGCCCGAGACACCGCTGCGCTTCCTCATCGGCGCCCTGCTGCTGACCGCCGCCATCGCATTGCGCAGCGGCGTCCGCGGCGCGCTGGTGCCGACACGCGGCGTGCGGCTGGCCGCAGGCTTGGCGTCGGGCTTCATCAACGGCGTGGCGGCCATTGGTGGCATTGCGGTCGCAGTGCTCCTGAGCAGCGCAAGGATGCCGCCCGCCACGCTGCGCGCGACGCTGATCGCGCTGCTGCTCTTCAGCGACATCGTGTCGTTGGCCTGCGCGGCGCTGATCCCTTCGCCGGCACACGCGAGCGGCAGCCTGATCGGCGCAGACACGATCAAGTGGGCGCTCTGGCTCGCGCCTGCCATGCTCATCGGCATCCTAGTCGGCAATCGCTCCTTCGCCGGGGTCTCGCCCGAGCAGTTCCGCCGGCAGGTGTTGAACCTTCTGATCATTCTTGCGGCCGTCAGCATGGCGCGGGCGGGTTTCGCGCTCCTGGCGTGAGGGCGTTCAGAGTAGCGCCGTCATCCTCCGCGCGGCCGCTTTCAAGGCGCCGGCCCTCTTCACCGCGTCCTCCATCGACATGCGCGCGGTCGGCGCATGCACCGCAATGGCCGCCCGCACCTGTCCCTGCACATCCAGCACGGGGACGGCCACTGCCACCAGACCGGCGATGAATTCCTCCCTGTCGCACGAATAACCCACCTTCGCGATGCGATCGCATTCGGCGCGCAGCTTTCGTTCGTCGGTGATCGTGTTGACCGTCATCTGCGACAAGGTGAGCTTGGCGAGCATTGCATCGCGTTCCTCTCGCGGCATCTGCGCGAGGAAGAGCTTGCCGCTCGCGGTGCAGTGCAGCGGCACATGCGAGCCGACATCCAGCGTGAGCCTCAGCGGCCACTGCGCTTCGACACGGTCGAGATAGAGCACCTGTGCGCCGTCGAGGGTGGTGAAGTTGCAGGTTTCGCCGACCTCGCGCACCAGTTCGGAAAGCACCTCGTGCCGCAGGCCGCGCACCACGCCATGGTTGAGGGTGTCGAACGCCAGTTGCCGCAAGGCTGGACCGACGCTGAACGCGCGCGCATCCACATCGCGACCGAGAAAGCCAGCGGCCATCAGCTGCGTGCAGATGCGGTGGACGGTGCCCTTGGGCAGCGACAGCCGAGCCGCCAGGTCGGCCAGGGTCAGCGCCCTGCCATCGTTGGCCAGCAGTGCAAGAAGTCGCAAGCTTCGCTCGGCCGACGAACCCGAAGCAGCTTCTTCGGGCGCAGGCGCAGGTGCTCGGGGGACGCTGGCAGCAGCGGTGCGCGCAGGACGCGTCATACGGGTAAACCTTTAAAGTGGAACGTTGCGTTCCGAATTTCAAACGCCTAGGATCGGCAGCGGAAATCGGGCGATTGTTCCACTGCACACGGATGCCAAGAATGAGTGATGAGAAGGAGTTTGACTACATCGTCGTCGGCGCCGGTTCGGCCGGCTGCGTGCTGGCGGGCCGCCTGAGCGAAGACCCGGGCACGCGCGTACTGCTTCTCGAGGCCGGTCCGCCCGATAACTCGCTCTGGATTCACCTGCCGATCGGCTACGGCAAGACCATGTGGAGTCCCACCTACAACTGGCGCTTCGAGACCGACCCGGACCCGAACATGAATGGCCGCCGCATCTATTGGCCGCGCGGCAAGACGCTCGGCGGCTCGAGCTCGATCAACGGCTTGATCTACATCCGGGGCCAGCACGAGGACTACGACCACTGGGCTGCGCTCGGCAATCCCGGCTGGAGCCATGCGGACGTGCTGCCCTATTTCATCAGGTCGGAGGGCAACCAGCGCGGAGCGGATTCGTTCCACGGCGCGGACGGCCCGCTCAAGGTGTCCGACATCGGTGCCGACCACGAGCTGATCGAAGCCTTCATCGCGGGCGCCGGGCAGATCGGCGTCCCGCGCACCGAAGACTTCAACGGAGCCCGGCAGGAAGGCGCCGGCTACTACCAGCTGAACACCCACAAAGGTTGGCGCCACAGCACGGCCAAGGCGTATCTGGCGCCCGCCAGGAAGCGGCCCAACCTGCGCATCGAGACCGATGCAATGGCCAGCAGCCTGCTATTCGAGGGCCGGCGTGCGGTCGGCGTGCGGTACCGCCAGGGCGGCGAATCGAAGACGGCGCGCTGCCGCTCGGAGGTGCTGCTGTCGGCCGGCTCGATCCAGTCGCCGCAGCTTTTGCAGCTCTCAGGCATCGGGCCGCAGGCGCTGCTCGGGCGCATGGGCATCCCCGTGCTGGCGGATCTCCCCGGTGTCGGCGAGAACCTGCAGGACCACCTGCAGATCCGGCTCGGCTACGAATGCACCAAGCCGATCACCACCAACGACCAGCTGAACTCCTGGTACGGCCAAGCCAAGCTCGGCATGGAGTGGCTGTTCCATCGCAGCGGCGCGCTGGCCATCGGCATTAACCAGGGCGGCTGCTTCATACGCGCGCTGGCCGATGGCGACGGCAAGCCGGTGGCCGACACGCCGGACGTCCAGTTCCACGTCGCGACGCTGTCGGCGGACATGGCCGGCGGCAAGGTCCATCCGTACTCGGGCTTCACCATGTCGATCTGCCAGTTGCGGCCCGAGTCCCGCGGCCATGTGCGCATCCGGTCGCTGGACGTGGCAGAGCCGCCTGAAATGCAGCCGAACTATCTCTCGACCGAACTCGACCGCGCGACCACGGTCGCCGGCGTGAAGGCGGCCCGCGCCATCGCCGCTTCTCCGGCCATGCAGCCTTACGTGAAGCGCGAAGTGAAGCCAGGGCCGGACGCCATGAGCGATGCCGACCTGCTGGAGTTCTGCCGCAACAACGGCGCGACGATCTTTCACCCCACGGGCACTTGCCGGATGGGCAGCGATCCGGACGCGGTGGTCGACGCGCGCCTGCGCGTGCACGGCATCGCAGGCCTGCGCGTGATCGACTGCTCGGCCATGCCGACGCTGGTGTCCGGCAACACGAACGCGCCGGCCGTGATGATGGCCGAGAAGGCGGTGGACATGATCCGCGAAGAAGCGCGCAGCCCACGCTGAGCCGGCTTTGAGGAAGACCCCGGCCTGTTAGGCCATTCACAACAACACTTCACCGGAGACGACGACATGAGTGCGACTGACGAGAAAGCGATACGGCGCGTGGTGGCCTCCGCCCTGGTGGGCGCGAGCATCGAGTGGTATGACTTCTTCCTGTATGGAGTGGTCGCCGGCATCGTCTTCAACAAGCTGTATTTTCCGGGCAGCGATCCGGTGGTGTCGACCCTGCTGGCCTACACCACCTTCGCCGTCGGCTTCGTGACCCGGCCGCTGGGCGGGGTGATTTTCGGCCACTTCGGCGACAAGATCGGCCGCAAGAGCATGCTGATCATCACGCTAATGATCATGGGTGTCGCCACCTTCCTGATCGGCCTGGTGCCCACCTACGCGCAGATCGGCATCGCTGCGCCGCTGCTGCTGTTGCTGCTGCGCATTGCGCAAGGCATCGGGCTGGGCGGCGAATGGGGCGGTGCGGTGCTGATGGCCTACGAATACGCACCGAAAGAAAAACGCGGCTTCTACGCCTCGCTGCCGCAGATCGGACTCGCCATCGGCCTGTGCATGGCCTCGGGCGTGGTGGCGCTGCTCTCCTGGGCACTCACCGACGAGCAGTTCATGGCCTGGGGCTGGCGCGTCGCGTTCCTGCTGTCCGGGGTGATGGTGATGGTCGGCATGTACATCCGGCTGCATGTGCAGGAGACGCCCGAGTTCGCGGCGGTGAAAGCCCGCAATGCCGAGCTGCGCATTCCCTTTATGGACATGATCCGCCGCTATCCGGGCAACGTGCTCAAGGGCATGGGCGCGCGGTACATCGACGGCGTGTTCTTCAACATCTTTGGCGTGTTCTCGATAAACTATCTCACAAGCACCATCAAGATCAGCCGGACCGAAGCGCTGCTCGGCGTGATGGCGGCGGCGGTGGTGATGATCTTCACCATCCCGTACTTCGGACGCATGTCCGATCGGCTCGGCCGGCCCAAGGTCTACATGTGGGGCTCGCTGATCACCGCGGTCGCCGCGTTCCCCGGCTTCTGGCTCATGACGCACAGCGGCGGCAACGTGTTCCTGATCTGGCTGGCGATCATCGTCCCCTTCGGCATCCTGTATGCGTCGGTGTACGGGCCCGAGGCAGCGCTCTTCTGCGACCTGTTCGATGCCAAGGTCCGCTACACCGGCATCTCGTTCGTCTACCAGTTCTCGGGCATCTTCGCCTCGGGCATCACGCCGATCGTGGCGACCGCGCTGCTCAAGGCGGGTGGCGGCGAGCCCTGGCTGATCTGCGCCTACGTGGTGTTTGCCGGTGTCGTGTCCGCGTTCTGCGCCTGGCTGATCTGGCGTGCCGGGCCGATCAGCGAAGTGCACGCCGACGACCGGCCTGCGGGCATAGGCACAGCAGGCCGGTAGCCAAGCCGCTCAGTACACGGCCGCCACTTCGCCTCCGGCAGCAGTGCCGCGCGCCTCTTCGATGGACTGGCGCAGGTCGTCGACGTACCGGTCGACCACCGGCTCGTGGGTGAGGTTCAGCATCAGATGAATGCCTGGCGGCCCCGTCACGTAGCCGGTGAGCCAGCCACGCTTCAGCAGCCCCTGACCGACCGCGCCGATGTCGTGTTGCGACGATCCGTAGGCGACGATCGAAAGCTCCGGCCGCCCGAGGATGTGCATGCCGAGTCCCTCGACGCCGGCCTCTATCGCACGGCGGGTGGCGAGCACGCGTTCGGTGATGCGGAGGTAGCCTTCGTGACCCAGGTAGTGCATTACCGCCCATGCTGCGGCGATGGCGCCGCCGGCCCGCGTGCCCACCAACGTGTTCGTCATGTACTGGCCGCGCGGCCAGTTGTCGAAACTCCAGGCCATGTGCGCGAACGAATCCGGGTCGGCGAAGAACAGCGTCGACGCGCCCTTGGCGGCGTAACCGTATTTGTGCAGGTCGGCAGAGATCGACCTCACGCCCGGCACGCCGAAGTCGAAGGCGGGGACGTCGCAGCCGAGCTGCTGCGCGAAGGGCGCGAAGTAGCCGCCGACGCAGGCATCGACATGCATCCAGACGCTGTGCACCTGCGCGACGGCCGCAATCTCCGCGATCGGGTCCATCACGCCGTGCGGGTAGGCCGGCGCCGAGCCGACCAGCATCACCGTGTCTGAATTGATCTCTGCCGCCATGGCCGAGGGGTCGGCGGTGAAGTCGGGCCGAAGCGGCACCCGCACCGTCTGCAGGCCCAGGAAGTAGGCCGCCTTGTCAAAGGCCGGATGCGCGCTGTACGGCAGCACGATCCGCGGCACGCCCGCCGGCGCGCGGCCCGGCCAGTGCCGCATCGCGCCGCCTTGACGGCCAGGAAGATGCTCTCGGTCCCGCCGGTGGTCATCGCGCCGCGCCGCATCGCTGCCGTGCAGCAACAGAGCCCATCGCCACCACTTCGGATTCGAACTTGGCCAGACTGTGGAAGCGCGCAGCCCGAGTCCGTTTTCGGAGAAGTACATCAGGTAGGCCTTCTTGGCCACCTCGAGCACGTCGTCGCCGGCATAGTGGATGAAGGCCGGTGCGCGGCCGTCGCGCCAGTTCACGTCGTGCCTGCCGGCGGCGGCGAGCTCGGTTTCGAGCTCGGCCCATGGAATGCCCTGACGGGGCAGCTGCTTCTGAAGCATGGTCTCGCCTTCCTTTCCGCCCCAGTGGACGATGCGGTTCTCCAATGCGCGCGCGAAGAGGTCGAGCGAGTAGCCGAGCACCGCCATGATCAGCGCACCCACGATGACCACGTTGGTCAGCAAGAAATCCGAAGCGGACATCGCCATGTAGGCGATGCCGGCGCTGGTGGCGATCATCTCGGCGCCGACCAGCATCGTCACCCCCAGGCCGATGCTTACCCGGATGCTGGTGAAGATGCCCGGCAGGCTGGCCGGGAAGATCACGCGACGGAAGATCATCGTTCGCGATGCACCGAGCGCCAGGGCGGCCTGCACCTTTCGGCGCCCGACGCCGCGCACCGCCTGCATCGAGCTGATCGAGAGGATCGGGAACAGCGCCAGCACGATGATGACCACCTTTGCGACCTCGCCGATGCCGAACCAGATGATCAGCAACGGAAGCAGCGCCAGCTTGGGCATCGGCCGCGTGATCTCGATCGGTGGGTCGAGCACGGCCTTGACGGTCTCGTTCATGCCCATCCAGAGGCCAAGCGGCACTGCGACCAGCACCGTCAGTACGAAGGCAAGGCCGAAGCGGAACAGGCTAATGCCGAGGTGGTAGCCGAGGGTGCGGCCCTGGTAGCCGTTCTTCATCAGCATCAGGAAGGTGTCGAACACCGACATCGGCGAAGGCAGGAAGAGCGGCGCCACCAGCGGCTTCCCGTCAATCAACGGCGCCGTGATCGCGACCCAGACCAGCAGCAGGCCGACGAAGGAGCCGAGGTTGATCCAGCGCGAGCGTGCCGGCCGGCTGGCGGTGGGGCGGCTCATCGCTTTTCCTCCTGCTGCTGCGCCGCAATCGCTTCCTCGCGCAGCAGGCCGAAGATCTCGGCCTTCATGCACACGAACTCCGCGCTCGCGACCACGGCCGGGTCCTTGCTGAGCGCGAATTGCGGCCTGAAGCGCGCCTTAATGCGCCCCGGCCGCGCCGACATCACGACGATATCGGTGGCCAGGAACAGCGCCTCCTCGATGCTGTGGGTGATCCACAGCACGGTCTTGCGGGTCTGTTGCCAGATGCGCTTGATCTCCTCCTGCAGCAGTTCGCGCGTCTGCGCGTCGAGCGCCGCGAAGGGCTCGTCCATCAGCAGGATCTCCGGGTCGTTCGCCAGGGCCCGGGCGATGCCGACGCGCTGCTGCATGCCGCCCGAAAGCTCGTACGGATAGCGCCGGGCGAATGTGGTGAGGCCGACCATCTCGATGTACTGCGCGGCGATGCGCGTCGCCTCTGCCCTCGGCTTGCCGATGGCGAGCGGACCGAAGGCCACGTTGTCCTGCACGCTCATCCAGGTGAACAGCGCGCCCTGCTGGAACACCACCCCGCGGCGCGGATCGGGCCCGCGCACCGGCTGGCCATCCATGAGAACGTCGCCGCTGGTGGCGGTCTCGAAGCCGGCGAGGATGTTCAACAGCGTGCTCTTGCCGCAGCCCGAGGGGCCGACCAGGCACACGAACGCGTTCTGCTCGATGTCCAGCGAGATCGGCTCGAGCGCCTGCACCGCGTTCGGCCCGCTGCCGAAGCGCTTCGACACTTCGTGGAAGCGGGCCTTGACTGCTGGCACCCCCGTTTGCATGTCAGGCGAGCTGGGCCACGAAGCTGCTGTCGATGAGCCCGTTCATGTCCTTCGGCAAAGCATTGATCTGGCTGGTGTCTTTCAGAAACTCCGCCTGCACCTGCAACGTCTTGACCACCGCCGAGTTCTTCTCGCCCGGCTTGCCCAACCACTTGTCGGTGAGCTGCTCCTTCGCCGGAACCGGATAGAAGGTGTTGAGCGAGCGCATCACCGCCGCTTCATCGACGCCCAGGAACTTGGTCATCGTGTCGACCACTTCTTTCGGGTTCTGCTTGAAGGTGGCGGCGATCTGCTCGAAGTCCTTCAGGAAGGCGAGGACCATGTCGGGGCTTTTCTTCTTAAATTCGTCGCGCACCAAGAAGGCGTCGAACATGACCAGACCCGTGCGGTTCAGGTCACCGGTCTTGAAGATCACCGTGCCGCCGTCTTCCACCAGTTTTGGAATCACGGGCACCCAGATATAGGCCGCATCGATCTCGCGGCGGGTCCAGGCCGAGGCGATGGTGTCGGCGCGCATGTTGATCAACTGCACGTCGTTCACACCCAGGCCGGCAGTCTTGAAGGCTGCGAGGGCGGCAAAGTGCACCGAGGTGTTGTAGGGCAGGCCAACCCGCTTTCCCTTCAGGTCGGCGAGCTTCTTGATGTTGGCGCTGTTCTGCACCACGAGCGCTTCGCTGTCGATGATGTTCTTGTAGATGTAGACCAGCGAGGCTTTGACTCCGTTGGCGTAGCCCACCACCATCGGGCTCGACCCCAGGTTACACATGTCGAGGCTGTTGCCGGCCATGGCGGCAATGACTTCGGAGCCGGCGCGCACGGTGACGAAGTTCACCTTGGCGTCGGGTCCGAAGGTCTTCGACATCGCATTCTTCGCGCGGATGTAGTTCTGCACGTCGATGCTGCCGAAGGTCCCGAGGTTGACCTGCTTGTCCTGGCCGAAGGCGCTGCCGGCGCCGAGGATCGAGGCTCCGGCGACCGAGCCGACCAGCATGTTTGCGGCCGTCAGGTTGAAATCGCGTCGGGACAGATTCAGCTTCATGGTTGTTCCTTGTGGAATGACTTGCAAACGGTGAGGGCGACGCGCCGCTGCTGCTACATGCGTCCCTTCCAGGGCACCAGCCGCTTGTCGAGCCAACGCATCAGCAGATCGAAGAGGTAGGCCACGACGCCGATCACGATGATGCCCATGATCACGATGTCGGTGCGAAGAAAGTTGGATGCATTGAGCACCATCTGTCCGAGTCCCATGTTGGCCGCGACCATCTCGGCGGCGACCAGCGTGGTCCAGCCGAAGCCGATCGCGATGCGCATGCCGATCAGGATGTCGGGCAGTGCCGATGGCAGGATCACATGGCGGATCACCTGCATGTAGCTCGCGCCCATCGAGTAGGCGGCGTTGATCTGCTCCTGCGACGCGCTGCGCATGCCCGAGCGCGCGGCCAGGGCCAGCGGTGCGAAGCAGCTCAAAAAGATCAGCAGGACCTTGGGCAGTTCGTCGATGCCGAACCAGATGATGATGAGCGGCAGGTAGGCGAGCGGCGG